>NZ_BAABIK010000048.1:0-26163 GCF_039542725.1 Streptomonospora halophila | reverse complement strand
ACGCGGGCGCCGCCGCGGGCGCGCCCCTGATCGGCAGCCTGCGCCGCGCCCGGCGTCGGGACCGGGGTCAGCGCCTCGCAGAGCGCGGCGAGGGCCCGCGGCCCGCCCGTCGCCGACCGCCCCCAGCGGCTGTGCGGCAGGGCGGCGGTCCACCGGGCACGGCCTACGCCGTAGGGCTGGACTCGGCCGCCAGGGGAAGGGCGTCGGTGGAGTCCTCGACGGCGAAGACGGCGTCGAGCCCGGTGACCTCCAGGATCTTGCGGACGGCGGGCTTGGGCGCGACCAGGACGAGGTCGCCCTCCTTCGCGCGTGCGCGCTTCATTCCCGACAGCAGGACGCTCATCCCGGTCGAGTCGCAGAACTCCACCCGCGACATGTCGACCAGGAGTCGCCGCGCACCGTCCTCCAGCGCGTTGACGAGCCCGCTCTGCAGCTGCGGTGCCGTATAGAGGTCAATCTCGCCACGAACAGTGACGACGGCGCTATCGCCTTGAGACTGACTCGAGATCTTCAACTCCACAGTCGAGACTGTAGCGCCCACGGGGAGTACAGGCCACATCGGCGACGGCGTTTCGGACATCGGGAACGTTCCGCGGGAGGTACGGCAGCCGTCGCACACACGCCGGTCACGCTGCGAGAAGACCCCGCTCACGGGCTACACGGGCCGGTCCGGCCCCGCGCGCCGAGCGCCGCTCAGGCGCGGGCGGCCTGCTGCGGAGGCACCGCCGATATCCGCTCGCCCGCGCGGCCCGCGCTGTGCGGAGCGGGCGCGGCGCCGGCAGACCCCGACGCGCGCTCGGGCGGTTCGCCGGCGCGCGGTTCCGGCTGCTCCGGCGCCGCCTCGAGCACGGCCCAGACGGTGGTGACCCGGTCGTCGACCTCGGTGCCCCACTTGGCGGCGATGTGCTCCACGATGCCCAGGCCGCGCCCGCCGAGGCCCGACAAGGAGGGGCGGGCCAGCCGCGGGAGGGTCTGGGCGCCGCCGTCGCGCACCGTGACCTCCAGCCAGCCGCTGCGCGCGCCGCCCGCGGAGGCGTCGCCGAGCTCCCAGCTCACCTCGACGCATCCCGGAGGGAAGGGGTCGGGCAGGCAGGAGGCGTGGCGCAGGGCGTTGCTCAGCAGTTCACTCAGGACGATGGCCGCGTCGTCGACCTTGGTGTTGTCGACTCCGCAGGCCCGCAGATCAGAGCAGAGCCGCCGGCGCGCGCTCGTCACACTCGACGCCGCGTGCGGCAGCAGTACAACTCGTGACACGTCCTTCTCCCGTTCCCCGACGCGCACACTCCCGCGCGTCCGGTGTAGCCCAGCAAGCGGCGGGAGCACGAGCCTGCCGCCCACGTCCCGACCTCAATCCAACCCTTATTCACTTGGTCGGTGCGCGGCAAAGTCCCGGCCATGCGACTCTGCCAGGGCCGAAATGCCCCGTTCGCCCACATCGGAAACACGTCGTCGCCGCTCGTCTGCCGGGCGGCTCCTACCGGCCGGCGAACGGTCGCGGCCTCCGGCCGCGCGAAACGGTCACTGGCCCGGGTTTTCGGGCTCGCCGGGCCCGCCGACCTGCGCGGAACGTAATGTGAATCTCATCCGCGTGCCATGGCCGTCGAGGGCCTGAGCCGTGACCTCGCCGCCCTGGGCGCGGGCCAGCCGGCGGGCGATGTACAGCCCCAGCCCGATCCCGCCGAACCTGCGGCGGTCGCCCGCCTCGCCCTGCACGAACCGCCCGAAGATGCGCTCCTCGTCGCCCGGCTGGACGCCGACCCCCTCGTCCTCGACGCTCATCGCCACGCAGTGGCCCTCGACGGCCGCGCGCAGCACGATGCGCCCGCCCTCGGGCGAGTACTTGAACGCGTTCTCCAGAAGTTGGCCGATGACGACGTCGGTGGCCGCGGCGTCGCCGACGGCGAACGGCATCAGATCGGGCAGCTCCAGCTCCAGCGTGTGCCGGGTGGAGAAGGGCTGGAAGGCGGTCGCGCAGTCGCGCAGCAGCCGCTCCAGGTCGAAGGGGGCGTTGCCGGTCTTCAGCTCGGCCTCGCGTGCGTCCGATCCCAGCAGCAGGTTCTCGACCAGCTGCGCGAGCGTCCCCGAACGCTCGGCGATGGTGTCGACGGCGCTGCGGCGCGCCTCGTCGTCGAGCTGCTCCCAGCGCCGCACCAGGGTGCTGGCGAAGCCCTGCACCACGGTGATGGGGGTGCGCAGCTCGTGCCCGGCGGTGGCCAGGAAGAGGTCCTTCTCCTCCTCCAGCGCCTTGGCCTCGGTGATGTCGCGGAAGTCCACCACGCGCTCGCCGGTCTCGGGGATGTCGGTGATGAGGATCTCCAGCCACCGGCCGTTGTCCAGGCGGTGCCGGATGTTCTCGCCCTGGCGGGCCGGCAGCGGGAACGGCGGGTGTCGGCCCACCGCATCGGCCATGGCGTAGCCGGTCAGCTCCGCGGCCGAGCGGTTCCACTTGCGTACCAGGCCGCTGGCGCCCAGCACCGCGATGCCGTCGGCGCTGGAGTCGACGACGGCGTGCTCGTGGGCGCGCTGGCGCACGATCTCGCGGTAGGCCATGGCGTTGCCCAGCGCCACCCCGGCGTGCGCCGCGAGCAGCTCCAGCAGTTCGAGCTCGACGTGGCCCACCTTGCGCCTGCTGTAAAGCGCGTACAGCGCGCCGTAGGGCCTGCCCTGCACGTTGGAGAC
The DNA here is from genome assembly GCF_039542725.1 of Streptomonospora halophila. Taxonomy (NCBI): domain Bacteria; kingdom Bacillati; phylum Actinomycetota; class Actinomycetes; order Streptosporangiales; family Nocardiopsidaceae; genus Streptomonospora; species Streptomonospora halophila. The sequence continues at coordinate 23,484 of NZ_BAABIK010000048.1, read as the reverse complement.
GCCGAGCGCGATCGTGTGCAGGCCTTCGAGGTCGGCCCAGATGAGGTCGTCCAGGCTCCGGGTGTCGTCGGTGGCGAGCAGGACGGTCTTGCCGCTGCGCAGCAGCTCGCCGAACAGGCTGGACTCCAGGGGCGCCTGGTAGCCGCGCAGGTGGTCGGAGAGCTGGGTCAGGCTGACCAGCCGCAGCTGGTCGTCCTCGATCAGCGCGAACCCGCCGGCGTCGGCGCCCGTGAGCTCGGTCAGGCTGTGGGCGATGCGGTCCAGCACCGCGTCGAGGTCGAGGTCGGCGTTGATGTCGGCGACCACGTCGGTGAGCCGGCGCACCAGGCGGGCCCGCTCGGTCATGTGGCTCTGGACCGCGCCGATCTCCTCGTAGGTGTGGAAGACACTGATCCAGCCCGCGGGCCTGCCCCGCCCGTCCAGCAGGGAGCTGCTGTCGATCCGCACGTCGACGACGCTGCCGTCGCGGCGCAGCCGGCGGCTGACGATGGAGACGGGGCCGCCGGCGCGCACCCGTTCCAGGATGGCGTGGTGCTCAGCCGTCAGCTCGTCGGGCACGATCGGCAGGGGGCGCCCGGCCACCTCGGCGGAGGTCCAGCCGAACATGCGCTCGGCGGCGGGGTTCCACAGCACGACACGAAGGTCGGTGTCCACGGCCACGATCGCGTCGGCGGCGCACGCCAGGACGGCGTCGGCGCTGGGGGCGAAGTGATCGGGAGCCACCTCGACATAGTGCCACCCGCGCCCGCCCGAGCGGTTCGCCATTCCCCAAAATTCGGGTGGGCGGACGGCGGTGCGCGGCGCGGTCCGTGCTCAGGTGCGGCGCGTCCGGATCAGGCCACGCGCGGCGCCTCCCCGGTCTCGCTGACCATCGCCCGCCCGGACAGCGCCCAGGCCTGCATGCCGCCGGCGACGTTGGCCGCCTGCCAGCCGGCCTGGTTCAGCGCCTGGACGGCCTGCGCCGAGCGCCCGCCGACCCGGCACACCACATAGACCTGCCGGTCCTGCGGGACCTCGCCGGCCAGCTCGGCCAGCCTGCTCAGGGGGACGTGCACGGCGTCGGGCGCGTGGCCCGCCGCCCACTCGTCGTCCTCGCGGACGTCGAGCAGGTAGCCGTCGGGCGGCACCGAACCGACCTCGACCACGGGGACACTCTCAGCGAACACCGGATACTCCTCGACTTTGCTCATGCGGCTGCGCGGGCGCGGTCCGCCTCCTCCGGCCCGGGTCCCGGGGATACCGGGCGGTGCGGCGGAGCTCGGGTGGAAGCCCACGGAAGCCGATGGGATCCGCGCCCGCAGCGCGGCGACAGTGCGTGGCGCGGGCGTGACCGAGGGAACCCGACGGGGCCCCGCCACGTCGAACAGGGTATGCGCCCACCTGTTACAGCGGCCGCGCCGGCATCGGCCGCCCTGCTCGCCCTCGTCTTCGCGGCGGGTTGCGGTGCGTCCGAGGTCCGCACGCCGCCGGAGGCGACTCCGAGCGGCGCGGCGACCTCTCCGTCCGGCGATCAAGGCCCCCAGCCTGAGACCGAACTCACTATCGACATATCCTCCGACGCAAGCGCCGAGCCCAGCGGCGCGGCCGACCCCTCCCCGGTGCCCAGCCCGTCGCCGGCGGAGCCGCGCGAATGGCGGCTCACCTGCGGTCCGGCGGGCGGAGACCATCCGGCCCCCGAGGAGGCCTGTGCCGATCTCGCCGAGGCGGGCGGCGCCGAGGCGTTCGAGGAGGTCCCCGAGAACACCCCGTGCACCTTCGTCTACGGCGGCCCGCAGGTCGCCCGGATCACCGGCCACGTCGGCGACACCCGGATCGACACCGAGGTCACCAGGACCGACGGCTGCGAGATGGAGCGCTACGACGACCTGGGCGCCGTGCTCGCGCCCTGACCGCGCGAAGGCCGCCGCGCCCGGCCGCCCGCACCGCACGGCGGTGCGGGCGCCTGCGCGCGGTCAGGCGGGCCGCATCCGGCCCCGCTTGCGCACACGCCGAGCGGGGGAGGAGAGCGGCAACGGGCGGACCCGGGACCGAAAAAGAGACGGGCCCCGCCGCCTGGTGCGGCAGGGCCCGTCTGCTGGTGGGCGAGGAGGGATTTGAACCCTCACATCCTTTCGGACACACGGACCTGAACCGTGCGCGTCTACCGTTCCGCCACCCGCCCGAGTGACACATATATGATTGCACACATATAGAGTGGGTTCGCCGGGGCCGATTCCGACCTGGGGGTCCGGTTCCGTCTCCGCTCGGCGACGGAAACAAGATTAGCACGGACGCCGGGTGGTCTGTGCACGCTTTCCCTCCTCCCTCGCGGCACTCCACCCCGCGAAACGGCGGGACGCCGTGCCCTACCGGATCGCCCTCCGGATGGCGCGCGTGAGTCCAAGGGTGCTGTTACCCGGTTACGATCGTCAGTACATCCGGAGTGGAGTAAGGGAGGTACCTCGTGGGAGTGCTCCAACGCTTCGAGCGCAGGCTTGGAGGCATGATCGAAGGCACCTTCGCTCGGGCCTTCAAGTCGAAGCTCGAACCGGTCGAGATCGCCAGCGCCGTCCAGCGGGAGATGGACGAGCGCGCCGCAATCGTCGCCCAGGGCCGGACCCTGGTGCCGAACGACTTCGTCGTGGAGCTCTCAGGCGAGGACGCCGAACAGATGGACGCCCTGGCCGACACGATCGGGCAGGAGCTGGCAAAACTCGCGCGCGACTACGCGACCGAGCAGGGGTACTCCTTCGTTGGCCCCGTGCGGGTGCACTTCAAGGCGGAGGCCGACCTGCAGATCGGCCGCTTCCGCATCCGCTCCGGGGTGATCCGCGGCTCCACCGTCGAGAGCGGCGAGATCCGCCAGCCGGTCAGCGACCAGCCGCGCAGCTCCGCCGATGTCCAGGGCCAGCCGCGCCTGCTGATCTCGCCGGGCGGCGCGACCGCCGAGGGCTCGGTCGAGAGCCACGGCATGCAGCAGTCGTTCGTGCTGAACACCCAGGTGACCCTGCTGGGCCGGGGCACCGACTGCCACCTGCGCCTGGTGGACAACGGCGTATCCCGCCACCATGCCGAGATCCGCGTGGAGGGCGACGAAGCGGTCCTCGTCGACCTCGGCTCGACCAACGGCACCTTCGTCAACGGCGAGCAGGTCAAGCGCGCTCGACTGATCGACGGCAGCCGCGTCAGCCTGGGCCGCACCACCATGACCTTCCGCCGCGACTGACACGACAACCGCCACCTCGACCCCCGTTCGGGCTTCCCCCGGCCCGAACGCCCGCAACCAAACGGACTCTCGCCGCGTCTCAGACGGTGAGAGGTCTCCACCCAAACAGACGCCACCCGCTGGCGAGGCGGGCGGCGGCCGAATCACCGGCGACGGCCCCTAGGATCCCCTTCCATTGAGTTCGTTCGGCTTTTCCGCCACGATCTCCTAGGGTCCGACGCCGACTAGACGCGGTGGCGGCTCCGATGATCGCCACCTCGCCGGAGCACGACAGGGGCTGAAGAGCAGTTCAATGTCCGACTTGACCCTCATGCTGATCAGGATCACGTTCCTCTGCGTGCTGTGGCTGTTCGTGATCATGGCGGTCGGCGTCATCCGCACCGACCTCCTCGGCCCCGCCAAGAGCAAGTCCAAGCGCAGCAAACGCAGCGAGGAGGGCCGGTCCTCCGGCCCCGCACGGCCGGCCCGCGCCCCCAAGGGCCGCCGCAACGAGCCGCGCGCCCTGGTCGTGACCAAGGGACCGCTCGCCGGCACCTCGCTCAACCTCACGTCACAGCCGATCGTCATCGGCCGGGCCAACGACGCCACACTCGTCATCAACGACGACTACGCGTCCGGTCGGCACGCCCGCATCTTCTCCGACCAGGGCCGCTGGATCGTCGAGGACCTCGGGTCGACGAACGGCACCTACCTCGGTCAGCAGCGGCTGACCCGCCCTCAGCCCATTACGGTCGGACAACCCATCCGCATCGGCAAAACCGTCCTGGAACTGCGCAAATGACAATCGCTCTCCGATACGCGGCGTACTCCGACGTAGGATGCCTCCGCGAAGGCAACGAAGACTCCGCCTACGCCGGCCCGTACCTCCTCGCGGTCGCCGACGGAATGGGCGGTCATGCCGGCGGCGAGATCGCCAGCGCCATCGCCGTCTCGACTCTGCGGGCGCTGGACGAGGACGTCCCCACCACCGACGAGATGGTCGGCTCCCTCCAGCAGGCGGTCGAGAACGCCAACTCCACCCTCGCCCAGCGGGTGAAGGACGAGCCCCGCCTGGAGAACATGGGCACAACCCTAACGGCCATGCTCTGGTCGGGGGCTCGCGTCGCCATGATCCACGTCGGCGACTCCCGCGCCTACCTGCTGCGCGGCGAGGAGTTCGGCCAGATCACGCACGACCACACCCTGGTGCAGACCCTCGTCGACGAAGGCAAGATCACCGAGGACGAGGTCGCCACCCACCCCCAGCGCTCCCTGCTGCTGCGCGCGCTCGACGGCCGCAGCCAGGTCGACCCCGATGTGTCCGTCAGCGAGGCCCGCGTCGGCGACCGCTACCTGCTGTGCTCCGACGGCCTGTCCGGTGTCGTCAGCACCGACACCATCCGCCAGACGCTGGAGTCGGAGCCGAACCCCGACGCCGCCGCGCGCCGGCTGATCGACCTGGCCAACCGGGGCGGCGGGCCCGACAACATCACGGCCGTGGTCGCCGACGTCATCGACACCGCCACCGACCCCGGCGGCCCCACTCAGGAGCCCGCGGTCGTCGGCGCCGCCGACCAGCGCCGCGAGCCGGTGATGACCCCCGACACCCCGGCCGGCCGCGCCCAGGGACTGAACCGCTCCGCCGGCGACACCGCCGAGATGGACCGCATCCCGCCCGCCGAGGACGTCCGCGAGGCCGCCGCCCCCGAGCCCGGGCCCGAGCGGCGCACCCGCCGGTGGTGGCCGATGGTCGTCACGTTCCTGGTCATCGTCGTCGCGATCGCCGCGGCCGGCTTCTACTTCGGCTCGCAGTACCTGAGCAACCAGTACTTCATCGGCCCCTCGGAGGACGGGTCCACCGTCGCCGTCTACCAGGGCCTCAACACCGACGTCGCCGGCTACGAACTGGCCGAGCAGATCCAGAAGACCGACATCCCCCTCGACGGGCTGCCCGAGAACCAGCGCAGCTCCGTCAACGCCACCATCCCCCTCGACCGCGGCGACGTCGACGGCCGCATCAGCGAACTGCGCGAGCAGGCGGACGCCTGCGCCTCCGACCCCGAGTCCTGCGGGCTCGAGTCCGGCGACTCCGGACAGCAGGGCCAGGACGGCCAGGAGTCCCAGCAGCAGAACCGCGGCACCGCGCAGAACACGCTGAGCGGCGACGCCGTCGAGAACTCAACAGGAGGGGAGTGAGTTGGCGACCGAGGCCCCTACGCAGCTGCCACCGGTCAAGCGGCGCAACGCCGAACTGGTGATGACGCTGATCGCGGTCGGCACGACGCTGTTCGCGATGATCGAGGCCGGCCTCACCCGCAACGGGGAGATGCCGGCCAGCCTGTTCGTCTTCGGCGTGCTCTTCGGCGGCCTGGCGCTCCTCGCGCACTTCTTCATCCGCTTTTTCGCGCCGTGGTCGGACCCGCTGCTGCTGCCGCTGGCGACCCTGCTCAACGGCCTGGGCATCGCCATGCTCTGGCGCCTGTTCGAGGCCACCGGCGACACCAGCAAGGGCAGTGCGCTGGACCAGCTGATCCTCACGGCGGCCAGCATGGCCGTGTTCGCGGCGATCGTCTTCTTCCTCAAAGAGCCCCGCACCCTGCAGCGCTATCCCTACATCATGGCGCTGGGCGCGGTGGTTCTGCTGCTCATGCCGCTCATCCCGGGCATCGGCCAGACGATCAACGGCGCCCGCCAGTGGGTCGACCTCGGGGTCACGACGCTGCAGCCCTCGGAGTTCGCCAAGATCGCCCTGGTCGTGTTCCTGGCCGGCTACATGGTCACCAAGCGCGACGTGCTCGCCCTGGCCTCGCGACAGGTCAAGATCGGTCCGCTGAAGGTGCTGGACCTCCCGCGGGCCCGCGACACCGCGCCGATGGCCGTCATGTGGGGCTTCTGCATCATCGTCCTGGTCATCCTGATGAACGACCTGGGCACCTCGCTGATGCTGTTCGGCACATTCCTGGCGATGATCTACGTTGCCACCCACCGCGCCAACTGGCTGGTGATCGGGCTCACCGCGTTCTTCGGCGCCTGCGCCCTGATCTACCCGTTCGTCTCGCACTTCCGGGTGCGCATGGTCACCTGGCTCGACGCGTTCCGCCCGGACGTGTACTGCACCGACGAGGCGATGGCCAACCCCGACTCCTTCTGCAACGTCTCCGGCAACAGCCAGCAGCTCGTCCAGGGCCTGTTCGCGCTGGCTGAAGGCGGCATGACGGGGACCGGCCTGGGCGGCGGCAAGCCCGGCTACGTGCCCGAGGTGCAGAACGACTTCATCTTCACCGCCTTCGGAGAGGAGCTGGGGCTGGCCGGCGTCATGGTGATGCTGCTGGCCCTCGCCCTGCTGGTCGAGCGCGGCATGCGCATCGCGCTCGCCTCCAAGGAGCTCTTCATCAAGATGTTCGCCTCGGGCATCTCGTTCCTGATCGCCTTCCAGACGTTCGTCGTCATCGGCGGCGTCACCCGGGTGATCCCGATGACGGGTGCGACCATCCCCTTCGTCGCCAAGGGCGGTTCCGCCCTCCTGTCGAGCTGGATCATGCTGGCGCTGCTGATGCGGATGAGCAACAACGCACGCAAGCCGGCCCCGCAGGCCATCCAGGACGAAGGCGCGACACAGGTGATCTCACGATGAACAAGCCAATCCGCCGCCTCGCGATCTTCACCATGGCACTCTTCGGTGTGCTGCTCCTCAACGTGTCCTGGATCCAGACGTTCCAGGCCGAGCACCTGCGCGAGCACCCCTACAACCGGCGCCAGTTCATCGAGAGCCTCACTCAGCACCGGGGCTCCATCCTCGTCGGCAGCCAGGAGGTCGCCTACTCCAAGCCGGTGGGCGGGGACAGCGAGCAGTACCAGCGCCACTACGAGAACGGTCAGAAGTACGCCCCCGTGGTGGGCGCGTTCCGCGCGGGCTCGGCCACCGGCATCGAGCGGGCCGAGAACTCGTTCCTGGACGGCTCGAACGAGCTGCTGGCGGTGAACAACTTCCGCGACATGCTGACCGGCGAGGAGCCCGAGGGCGCCGACGTCTACCTCACTCTCGACGCCAAGGCGCAGCAGGCCGCCATGGACGGGCTGCAGGCGCTGGGCAAGAACGGGGCCGCGGTCGCGCTCGACCCCAAGACCGGGGCGGTACTGGCCTCCTACTCCTCGCCCACCTTCGACCCCAACAGCGTCGCCAGCGTCACCGAGACCGACCAGGCGGCCAAGAACTGGACCGAGCTGGAGGCCAGCGAGCAGCAGCCGCTGCTCAACCGCGCCTTCAACCAGGTCTACCCGCCCGGGTCGACCTTCAAGGTGGTCACGGCGGCCACCGCGCTGGAGAACGGCGCAACCCCGGAGTCGACGCAGGAGGCGCCGGCCAGCCTGGATCTGGGTGCTCCGCTGCCCAACGCCTGGGGCGGGCCGTGCAACGACGGCGCCCCCGACTCCCTGGCGCACTCCATCGAGATCTCCTGCAACACGTCGATGGCCAACTGGGCGATCGACCTCGGCGGCCAGGCGCTCAGCGAGCAGGCGTCCGCGTTCGGCTTCAACCAGGGCCCGATGGAGATCCCGCTGGAAGTGACCGAGAGTGCGGCACCTGTGGAGACCGATCCCAATATCCTGGGCCGTGCCGGCATCGGCCAGGCCAACATCCAGGCCACTCCGCTGCAGATGGCCATGGTCGCCGCCGGTGTCGCCAACGACGGCGACGTCATGAAGCCCTACCTGGTCGAGTCCGTGCAGAACTCCAATCTGGAGGAGGTCAAGGCCGCCCAGCCCGAGGTCGCCTTCCCCGACGCCATCAGCTCCGGCACCGCCGACGACCTGACCGAGATGATGATCGGCGTCACCGAGGGCGATGAGGCTTCAGGCCCCGCCGGCGCGATCTCCGGTATCCACGTCGCCGGCAAGACCGGTACCGCCGAGACCGCGAGCGGTCCCACACACAACTGGTTCATCTCCTTCGCACCGGCCGAGGACCCCCAGGTCGCCATCGCGGTGGTCGTCGAGCACGGCGGGGCGAGCGGCGGAACGCTGGCCGCTCCGATCGCGCAGGACATGATGGAGGCTGTGATCAACGAGTGAGCGAGAACGACGCCGGCTCCCCCGGCCCGGGCTCCCTGGCGGGCACCGTGCTCAGCGGCCGCTACCGGCTCCAGGAGCAGATCGGCTCCGGCGGCATGGGGACCGTCTGGCGGGCCGAGGACTCCCTGCTCAACCGCGAGGTCGCGGTGAAGCTGCTGCATCCCGCGCAGATGGCCGAGCCCACCTCGCGCGAGCGGTTCCGCACCGAGGGCCGCATCACCGCCGGCCTGTCGCACCCCGGCATAGCCCAGGTCTACGACTACGGCGAACAGGACGGCCACGCCTACCTGATCATGGAGCTCGTCCCGGGCGAGCCGCTGGCGTCGATCCTGCGCCGCAACGACGGCCTGGAGCCCAGCGTCACGCTGGATATCGTCGGCCAGGCGGCGGCCGCGCTGGCGGCGGCGCACGCCCGCGGCGTGGTCCACCGCGACATCAAGCCCGGCAACCTGCTGGTCACCGAGAACGGCACCGTCAAGCTGACCGACTTCGGCATCGCCCGCGGCAACGAGTCGGTCACCCTCACCCAGACCGGCATGGTGATGGGCACCGCCCAGTACATCTCGCCGGAGCAGGCGTCCGGCCGCCCGGCCACCCACGCCTCCGACATCTACGCGCTGGGCGTGGTCGCCTACGAGTGCCTGGCCGGCCAGCCGCCCTTCACCGCCGACACGCCGCTGGCCCTGGCTCTGGCCCACACCCGCGAACCGCCGCCTCCGCTGCCCGCCGACGTGCCGCCCCAGGCCGCCGCGCTCGTGGAGCGCCTGCTGGAGAAGTCGCCCGAGGCCCGGCCCGCGTCGGCCGGCGATGTGGCCGCCGCGGCCCAGCGCCTGCGCAACGGCATGGACGCCGCGCTCGGCGGCTCCACCACGGCCATGGACCTGCCCGACCCGGCGCACACGATGGTCGCCGGTGTCGCCCCGACGACCTCGCCGGACGCGATGTCCACCGTGGCCGGGGGTGCGCAGGCCGGTGGGATGCAGGCCGGTGGGATGGGGCCTGCGACCGGCCGGTACGGAGACGATAGTCTTGCCGAGGCCTCGTCGCCGAGGCGCCGGGCGAGCCTCCCGCTGGTGCTGGCCGCCGTGGCGGCCGCGGCCGTCCTCGTGCTCGGCGTGGTCTGGGCGGGCCGCTACTTCGGTACGCCCGAGGCCGAGGGCAACAACGTGGGCAACCAGCAGCCGAACACGTCGGAGAGCGCATCGGAGCCTCAGCCGTCGAACACGCAGGAGGAGACGTCGGACGAGGACTCCGGCGTAGAGGGCTACCCGCCGCCCGAGGGCGACGAGACGGACTACGGGTCGCAGCCTTCTGAAACACCCTCGACTCAGCCGACGAGCCAGCCCACCGGCGGGGACGGAGCGACGGACGAACCCGTCGAGCCCACCGGCGACGACGAGCCGCCCTCGACCGGCGACCCCGGAGGCGGCGGCACCCCGCCCGCGAACGGCGGGAGCACCCCTGAGACGGGCAACGGCGGAGATACCGGCGACTCCTCAGGGGGCGGCTCGGAGACAGGTTGACCGGCAACGACGCGACCGACACTCGCCAGGCGCGGGGCTGACGCCCGAAGCGCGGATTACGAGGAACAGTTCACGACATGTCACAGCCACGGCTACTCGGCGGCCGCTACGAGCTCGACCAAGTCATCGGGCGCGGCGGCATGGCCGAGGTCTACCGCGCCCGTGATCTGCGGCTGGACCGCATGGTGGCCGTCAAGACACTGCGCCACGATCTCGCTCGCGACCACACGTTCCAGACCCGGTTCCGGCGCGAGGCGCAGTCGGCGGCGTCACTGAACCACCCCTCGATCATCGCCGTCTACGACACCGGCGAGGACATGGTCGACGGGCTGGCGATCCCGTTCATCATCATGGAGTACGTCGAGGGCCGCACCCTCAAGGAGCTGCTCGACGACGACCGCCGGCTGCTGCCCGAGCGCTGCGCCGAGGTGACCGACGGGATCCTGCGCGCGCTGGAGTACAGCCACCAGAACGGCATCGTGCACCGCGACATCAAGCCGGCCAACGTCATGCTGACGCGCCAGGCCGAAGCCAAGGTGATGGACTTCGGCATCGCCCGCGCGATGAACGACAACCAGGCCACAATGACCCAGACGTCGCAGGTCATCGGCACCGCGCAGTACCTTTCGCCGGAGCAGGCCCGCGGCGAGCGGGTCGACCCTCGCAGCGACATCTACTCGACCGGGTGCGTCCTCTACGAGCTGCTCACCGGTCAGCCGCCCTTCACCGGCGACTCCCCCGTCTCGATCGCCTACCAGCACGTGCGCGAGGAGCCGGTGCCGCCCTCCCAGGTCGACCCGGAGATCCCGGCCTGGCTCGAAGAGGTCACGCTGCGCGCGATGACCAAGGACCGCGACCAGCGGTACCAGACCGCCGAGGAGATGCGCCAGGACATCCAGCGCGGTCTGCAGGGCATGCCCACCGAGGCGAGCACGATGGCGATCGCCCCTGCGGGCGCCACGTCCGCGCTTCCGCCCGTGGACGACCGCGACCGGCGCGACGACTACGACGATGACGACTACTACGGCCGCGACGAGCGCCGCGGGGGGCGCACCGCCCTGTGGATCCTGCTCGCCGTCGCCGTCGTGGCCGCCCTGGGCTTCGCCGTCTGGCTGTTCACCCAGGAGCCCGCGGAGCGCATGGAGATCCCCGATGTGTCGGGGATGTCGAGGTCCGAGGCGCAGCAGGAGCTGGAACAGGCGGGCTTCACCAACGTCACCGTCGACGAGCAGAACAGCGACGACGTCGAAGAGGGCAACGCGATCGGCACCGATCCGCCCGCCGGCGAGATGAGCACCGCCGGCAACGAGATCGAGCTGCAGATATCCGCCGGTCCGGGCTCCAAGCAGGTTCCTGACGTGGTCGGGCAGGACCAGCAGAGCGCCGAGCAGGCGCTCCAGGACGCCGGGTTCGAGATCGGCGACACCAGCGAGGAGGCGTCGGCGTCCTATGCCGAGGGGCAGGTGGTACGGACCAGTCCGCGCGGCGGCCAGTCCGCCGACCCCGGCAGCACCGTCGACCTGGTCATCTCCACAGGACCGGAGCAGGTCGCCGTACCCGACATGGCCAACATGACCCAGGAGGAGGCGCAGAGCGCCCTCGATGACGCCGGGCTGACCGCCAGCTTCCAGGAGGAGGCGAGCGACTCCGTCGACCCGGGCCGGGTGATCCGCCAGGACCCCAGTGCCGGCACCGAGGTCGACCCCGGATCCACGGTCACCGTGGTGCTGGCCACCGAACCCGAGGAGCCGGAGCAGCCCACACCGAGCGATACCCCGACCCCGCCGGGCGGCGGCGAGTCCGAGACGCCGGAAGGGTGGCCCAGCGGGCTTCCGTGGCCGCCCAACGAGGGCTGATCCGCCCGATGGGGCGCCGGTGCACCGTTCCGGCCGGGTCGGGAGCCGAAGGGTTCTGGGCCCGGCTGGAACGGTTTCCGCGCAGGCCGCAGGCGTTCCAGCCGGTAGAGCGGCCGCCGCGGACGTCCCGTGGAGGCTCCGTTGGGCGTAGACTGATAGGAACCGAGATCCGTAGTTCCCGGCCGATTCGTATTTGGAGCAGCGACCGTGCCCAAGTCCCGCAGCGATCGCAAGAAGAAGGCCGTTTACACGCCGCCGCCGTCGGCCGCCAAGCCGAAGGTCAGTCCCCGCTGGGTACTGCCGACGCTGGTCACGCTGATGGTGCTCGGCGTTCTGTGGATCGCGGTGTACTACATCGCCGGCTCGATGATCCCCTACATGAGCGACCTGGGGAACTGGAACCTGGCCATCGGCTTCGGCGGGATCATCCTCGCCCTCATCCTGGGCACGCGCTGGCACTGACGCGCTGAGCGTCCTGGTGGCCGGGGCTCTTCGGAGACCGCCCACCTCCACCGTCCACCCGATGGAGACCCGCCCGCACGCAGGGCCCGCCGTCCCGCGGCGGCCTCTGCGAGCAGGGCCCCGGCGCCGCGATGCGCCGGACGTCTCCGCTCGCCGCTTCCGGCGAAGGCACACACCGCCGCGGCCCGTCCGGCCGACGCCGCGTGCAGAACGGCGCGTCGCGCCGCGTATTCACCGACAACCGGACAGTCAGCCGTCCACAGAGTTATCCACAAGCTGTGGGTAGCTGTATTTCGTATGCCCGTGTGTCTCCGGGCACCCCGCCCGGAGACACACGGCGAAGCCCTCCGCGTCAGGCGGGCAACAGGACGATCCCCGCGTTGAGCAGCGCCACTCCGGCGCCCCCCACCACCGCCAGCAGCACCGCGACTCCCGCGGTGGCCAGCCAGTGTGTAAGCGCCTGTCGGCGCTGCCGATCCGCACCGGCGCTCTCGGTGCCCAGCGGCAGGTAGGCGTAGGCGGCGCCCAGCAGCAGGCCGACCGCCAGACCGCCGATGTGCCCGGCCCAGGCGATGTTGGGCACGAGGAACGTGATGAGCAGGTTCACCACCAGCAGTCCGACGATGAACCGGATGTCCAGCCGCAGCCGGCGGCCGATCACGAACACGGCGCCGAACAGCCCGAAGATCGCGCCCGAGGCGCCGACCGACCAGGACTCCGGCGCGAGCAGCAGGCTCAGTACGGAACCGCCCACGGCGCTGAGCACCCACAGCGCCGTGTAGCGCGCGTGGCCGAGCGCGGTCTCGACCTGCTGGCCCACGATGTACAGCGCCAGCCCGTTGAACAGCAGGTGCATCACCCCGACGTGCAGGAACGCCGAGGTGACCAGCCGGTACCACTGCCCTCCGAACACGACGGCCTGGCCGTTCATGCCGAACTGGGAGGACAGCCACTGGCCGGGCGAGGCGAACTGGGCCACAAACCCCGCACCGATCAGGGCCAGCAGCGCCCAGGTGACGACCGGCCGGGCGGCGACGCGGCCGCCGAAGACGGTGCGCGAGCGCCGCACGTCCCGGTTTCCCTCGGAGACGCACTGCGGGCAGTGCTGGCCGACTGGCGCCTCGCGGATGCAGTCGGGGCAGATCGGCCGGTCGCAGCGGGAGCACCGCAGATAGGTCTCGCGATCGCGGTGCCGGTAGCAGGTGGGAACTTCCGCGGCGCCCGGTCCCGAGCCGTCAACGGGGGAGGAGTCCATGGGTGCAGCCGCCGCCTAGGACCGCTCGATCTCGACGGACTCGACGGTGACGTCCTCCAGCGGACGATCCTGCGCGTTCGTGGCGACCTTGGAGATCGTGTCGACGATCTCGGTGCCCGAGACGACCTCGCCGAAGATGGTGTGCTTGCGGTTCAGCCAGTCGGGGGTACCCACCGTGATGAAGAACTGCGAGCCGTTGGTGTTGGGCCCGGCGTTGGCCATCGCCAGCAGGTAGGGGCGGTCGAACTTCAGCGACGGGTCGAACTCGTCCTTGAACTTGTAGCCGGGGCCGCCGCGGCCGTTGCCCAGCGGGTCACCGCCCTGGACCATGAAGCCGTCGATGACCCGGTGGAAGATCGTACCGTTGTACAGCGGCGCGGTGCTGGGCTTGCCGGTGGTGGGGTCGATCCACTGCTTCGTCCCCTCGGCGAGTCCGACGAAGTTCTCGACCGTCTCGGGGGCCTGCTCCGCGAAGAGCTTGGCGACGATCGTCCCCTGGTTGGTGTTCAACCGCGCTATGACCTCGGACACCTGGGTACGCCTTTCCGTAGTTTTCGCTTGCCCGATCCACGTTACCCGCAGTGGCCCGACCGCGTTCCGGCCCTGCGCGCGGGGCCGGCGGCCGCGGCGCCGCCCGTACACGCCGCCGCCCGCCCGCCGCCCGCGGCGGACTTTGGAGGCCACCTGCGGCCAGGTCGCGGGTAAGCGTGTTGAACATGCGGCCATCCGACCGATCCGCAGTATGTTGGGATAACACGGGGATAACGCCGGAATCGGAATGCCGAGCTCCGCGTCGTCCCTGGATACGGAGGCGGTTCCACGACGGGCGGCCCGGGCGGTGACCTACGTCGCCGACACCGCGCGCATAGGTGCTCCGCCATAGGGCAGGGGCACACGGAGACGAATGGAAAAGGAGGTCACCGTGCCCAGAACGCTGAAGCGCCAGAAGGGCGGCTTCGAGACTGAGGCGGCAATGGCCCGACTGCAGCAGCTCGCACGCGAACAGTCCGACCGGTTCGGCCCCTACGCCGACCAGGCCAGGCAGACCGCTGCCGAGCGCCTCTACCAGGCCCGCGGATGGACGGCGCCCCGCTTGGAGACCGCGGCCCACCGTGTCGAGGACACCGTCGCTCCCCGCGTGGCCGACCTCCTCAGCTACGCGGCGGGCCGGGTCGAGCCCCGCAAGGCCAAGCGCAGCGGAATCCTGGCGCGCCGCGGCGGCCGCCGCGTGCCGCGCACCCTGTTCATCGCCGGCGCGGCCGTCGCCGGTGCAGCCGCTGTGTACGGCGTGGTCCGGCTGCGCCAGGCCGCCCAGGACGCCCGCTGGCAGGAGAACCTCGACCAGGCGCGCGAACAGGTCCGCGAGACCCGCGACCAGCTCGCCGCCAAGGCCAAGAGCGCCAAGGAGAAGGTGGCCGGCACCGGAGCCGAGCTCAAGGAGGACGCCCAGGAGGCGAAGGACACCACGGCCTCCGGGGCCAAGCAGGCCGCGAGCGACCTCAACGGACGCGTAACCCCGTGACCGCAGGGGTGACACCCGAGTCGCACGAAACGGGCCCCGCCGCGATGTCGGCGGGGCCTTCGTGTGTTCGAGACGGCCGCCGCGGCTCGGTGCGTCGCCCCTGCTGCTTCCTGCCGCCTACCGGACCGCGGCGCGGTCCGGTAGCGGCGGGCGCGCGGCGGCGGCGCGCGGCGCCGGGGCCAGGGAGCGGTCACGCTCGGGTCCGGGGGGTCAGGCTCCCTGCTCGGATTTGTCGCGCACGGGACGCCAGGTGAAGAGGTAGCGCATCTCGCCGCCCATCAGGGCGGTGATGCCGGCGACGGCCGGCATGAACATCCAGCCGAGCATCATGAAGCCCCACAGCACGAGCGGCAGGATGAGGAAGCCCAGCGCCATCGCCGCGATCGAGGCGACCGCGACGGTGATCTGGTAGTTCAGCGCCTCGGTGAGGTGCCTGCGGACGAACGGCGAGACGTCCCGGCTGGTCGCCAGCAGCAGCAGGGGGCCGATGAAGGTGAAGTACCCGGAGAAGTGGCCCAGGCTGGCGTGCATCCGGTCGGAGGCGGAGCGCGGCCCCTCCTTCTCCTTGTCCTCTTTGTCCGAGGCGATCCGCCCGACCTTTCGCTGCTGCGACGGCACCAGATCCGTCAGCAGGGGTTCCAGCTCGGAGGGGAACTTGGCGTTGATGGCCAGCCCGAGGCGCTCCTCGAACTCGTCCTCGTCCAACTGGCCGGCGGCGTAGCACTCCCGCAGGGTCTCGACCGCGGTGTCGCGGTCGGCGTGGGTCAGCCGCAGCTCCTGGCCCCCGCTGCGGCGGCGCTGCGGGACGGGGTCCCGGCTGCCGCCCGCGGGCGGTGGAGACGGAGGTTCGTACACAGCCACCCTCACTCCTCGACGCTCGGCCGCCGCCGGCGGCACCGCGGATAACTTCCCGCCTCCATCATGCGCCGCCGACCGCGCGCGGTGTATGGGGGAAGCCCCTGACCGTTCCCTGGTTCAGCGGCTTCGGGGGCCCCTTCGGGTTTCCAGACTATGCGGTCTACGGCCCGTCCGCCGGGTGCGGTTGCGCCCGTTCGACGAATGCGTCCGGCCGGACGGCGGGGCGGGGCGGGGCGCGCGGGCGCAGGTGGTGGCGCGGGTGTGGGGCGCGGGCGCAGGTCGGGCGCGGGTGGGGCACGGATGCCGCGCCGGACGGGCGAACCGGCCGCCGGCGCCCCGGCACCGAGCCTGCGACCTGCGGCTCCGCGAAAACACCGCCTGAGCATTCTCGGGGCATTCCGCCGTGTGCCTACGGGCCATCGGCCGCCTGAACAGGGAGAGTTTGGCACGTAGTCCCGAGCAGATGCAGTCGCGGAGCCACCGCGGCCGCAGGGCGCCGTGCGGCGGCGGTGGCGGTGAGCGGAACCGGGGGGAACCGATGACCGATGTGCCAAGACACGAAGTACTTACCGAGCAGCCTTATGTGGCCATTCCGACCAAGGTGACGACGCGCGAGTGGGGCAAGGCCGCCGCGCTCGTCACCGAGGTCCGGGACTGGCTGCGGGGCAATGGGATACCGGCCGCGGGGCCGCCGTTCTTCCGCTACTGGGTGGTCGGCGGCGGCGAGCGCGAGCACATCCTGGAAGTGGGAACGCCGATCGGCGAGCCGGTGGCCGGGGACGGACGCGTGGTGCCGGGGGTGATCCCGGGGGGCGAGTACGCGCTGCTGTCCCACATCGGCGACCCCGAGCGCCTCGACGCCGCCCACGCCCAACTGCGGTCCTGGGCGGCTGAGCACGACCTGACCTGGATGAAGCGCGGCCAGGGCGACAGCGAGGTCTGGGGCGGCCGGTTCGAGTTCTACCTGACCAGCCCCGTGCGCAACCTGGGGGCGGCCTGCTCCGTCGAGCTCGCCTACCTGGTCCGCGACGCCGAAAGCTGATCGGCCGCACCCGGCGGCCCCGCTCCGGCACCCGCACGCACCGCCGCCCCGCTCGCCGGCGGATGACCACCCTGAACCACGCACCCGCGAACCGCCCGGTTCGCGTCGGCGGAGGAGCAGGGGGCGGGTAGCCGGAGCGGGGCCCCTACGGCGTGCCGCGGCGCTTCGCGGCGGTTTCAGGGAAGCAGCAGGGCCGTGCCGATCGCTGCCCGCTCCTCGACGGCGCCCGGCCCGCGCCCGGCGGCATCATCGGCACCGGCCCGGCACCGAGCGCGGCCGTGCTCCCGTATTCCCTGGTGACCGCGTTCGGCCATGCGGGGGATCCGGGTACGGCTACTCATCAGTACTGTCACCGGAAGCCGCCACAATCGGACCATGATGAACGCACAGCACCCCGCCTGCCCCTGCCGGATGTGCTCGCGCACCGCCCTCCGCCCCCGCCCGCGCACGTCCCCCGCCCCGCGCCCGCTCCCGCGCGTCCACACCCCCGCCCCCGCTACCGCGCGCCCCGAGCAGCCCGCCTAGCATCTGCGCCCCGGCGCCGTCCGCACGCTCAGGATCGCTTTCGACGCCGCGAGCGCAGACCGCTGGCCACACCCCCGCCGTCCCGATCACGCCGACGCAACAGCATGTGCATCCCGCGGTGCACGTCAGCGACTCACGGGGTAGAGGCTGCTCGCCGCAACCGCGAACAAAGCCCGGTCACGATGCCCATGCGCCGCGCGACCGCTTCAACGGCTGCTCCCGCCCCCGGATGAGATGCCCCGATACCGACGGCTCCGACCGGCAAGCCACACAAGCCGAGGGGCCGGCACACCGCGCGCCCGAGCGGCGACCGAGGGGATCACCGCCGACAACGCCGGACGCGCAAAAGGCACCCGAACACACGACGGCCGCCCGGGTGCGTGACCCGGGCGGCCGTTGTTGCTCGCTTGACCTGCGAGGAAAGGCGTGGAGCCAAGGGGAGTCGAACCCCTGACCTCCGGTATGCAAAACCGGCGCTCTGCCAGCTGAGCTATGGCCCCGGTTTGATCAGTGTCGATCATACCGTGTGGCGGGCAGTGCCGGTCGCTCTTTTCCGGCGTAGCGCTCGGGGTGGAGGAGGCACCACTCGCAGGCGGTCCCAGAAGCGTGGGGGCCGCAGGGGACGACGTCCGCCCACGACTCCGGGTACGCCGAAGTAGCCACCGGCGCGTGTACCGCGCCGTGGCCGGTGGGACCGATACCGGCTAGTTGTCGCCGGCCGTGGCCTCGGTCCACAGGTCGAGCTCGGCGCGGTCCGCCTGGATCTTGCGGTAGACGGCGAACGCACCGAGCGCCACCAGCACCAGAACGATGATCTTCTTCATGGTGTGCACCCCTTCTTGGTCTCGGATAGTGATAACGGGACGTGTACGCCACCGCCGGTCGGGGAGCGCGGCCGGGTGCTCCCTTGCCGGGCTCCCGTCCGCTGTGCGGAAGGCGCCACTAGAGAACTTTATGGGGTTGTCTCCCCCGCAGACTAGCAACCCGTCGGCGCGTTCCCGCCCGATGCGGCCGGGGCCTCATGTCAGCAGGGCGAGCCGGTTGAGCGTCGTGACTGTGGCCTCGGGCGTACTGGTCGCCGCGACCAGGCGGCACCACACGTCTTGGCACGCCGCGACGCCGTCCTCGGACTCCACGATCCCGCCGCCGTGGGTCGCCTCGACGAACGCCAGGGACGCCTCGCCCTCGTCGAACTCCAGCACGGTGAACGGGCCGGCGCTGCCCGGGTGCAGGCCCGCGGAGCTGGGCAGCAGCCGGATGACGACACGGTCGTGGCGGCGGCCGAGGTCGATCAGGCGGCGCAGTTGGGCGTGCAGCAGGGCGGAGTCGCCGCTCACCCTGCGCAGCGCGTCCTCCTCCACGATCGCGTGGTAGCGCTCCAGGGTGTCGCGTTCGAGCACCTCCTGGCGCTTGAGGAACGCGGCCACCATGCGTTCGGTACCGAGGGCGCCGTGCCCCTGCGAGCGGGCGAGCGCCGCCGTGTACTCGGGCACCTGCAGCAGGTCCGGCACGAGCATCCCGCCGTAGGTCTCGATCGCGACGGCTCCGGCCTCGTTGCCGACGTAGGCGGAGGAGATGACGTCCTCGTACTCCGTCCACCAGGGGCGCAGCCGCGACTCGCGGACCATGGTGAGGATGGCCTCGCGCTGGCCGCCGGTGACCCCGTACAGCTTCAGCAGCGCAGACACCTCCATCACGGACGGCCATTTCCGGATGCCGGTCTCTATGTGCCCGAGCTTGGCGGGAGACCATTCGAGGACATCGGCCACATCGCTGAGGGTCATTCCCGCTTCGACGCGGCGGCGGCGCAATTCCGCGGAGAGTCGCCGGCGGCGAACAGTGGGGCTGGTCATGGCGCCCGTCCCGTACACGCTGAGTACTGGCTACGTGGCTCCAGAGAAGCACTCGGTCTAGCCTCTAGCAATGCGTTTCTAGAAATCAGCGTCCGACCACGGGTTATTCGCCGGCGGAAGTCGCCGCGCACCTGCTCGCGGGCGCTTCGGAAGTGACAGTGTGCGACCAGGGAAAATTGCAGGACAGCATGGCCGTCGGAGCGGACTGCCGGCGAGCGATGACCGGATCGTGACACGCGGATTCGTGCTGCCCGGATCGCGTTCCATGGCACAGCCGAATGCGGTAAGGAACGGAGTGCCCGCCCGAGCCGCCGCGACCGGACGTCTTCGGGACGCCCCGGACGGCGACGGTGCGACCGCCCGATCACGCGCGGCAGCCCGTACCGGTTCGCCGCAGCCCGCAGGGGTCCCGGGCGGAGACGCGCGGTACCCCTCTCCCCACTGCTCCCGCCCGCCCCGGCTCAGTGCAGCAGCTTCAACCCAACGATCCCGCCGACGATCAGCAGCAGGCACACGATCCGTGCGGCACTCGCCGCCTCCCCGAACCACACCATGCCCGCGATCGCCGTTCCCACCGCGCCTATGCCGACCCAGACGGCGTACCCGGTACCCACCGGGATCGAGCGCAGCGCGAGCGCGAGGCCGGACATGCTCAGCGCGAGCGCCACAGCGAACACGGCGGACGGCCACAAACGGGTGAAGCCGTTCGACGCGGCGAGCGCGGTCGCCCAGACGCTCTCCAACAGACCGGACAGAACGAGCAGCAGCCAGGCCATGACCCCTCCGAACCGCGCCGTCTTGTCGCTGACCGGGTACGGCGCACCTCGTCCGGGGGGACCGGGACGGCCTCTCCGAACCGGTGGAACCATGCCGGAGCCCGTCCCTATTCCCCCCCTTTTTCCGGCCCTGTTCTCGACGCCTCTTCGCCGTGACCGCGCTGTCACGGTCGGCCACGGCCCTGCGCCGAACCGTCGCAGGGACCGCGTACGATGCAGAAGGACCGACGGGAGCATGCACCCGTGCACAGGTGAAGGAACTCAATGAGCCAACCGATCGACGACACCGAGCAGCTGATCGCGAACGCCGAGGAGGAGCTTCCCCCGTCGACGCGTTCGCGCCTCATAGCCAAGCTGCGCAAGGGTGTCCACATCGACGACGCGGCGCGCGACCTCGGTGTCAGCCCACAGCGCGTGTTCTCCGCGGCGCGAATCCTCACCACCTTCGGCGAGCAGCTCGACGCAACCCTCACCGCTGAACGCGACCCCGACATCCCCCACGGAACCCTGACCGGTTACAACAAGCGCTGCCGCTGCCCCCAGTGCCGCGGCGCGGTGAACCGCCGGTTCTGACGCCCGCCGGCCGTAGCGCACCGCGGTGGCCGCACCCGGCCGGAGGCGACGAGCTCAGGCCTCTTTTGTACCTGTGCGCTCGGCAGACATCGCACGCCACAATCGTTTACCGGGAATTAGCCCGCGGAAGGTCTGATTCAGGCTTATTGATCTTGAATCCGGGGAATCCGGCCACCATGAACGAGCGTGTGGACTGGGCCGCGATGAGCGACGAAGAGTTCATGGCGCTGGTGCGCCAGCTTATGGAGACCCCCGCGGGTGCCGATCCCGACGACGACTAGCCCTCAGCCCCGAACCCCTCGAAGCCTGATTCGGTAACGCGCGGGCGCGGTTTTACCTCCCGCGTGCGGTGGCGCGTGTCGGGCCCCGATAGGCCTCAGTGGCACCTGTTCCGCACCCGATCCGCCCCGCTCCCGTCGCACGGCCGACTGTGTCCGGCCGCGGACGCCGGCCGTGCGGCACGCGCGTGCCGGCAATCCTCCCCTGCGGATCCGCAGTCGGGGCCCGGCTGATCCGGCGCGGTCCGCCCTCGATTCGGCGCGGTTTGGCGCGGTCCTGCGCCGGTTCGGCGCCGATCCAGTGAGGGCTCCGGCGGCCCCGGTTCCGCATCGGCGAAGCCGACGCCCCGGTCAGTGGACCCCCGCCGCCTCCCGCACATCCAGCCGCGTCCGGCCGTGGCCCAGGAATCGGCCGATGTCGGCCGCCTCCGCCTCCAGCGGTCCGCGCAGCTCCGCCGGCAGGTGCGCGAACGGCTCGACGACCACCGACTCGCGCCCGCGCCCCCAGCTCCACCGCGCAACGGCCCGACCGTCCACCAGGACCGCCGGATGCACGAGCCCGCCGCCCGGCGCGATCCGCCCCCCGTACTGCTGCGGCACAGCGAGGTCGCGTCCCTTGTAGCCCAAAAGGCACGCGTCGAAGGCGCCGACCAGCCGGACGGCGGGTGTCGGCCCGGCGGTGGGCAGCGCTTCGGCGAACTCCCGCGGCGCCCAGGCGGGCCCGCGGCTTGTGGCCACTTCGGCGACCTCGGATGCGACCAGTTCCCATCCGCGGCGCGCCATCGGGGCCGGCAGCCCTGACCAGGCCGCGAAGTCCTCGAGCGCAGTCGGTCCGTAGCCCCACAGGTACCGCCGCGCCAGCTTCGCCAGCGCCGAACCGGTATCGCGCGCCTCCCACTCACCGACCCATTCGCGCATGAGGACATAGGTGGGTTCGCCGCCGTCGCCGCCCGCGGTGTCGGGACCGCGGCAGACCACGCCCCGCATCGCCGCGTAGGCCATCAGGTGAGCGGGCGCCTGGCCTTCGGCCGGGACGGGCACGTCGGCCTTGTTCAGCTGCTCGACCAGCCGCTCGCGGGGGAGGCACGTGCCGCCGGCGAGCACCTCGCGGATCGCGCGCTCGGCCCGCTCGCACAACGCGTCGTCCAGGCCCAGTTCGAGGCGCCGCCTGCGGAACCTGCGCACGAAGACGGGGCCCAGCAGGTCGACGATCCAGCCGGCGTCCGACGCCGGCAGCGCGTGCAGGGTGCCGCGCATCGCCCACGTGCGCACGATCGACCGCTCTTCGGCCACCGCGCTGCGCACATCGGCGGTGGTCAGCCCGGAGGTCCGGGCGCGAACCGCCAACCGCAGCGCCTGCGCGTCCTGCGCCTGCAGCGCGGCCGCGCCCCGCACCGCACCGACGACGCCCGCGGCAGGCGGCCCCATGAGCAGCTGCGCGTGCATCCGCGCAGCGCGCAGCCGGCCATCGTCCACGGTGAGCGGCATCGCGCAATCCCTCCTGGACTTCCTGGACGTGTCGACGTAACGACAACCATGCCAGGAGTTAACAGTCCGTTGCGCCTATTCACAGGGTGAGGACACACATCTGTGCCGAAGCGGGTAGGGCGAGGGGGAAGAGCCGGGTATCGTTGCCTGCCTCCCGCCGGCGGCGGGCCGACGGCTCATCGCGGCCGCGCGCTCAGGCGCCGAACACGGCGGTCGAGGGCCGGGGGAGCGGTGCGACGGACGCGCGGAAAGCGGCGAACGTGGCGCGCCGATCCGGCGCGGCGGCGGACCCGGACAGGCGACTGCGGAGGAGAATCACTGCCATGGCCAACAAACCGACACAGACACTGGTCACGGGCGGAACAGGGACGCTCGGGCGCCTCATCGTCCGCCGCCTGGCGGACGACGAGGACACGGAGGTCCGCGTCCTCAGCCGCCGGGCGGCACCCGCGCAGGGGGACGGCGCCAAGTGGATCACCGGCGACCTCGCCGCGGACCGAGGGCTCGACCGCGCCCTCGAGGGAGTCGACACCGTGGTGCACTGCGCACACGTAGCCGACTCGCCCGTCGGAGAGGTATCGGCCGGCGCGAACGTCATCACCGCGGCGGCGCGGGCAGGGATAAGCCACTTCATCTATATATCGATCGTCGGCATCGACTACGTTCCACTGGGCTACTACAAAGGCAAGCTCGCGGTGGAGGAGCTGATCGAGGAGTCGGGTCTTCCGTCGACGATTCTGCGCGCCACTCAGTTCCACGAGCTTCTCGACTGGCTGTTCGGGCAAGCGGGCAGACTGCCCGTCGTGCCCGTGCCGGCGGGTTTCTGGTTCCAGCCGGTCGCCGCCGACGAGGTGGCCGAGCGCCTCGTCGGGATCGCGCGTCAGGAACCCGCGGGCCGTGCGGTCGACATGGGAGGCCCCGAGGTCCGCTCGATCGAAAGCCTCGCCGAGTCGTACGAGCACATCCGGGGCCGGGGGCGGCCGGTGAAGAGGATCCCGTTCCCGGGAGAGATCGCGGGCGCGTTCCGCAGCGGCGCCAACCTGGCGGCGGGCCACGCTGACGGACGGCAGACCTGGGAGGAGTATCTGAGCGCCGCGGAGGAGGAGCCGGGGGAGTAGTGCTCTGTCGGGAGCCGTTCGTCTCCGATGGACCTGCCCGCTGTTTTCGGGCATAAAAAAAGGCGGGGGCGCAACCCGAACAAACGGGCCACACCCCC
>NZ_BAABIK010000047.1:0-28003 GCF_039542725.1 Streptomonospora halophila | reverse complement strand
CGGCCGCCACCGCCGCCGCTGCGTCCGCCGCCCGCGGGCGCCGGACGGGACGAGGGCATGTTCATCGGGCTGGGCCGCGGACCGCCCGGCCGGGGACCGGCGTTCGCCGGGTTGGGCCGGGGACCGCCGGCGCCGGGAGGACCCGGGCGCGGGGCCGGACGCGGCGCACGGTCACCGCCGCCGGAACGCGTGCCGGCACCGCCCTGGCCGCCGCTTTGACCGCCGCTCTGGCCGCCCTGGCCGCCGCCCTGCTGCGGGCCGGGCCGCGGGCCCGGGCGCGGCGCGGGCTTGGAGCCCATGCCGGTCGCCGTCGACGCGAACGGGTTGTTGCCGGGGCGCGGCCCGGTCGAACGCGGACCCGGGCGCGGGGCCTTTCCGCCGTCGGAGGAGGAACGCTCGCTCCGCTCGGGGCGGCCGCCGCCGGGCTTCTCGGACTTGGACTGGCCCGGACGCGGTCCGGGCTTGGGGCCAGGCTTGGGCGCGGCGCCCTTGGGCGGACCGGAGCCGGCGCCCGCGCCGGAGCGCGGACCGGACTGCGGTGCCTGGGCGGCGCGCTCGGACTGGCCGCGCGCGGGCTCCTGCTCGCCGCGCTCAGGCTCCTGGCGCGGGCCGGGCTTGGGGCCCGGCTTGGGCGCCGCGGGGCGCGCGGGCGAGGCGCCTGCCTCGGCCCCGTTCGCGGGTGCCTGCGGACGCGGCTTCGCGCGGTCGCCGCCACCGGACTGCTGGGGGCGGGACTCGCCGGAACCGTTGTTGAAAGCTTCCTTGAGACGACGAACGACGGGCGCCTCGATGGTCGATGACGCCGACCGAACGAACTCACCCATTTCGTTGAGCTTGGCCAGAACGGCCTTGCTCTCGACTCCGAACTCCTTCGCGAGCTCGTATACCCGGACCTTCGCCACTGCTCTCCTCTACTCGGTCCGGGACATGGGCTTGTTCCGGACCGTCGCTAGCTTGACGTACTCATCGCTGCGTACTCATCGAGCGCTCATCGCAATCTCGACCCGCTTCCTCGTCGTTACACAACAATGGGTCGACCACGTCGCAGATGCCGACATGGCAAGACCCGCCGCCGTACGGTTTTTACAACCATTGGGGCGGCGTGATCATTCCAACCCTATCCGGATCCCGGTGCGTCGCCAACGCGCGGACCGGCGGCGAACAGGGCGTCGACGCGCGAGGTGTCGAGGCCCTGCGCGGACCGAAGCGCCCGCGCCAGGCCTCCCCGCCGCTTCGCCGACTCCCAGCAACCGGGATCCGCGTGCAGATACGCACCCCGACCGGGCATACGCCCGGGAGGGTCCGGCACCGCGGCCCCGGAAGAGGCCACCAGCCGCATCAGGTCGGACTGAGCTGCCCGCGACCTGCACCCGACGCACGTGCGTACGGGACGGGATCGGCCGCGGCTCCCCAGTCTAGCGCGTCGGCGCATCTGCGTGCCCGGTGGGCCTTCCGGGGTCGTCGTCGGGCGACGCGTCGATGGACGTCTCGTCGGGGTCGCCGGGGTCCGCGTCGGACCGGATGTCGATGCGCCAACCGGTCAGCCGGGCGGCGAGGCGGGCGTTCTGCCCCTCTTTGCCGATCGCCAGCGACTGCTGGTAGTCGGGAACGGTGACGCGGGCCACCTTCTCGGCTTCGTCGAGCACCTCGACGTGGCTGACGCGCGCGGGCGAGAGCGCGTTGCCCACGAAGACCGCGGGGTCGTCGGCGTGGTCGATGATGTCGATCTTCTCGCCGTTGAGCTCGGCCATGACGTTGCGGACACGGCTGCCCAGCGGGCCGATGCAGGCGCCCTTGGCGTTGACTCCCGACTTGTTGGAGCGCACCGCCATCTTGGTGCGGTGGCCGGCCTCGCGGGCGATGGCCGAGATCTCGACGGTGCCGTCGGCGATCTCGGGCACCTCCAGCTCGAAGAGCTTGCGCACCAGGTTGGGATGGGTGCGCGAGAGTGTGACCGAGGGGCCGCGGTGGCCCTTGCGGACCTGGACCACGTAGGCGCGCAGGCGCTCGCCGTGGCCGTAGTCCTCGCCCGGCACCTGCTCCTGGGGCGGCAGGATCGCCTCGACCCTGCCCAGGTCCACCAGCACGTTGCGGGGATCCTTGCCCTGCTGGATCAGGCCTGAGACGATCTCGTACTCGCGCCCGGCGAACTCGCCCAGCGTGAGCTCGTCCTCGGCGTCGCGCAGGCGCTGCAGGATGACCTGCTTGGCGGTCGAGGTCGCGATGCGGCCGAACCCGGTGGGCGTGGCGTCGTACTCGCGCAGGACGGCGCCGCCCTCGTCGGTCTCGGCCGCCCATACGGTCACGTGCCCGCTCGTGCGGTCCAGTTCGACGCGCGCGGAGGACTCGGTTCCCTCCTGGCGGTGGTAGGCGATCAGCAGAGCGTCCTCGATCGCCTTGACGACGAGGTCAACCGAGATGTCCTTCTCGCGCTCAAGGCTGCGTAGGACACTCATATCGATATCCACGGGGCTCCCCCTCTAGTCCGCCGCGTCCACGTCGGATCCGCGGCGGAATTCCACCTGGACCTTGCCGCGCCCCAGGTCAGAATAGCCATAGGAGCGGTTCTGACCGTCGACCTCCAGGGTGACACCGGAATCGTCGGCGCCGGTCACGCGCCCTTCCACCTGGCCGCCGTTGGCGGTCGCGGCCCGCACGAGGCGGCCGCGCGCACGCCGCCAGTGGCGGGGCAGGGTAAGCGGGCGGTCGACACCCGGCGAGGTCACCTCGAGCACGTAGGGCGCCTTGCCCATGGCGTCGGACCCGTCGAGCGCCGCGGAGATCTCCTGGCTCACCTCGCCCACGGCGTCGAGGTCGACGCCGTCGTCGGAGTCGACGACGACCCGCAGCAGCCGCCGCTTGCCCGCCGGGGTGACCTCGATCGCCTCCAGTTCCAGGCCGACTTCGGCCAGGACCGGCTCGACCAGCTCGGCGAGACGGTCGTGGCGAGCCTGCGCGCCCATCGGTGATCCTCCTCGGCGAATTCCGCCCGCGGACGGATGTCCGGGGCGGTCCAGCTATAGCGGTCGTCCACCGCACGTCGCGGCGACGTCGTGTGATGTCAAGGGTATCCACTGTCGGCGGTTGCCCATGCCCGAACAACCCTCCTTGTCAGCGCAGAGTCCTCGCCGGACGCCGCGATGCGCGGCGGCACCGGCGCGCGATCGGTCGTCCGGGGCGCCCGGCGCAGGCGCGGCCGCCGGTGCGTGAGGCGTCCGGATACGGGCGCCCGCCCGGCTCGGCGCCTCCGTTCGGGCCCCGGCCCCGCGGCGGGCCGCCTGCACCCGTGCGCCTGCGCGCACCCACAGCGCCGGTCATGGAAGGATGGGGGACCGATCCGCACCCCGGTGTCCGGGATGTCGCCGGCAACCGCTGCCGGACGGCCCGGCGCGGCCGCCGGCAGTGTGCGGCACCCCGCTGGCACGGCGAACGGTCTCACCTCGGCACGTCCGGGGATCTTCCTGGTGAGGAGGGAAGGTGGGCAACGACTACGGCGCCGTCAGCCGCCGTACGGTCGTCGCCGGCGCGCTGGCGGGGATCGCCGCGGCGGCGCTGAGCGGCTGCCAGGGGCCCCGGTGGTACCCGAGCGAGATCAGCCCCGACGAGTACGTACTGCGCGCGGTGATAACCGAGAAGCGCAGGCTCATCGCGCGCTATGAGGCCGGTGTCTCCGCGGGCGACGGCCCTGTCGACCTGCTGGAGCGGGTGCTGGGACACCACCGCGACCACCTGGCCGCGCTGCGCGAGCGGCTGCCCGAGCGGCCGGGCCGCGAACCGGAGGCCCCGGAGACCGAGAAGAGCCCCGGCCCCGGTCCCGCTCCCGTGGGCGACGAACCGGTGCCGGTGTCGGGGCTGCGGGTGGCCGAGCAGAGCGCGGCGGCCTCGCGCGCCCGCCAGCTCGCCCGCCTGTCCGACTCCGGTCTGGCGCAGCTCGTCGCGTCCATCGGCGCCTGCGAGACCGGCCACGCTCGACTGCTCTCGGAGGCCTGATTGTCCGCGAGTCCCGAGAACGGCGAGTTCGGCACCGTTCCCGCCCTCCAGGCGGCACTGCACGCCGAGCACGCCGCCGTGTACGCCTACACCTACGTCGGCGCCCGGTCCGGCGGCCGGCAGCGCGAACGGTGCTACGAGCACCTGGAGGCGCACCGGGCCCAGCGCGACACCCTGCGGGTGGAGCTGAACGAGCGCGGCGCCACGCCCGACCCGGGCCGGCCCGCCTACGAGCTGCCCGAAGGCGACCGCGACTCCGACCTGGACGCCTACGCCCAGCGGGTCGAGCGCCAGGCGGCGCAGGCCTACCTCGAACTGGCGGCCGCGCCCGCGGCGGCGGTGCGCGACCTCGCGCTGCGCTCACTGCAGGACACCACGCTGCGCGGGATGGAGTGGGGGACCCGGCTGCCGGTGTTCCCGGGCTTCGTGCAGGGCACACCGCCGTCCCAAGCCGGAAGCTGAGGCGGCGGGGCGCGTCTGCCGGGTCGCTGTCCTCCTGCGCGGCGCCCCGGCACCGCTCCCGCAGCGTTCTCCTCAGTCGACAGGCGACCCGCCACGGTTCCTTCCCCGGCCGCGTGAGAGCGGCACCGCCTCCTGCCGCAGCGCCCCGCGCCGGAACAACGGCCCCCGCGCCTCGGGCGCGGGGCGCACCCGAGTGCGCCGCCCGCTACAGACGGACCCGTCAAGCACCCCCGTGCGCGTTCGGCGGGGGTCAGCCCGCCGCGACGGCCGAGGCGACGCGCTCCGCGGCCCCCTCCAGCGCGATCTCCGCACGCTCGCCGGAGGCGCGGTCGCGCAGCTCCAGCCTGCCCTCGGCCAGGCCCTTGCCCACGATCAGGCTCGTGGGCACGCCCAGCAGCTCGGCGTCGGTGAACTTCACGCCCGGGGACACCCCCTTGCGGTCGTCGACGAGCACCCGCACGCCGCGCTGCTCCAGCTCCTCAGCCAGGCGCAGGGCGACCTCGATCTGCTCGCCCTTGCCGGTGCCCACCACGTGCACGTCGGCGGGTGCGATCTCGCGCGGCCACACGATGCCCTTGTCGTCGTGCGACTGCTCGACGACGGCGGCGACCACGCGCGAGACGCCGATGCCGTAGGAGCCCATGGTGACGCGCTTGGGCTTGCCGTCGGCGCCCAGCGCGTCCAACTCGAAGGCGTCAGTGTACTTGCGGCCGAGCTGGAAGATGTGGCCGATCTCGATTCCGCGGGCGGAGTAGAGCGTGCCGCGGCCGTCGGGCGAGGGGTCGCCCTCGCGGACCTCGGCCGCCTCGATCGTGCCGTCGGGCACGAAGTCGCGCCCGCACACCAGGTCCAGCACGTGGTGATCGGCCTTGTCGGCGCCGGTGAGCCAGGAGGTGCCCTCGACGACGCGCGGGTCGACGAGGTAGCGCAGCTTGTTGACGAGCAGCCCGTTGGGGCCCACGTAGCCCTTGACCAAAAAGGGGTGGGCCGCGAAGTCGGCGTCGTCCAGGAGCTGCACCTCGGCCGGGTGCAGGGCGGCCTCCAGGCGCTTCATGTCGACATCGCGGTCGCCCGGCACCCCGATGCCCAGGACCTCCCAGTCGTCGGCGCCGGGAGCGCGCGTCTTGACCAGCACGTTCTTCAGCGTGTCGGCGGCGGTGAAGGTGCGTCCGAGCCCCGCGGCGTTGAAGAAGCCCACCAGCGTCTCGATGGTGGGGGTGTCGGGGGTGTGGTGCACCTGCGCCTCCGGCAGGCCCTCAACGGACGCGGCGGGCGGCGCGGGGGTGCTCACGGCCTCGACGTTGGCGGCGTAGTCGGAGGCGGTACTGCGGACGAAGGTGTCCTCGCCGGTGGGGGTCTCGGCCAGGAACTCCTCCGAGGCGGAGCCGCCCATGGCGCCGGACTGGGCCGAGACCGCGACGTAGCGCAGCCCCAGCCGGTCGAAGATGCGGATGTAGGCCCGGCGGTGCAGGTCGTAGGAGTACTGCAGGCCCTCGTCGTCGAGGTCGAAGGAGTAGGAGTCCTTCATGTGGAACTCGCGCCCGCGCAGTACGCCGGCGCGCGGGCGGGCCTCGTCGCGGAACTTCTCCTGGACCTGGTACAGGATCACGGGGAAGTCCTTGTAGGAGGTGTACTCGCCCTTCACCAGCGAGGTGAACAGCTCCTCGTGGGTGGGGGTGAGGGCGTAGTCGCCGCCCTTGCGGTCGCGCAGCCGGAACAGGGCGTCGCCGTACTCGGTCCAGCGGCCGGTGGCCTCGTAGTACTCGCTGGGCAGCAGCGTGGGCAGCAGCATCTCCTGGCCGCCGATGCGGCCCATCTCCTCGCGGATCACCGCCGCGACGTTGTCCAGCACGATCTTGCCCAGCGGCATCCAGGAGTAGATGCCGGGCGCGGCGCGGCGGACGTAGCCTCCGCGCACCATCAGCCGGTGGCTCGGCACCTCGGCGTCCGCCGGGTCCTCGCGCAGGGTGCGCAGGAACAGGGTCGACATCCGCAGCACGGCCACTCCTCAAATCGGTGTCACTAGTCCGGCCAGGTCCGGTCGCCTCAGCCGCCCGCTCCGGCTCCGTGCGGGCGGGCCCGCGGGTCGCGCGCCGTCCGACCGCACCCGGGTACGGGGGCGGCTCCGCAACAGCGCGCCTCGCCCGCCGCGGGCGGTAGGTGAGAGGAGTTCCAGGCTAGCGCCCACGGCGGGTGCGGGCATACGCCCGGCGGTGAGCGCTTCGGGGCCTCGGGGGCGGCCGCGGGCTCCGTGCCGCACCGCGGCGCCCGTTACCTTGGGATGCGGCCGGGAATCGGCGGCGAGACGCGAACAGGCGGGGTCGGCACATGGCGCACGGGAACGGGGCACAGACGCGGCGGCCCGAGGTCGAGCTGATGCGCGACGCCGACCGCGCCGACTCCTGGCTGCTGCTGGTCGACGGGACCCCGCAGTCGCACGTGGACCTGGCCGACCCCACCTACCTGGACTTCGAGTACGTCCAGCGGATCGGTCACGCGATCGACCTGGCATTTCCCGGCGGCGCCCCGGTCCGGACACTGCACCTGGGCGCCGGCGCGCTGACGCTGGCCCGCTACGTGGCGACCACCCGGCCCGGATCGCGCCAGCGGGCCGTGGACGACAACCCGCGGCTGATCGAGCTGGTGCGCGGGTCGCTGCCCTGGGACCGCCGCGCCGACCTGCGGGTGGCCACCGGCGACGCGCGGGAGTGGCTGGCGCAGCGGCGCAGCGGCAGCGCCGACCTGGTCGTGTGCGACGTCTTCACCGGCGCGCGGACTCCGGCGGCCCTGACCTCGGCGGAGTTCTTCGCCGAGGTCGACAGGGTGCTGGACGCGGGCGGCCTGTGCGCGGCCAACGTGGGCGACGGCCGCCGGCTGCGCCACGTGCGCGCCCAGGCGGCCACGCTCGCCGCCGTCTTCGCCCACACCGCGCTGATCGCCGCCCCCGGGGTGCTGCGCGGCCGCCGGTTCGGCAACTTCGTGCTGCTGGGCTCCCAGAGCCCGCTGCCCACTGCCGAGCTGGCCCGGCGCGCCCACCGCGACCCCGACATGGCCGCACTGCTGGAGGGCGCGACCCTGGAGCGGTTCGTCGCCGGCGCCAAGGCGGTCGGCGACGCCGACGCGACCGACTCCCCCGCCCCGCCCGACGACGTGTTCGCGCGCTGAGCCCCGCCCGCCGGTCAGTCGGGCAGTTCGTGGTCCAGCAGGAAGGAGAACTCCGGGGTCTGGCGGATGCCGACACCGCCGTCGGCGTCGGGCTGGGTCGCCATGCCGGTGACGCGGCCGTTGCGCCACCAGATGATCTGGTCGGTCACCGGGTCGCCGTCCTGCACCAGGCTCTGGAACGTCTGGTAGAGGAACGGGATCAGCGAGGCCGAGCGCTTGCTGCGCAGGACCGCGTAGAGCATGGTGTTGGGCGAGGGCAGCATGACCACCGCGCCGTAGGGCATGGGCTCCTGGGCGACGTCGACCAGCCGCATCACATGCGACGATCCCGGCCAGCCGATCCCGTGGACCACGTGCACCGGGGTGTCGGCGCTGGTGTTGAAGGTCTGCAGGTCGTAGGGCTCGTAGGCAAGGTTGCGCATGGCCGCGAACCACAGGTCCTGCTTGCCGACCCCCCATGCGCGCGCGTGCCGGACGTCCAGCACGGCGGCCTCGTAGGTCTGCGGGTTGGTCCGGTAGCACAGCAGCGCGGTCAGGCGCGGGTTGACCGAGTACGCGAGCTTGTCGGTGCCCAGGCCCGAGGGGTCGCCGGTCAGGACGATCCGCAGGTGGGGCTGTGCTGCGGCGAACGGCTCGGCCAGCAGCCGGCTGTGCGCGTCGGGCGGCGCCGGCTGCCCGTGGGGGTTGTAGGGGGCGTTCATCGCGGTTTCGGTCGCTCCTGACTGGCTGCGGTCGGCGGGCCGGCGTCCGTCCGCCGCCCGGGCGCCCGTCGCGGCCGTGGGCCGGGGTCAGGGCGCCTGCGGGGTGCGGTCGGGGCGGGGCCGCGGTCCGCGACGGCCGCGAACGGCGTCGTCGGAAGTATCGCATCCGCGGGCGGCCGTCCGCGCCGCCGATGGCCCGGTGATCCGGTGACCGGGTGCGGTGCGCTAGCCTCACCGCCATGCTGTGTGGAACGCGGCTCTTCGCCGCTCCCCCGCCCTGGAGCTGACCGAGGGCCGCGCCGCGGGGCGGCACCGGGCGCGCCGCCGCACGGGCGTGCACGGATGCGCACGGGTCTGCGCCGCGGGCCCGCCGACGGGTCCCCCGACCGCTGTCGACTCCGGAGCGCCGACCGTGTCCGATCCCGCTCTCCCTTTCGCCCGCGCCGCCGCTGCCGGCGCGCTTCCTCCGGCCCCGCCGCCCGCGGGCGGCCCCGACCGCGGCGAAGGCACGCGCCGCGGATTCGCCCTGCTGGCGGCCGCCGGGCTGCTGTGGGGCACCAGCGGGCCGGCGGGCCAGAGCCTGCAGGCCGCCGGGGTGACGGTGCTCGCCGTCGCCTGCTACCGGCTGCTGTTCGCGGGGGCGGTGATCGGCGGGTGCCTCGCGCTGGCCGGGCGGCTGCGGCGGCTGCCGCGCACTCGCGGGGTGGCGGTGCGCCTGCTGGTCAACGGACTGCTGCACGCGGTCTTCCAGTGCTGCTACTTCGCCTCGCTGACGCAGCTGCCCGTCGGCCTGGCGACCCTGGTCAAGATCGGCAGCGTGCCGGTGTTCGTCGCCGCCGGGATCTGCCTGGCCGCACGGCGCGCGCCGCAGGCCCGGCTGGCGTTGTCGGTGCTGCTCGCCGTGGCGGGACTGGCCCTGCTGATCGGGTTCCCCGCGACCGCCGCCGGCGCAGGCGAGATCGCGCTGGGCATGGCCCTGGCGCTCGGCGCCGGGCTGACGTTCGCGGTAATGACGCTGCTCAACCGGTCGCCGGTGGCCGGACTGGACCCCCTGTCCAACGCGGGCCTGGGGCTGCTGATCGGCGGCGTGCTCCTGCTGCCCGCCGGTCTGGCCGCCGGCATGGCGGTCCCGTTGGAGCCCGCGCCGGCGGCCCTGCTGGTGTACCTGGGCCTGGTCCCCACGGTGTTCGCCTACCTCGCCTACTTCGGCGGCGTGAGCCGCGCCTCCGACGCCGGGGCCGCGGTCGGCACGCTCGCCGAGCCGCTGACGGCGGCGCTGCTGTCGATGGCCCTGCTGGGCGAGGAGATGACGGCGATCGGCGCGGTCGGCGGCGTGCTCCTGGCCGCGTCGATGGGCACCGACTACGCCGCCGGCGTGCGGGACCGGCGCAGGCGGCGCCGGAGGCGGAAGGCGGCGTGACCGCACGGACGGCGCGGACAGCGCGGTGCCGCCGTGTACTCCCGGCGGAGTAGCCGCGCGCCCGCGGAACCTTCCCGAGGAGGACGGGACGCGGGCAGTCCGGAGCGTAACGTCGAAGAGTGCTGTCTGGACTCATGCCCCTGCGCGGCGATGCGCTGACGGCCGCCGTCGCGGCCGTCGTGGTCATCGGTTCGCTCACGGTCGTCCAGGGGGCCTCCGGCACCGCGGACGTGTGGCGGGCGGTGATGCCGTGGGGAATGGCGCTGATGGTCGCCGCGGTCGCCGCGCTGGCGTGGCGCAGCCGCTTTCCCGTGCCCGTCGCGCTGGTGGCCGTCGCGGCGTCCACCGTCTACTACCCGCTGGGCTTTCCCGACGGCGCCGTCGGGCTGGCCGGAGTCGTCGCCCTGTTCGGGCTGGCCGCCGACGGATACCGATGGCAGGCCTGGACTCTGGGCCTGGCCCAGTTCCTGGTCATCCACGTCTGGGAGGCGGTCGTCTTCGGTTCGCCGCGCCTGGACTCGGCGGTGGCCGTGCTGGAGATGGTGCTGGTCGTGCTGATCGCCGGCGAGGTGGTGCGCCGGCGACGGGAGAACCGGACGCTGGAGCGCGACCGCGCCGACGAGGCCGCGCGCGGCCGGGAGGAGGTCCTCCTGCGCCGCGCCTCGGAGGAGCGGGTGCGGCTGGCCCGCGAGGTGCACGACGCCGTCGCGCACAACATCTCGCTGATCAACGTGCAGGCGGGCACGGCGCTCTACCTGATGGATTCCCAGCCCGAGCGGGCGGCGGAGGCGCTGGCCACGATCAAGAGGACCAGCAAGGACACCCTGCGGGAGCTGCGCGCGACGCTGAACGTGCTGCGGTCCGTCGACGAGCAGGCGCCGCGCGCTCCGGCGCCGGGTCTGGAACGCATCGAGGAACTGGCCGACGGCGCCCGCGGTGCCGGACTGGAGGTGCGCGTGGTGCGCAGGGGCGGCGCCCCGCCACCGGGCGCTGCGGGCGCCGAGGCCGCGGCCTACCGCATCGTGCAGGAGGCGCTGACCAACGCGGTGCGCCACTCCGGGGCCGCCGCCGTCACCGTCGAGGTGGACTGCGGCGACGACGATGTGCGGGTGCTGGTCCGCGACGACGGCGCCGCTTCGGCGGACGGCTTCACCTCCGGCAACGGCATCACGGGGATACGCGAGCGGGTCGCTGCCCTGGGCGGGGACGTTGCGGTGGGGCCGTGTCCGGGCGGAGGATTCGCCGTGCGGGCCCGGCTGCCCGCCACCGCAAACGCCGGCGCCCCGGCCGGGGCCACGGCCGAGGCGGCGGATTCGGCCGCAAACGGCGGTGACGGCGGCCGCGGGGACCGGGTGCGAAGGGAGCGGCGCGGGTGATCAGGGTTCTGCTGGCCGACGACCAGGCGCTGGTGCGCGCCGGGTTCCGCGCGCTGCTGGACAGCGCCGAGGACGTCTCCGTGGTGGCCGAGGCCGCCGACGGCCGGGAGGCCGTGCGGCTGGCCGCGGCCGAGCGCCCCGATGTGGTCCTCATGGACATCCGGATGCCGGTGCTCGACGGCCTGGCGGCGACCCGGCGGATACTCGCCGACCCCGCGCTGGAGTCGGTGCGGATCGTCATCCTGACCACCTTCGACCTGGACGAGTACATCTTCGAGGCGCTGCGCACGGGTGCCAGCGGGTTCCTGGTCAAGGACACCGAGCCCGAGGACCTGCTGCAGGGTGTGCGTGTGGTGGCGCGCGGCGACGCGCTGCTGTCGCCGGCGGTGACGCGGCGCCTGATCGCCGACTACGCCGGGCGGCCCAAGCGCCCCGAACCCTCGGCGCGGCTGGCGGAGCTGACCGAGCGCGAACGCGAGGTGCTGGTGCTGGTGGCCGCCGGGCTCTCCAACGAGGAGATCGCCGAACGCCTCGTCGTCAGCCCCGCCACCGCGAAGACCCACGTCAGCAGGACCATGGTGAAGCTGCGGGTCCGCGACCGCGCGCAGCTCGTCGTCCTCGCGTACGAGAGTTCGCTGGTGGCGCCCGGCTGGATGGACTGACGGCCCCCGACGGGCGGCCGATGCGGCTCGCTTCCGCTGCCCCTCAGGGACCCCCGACGCTTTCTGCGGGAACCCCCTTACGCCCGGAGCGGTAGCCGGCCCCCTCCGGCCGCCCCGGCCGGAGTAGCGGGGATGCCTCCCGGTGGACGATGTGCGGCGCGGTGCCGCGCGGCCATGATCGGCGACGTCATCCTCCACCGGACCCGTGAGGCGCCACCGCCATGTTCGACGACCCGCTCCTGCTGGCACGCGTGCAGTTCGCGCTCACCGCCGGCGTCCACTACCTCTTCGTCGCCCTGACCCTCGGGCTGGCTCCGTTCATCCTGTTCGGTCAGCTCGGCGCCACTGTGCGCCGCGACGACGCGCGGATGCGGGCCGTGCGCTTCTGGGGCGGCCTCTACGTCGTCAACTACGCCATGGGCGTGCTCTCCGGGCTGGTCATGGAGCTGCAGCTGGCGCTGAACTGGAGCGGGCTGAGCGACATGTTCGGCTACGCCTTCGGCGCTCCGCTTGCCGTCGAGACGATGGGCGCCTTCTTCGTCGAGTCGACCTTCCTGGGCCTGTGGATCTTCGGCTGGGACCGGATGAGCCGCTGGGCGCACCTGGCCTGCTTCGCGGTCGTGACGGCGACGGCCTACCTGTCGGCCTACTGGGTGCTGGTGGCCAACGGGTTCCTCCGCTACCCGGTGGGCCTGCGGATGGAGGACGGCGTGGCGCACGTCGCCGACCCGGCGGCGCTGATGGCGAACCCGTCGACGCTCATGGCGTTCGGCCACGTCTGCGTCAGTGCACTTCTGGTGGGCTCGTCGGTGGTCATCGCCGTCAGCGCCTACCACCTGGCCCAGCGCCACGACCCCGACCGGATGTTCCGCCGCGGCGTCCGCTGGGGCACCGCCGTGTTCTCGCTGGCGCTGCTGCCCACGGCCGCGATCGGAAGCATGCAGTTCATTCTTTACGACCGCACTCCGCCCGCCAGCGGACTGACCTACGGCCCCGCGGAGATCGCCGAGATCGAGGCCGGCGGCCGCGCGCCCGGCGTGTTCGGCGGCCTGGGCGACGCGCTGATGATGGGGTCCTGGGCGCTGATGTTCCTGATCGCGCCAGTGCTGCTGGTCGTGTGGCTGCTGCGCCGCCTGGACCGCTGGCGGGGCGTGCTGTGGCCGCTCGTGCTGCTGCCGTTCCTGCCGTTCGGGGCCAGCGTCGGCGGATGGCTGGTGCGCGAGACGCAGCGCCAGCCCTGGGCGGTGGAGGACCTGCTGACCACCGCCGACGCGATGACCGACATGACGCCGGCGATGGCCGCGGTCTCGTTCTCGCTGTTCACCCTCGCCTTCGCGGTACTGGCGACGGTGACCTACGTGCTGCTGGTGCGCTTCGCCCGGCTCGGCCCCGAAGGCGGTCCGCTGGCGCCCGCGCGCACCGGCGGCACGGAACCCGGCGGGGTCGCGGAGGACCCGCCGGTGCACACGTTCTGACCCGCGGCATTCGCCGACCGATCCTTCTCGCCCATTGGAGCACGCCGTGGAAATCCTTGCCGTTGTCCTCCTCGCCGGACTGGTGGCGGGGTATCTGGTGCTCGCCGGATGCGACATCGGGCTGGGCATGCTGATGCCCTATGCGGCCCGCACCGGAACCGAGCGGCGGCGCGCGGTCTCGGCCATGGCGCCCTACTTCCTGGGCAGCGAGGTATGGCTGCTCGGCGCGGTCGGTGTGGCCATGGGCCTGCTCCCCGAGCTGAAGGCCGTCGTGATCACCGGCATGTGGCCGGTGTTCGTGGCGCTGCTGGCCGGCTGGCTGTTCCGCGACGCGGGGCTGTGGATGCGCGGCCGCATGCGCGCGAGGGCGGGGCGGGCGGTCTGCGACATGGGGATCGTCGGCGGAAGCTGGACGCTGGCGCTGAGCTGGGGGCTGATCGTGGGCGGGCTGCTGGGCGGCGGCGCGGTGCTGACCCCGTTCGCGATCGCCTGCGCGCTGACCGCGGCCGCGCTGTTCGCCCTGCGCGGTGCGGCGTTCGGCGCCGAGCGGCTGGTGCCCGCCGCGGGTGCGGGAGAGGCGGGCGGGCGGGAGCCCGCTCGCGCGGCGGCGGCCGGGCCCGCCGGTGCCGGCTCCGCCGGTGTGCTCGCCTCGGGCGGGGCCGCAGCGCCGAAGGTGGCAGGCCGCTCGGCGGAGACCGGCCTCGGCGGAACCGGCGCAACCGGTGGTGCGTTCCCGGCGGGCGGGGAGGGAACCGCCGACAACGCTGTCGCGGCCGACACCGCCGCCCGGGCCACGCGCCCTCTGGCACGGGCTGCGCTCGCCGCGGGTCGCCTCGCAGCGGGCGCGTCGGTGCTGCCCGGCGGCGCGGCGCCGGACCGCCCGCTGACCGCCGCGGCGGTCGCGCTCGTGCTGCTGGGGCTGCTCGCCGCGACCTCGGGGCTGTGGGGGCCGCGGCTGTCGCGGCACACCTCGGCGGCGGCCCTGGCGGCGGTTCCGGTGCTCGTCGCGGCGGCGGTGAACCTGCCCGTAGCCCCGGTTCCGGACGGCGTAAGCGTGCTGTTCTGGTCGGCCATGGCGCCCGTCGCCCCGTTCATGGTGCTCGGCCAGGTCTGGCTGTACCGGATGGTGCGCCGACCGGCGCCGGGGCCGGGGTTCTTCGCCTGATCCGGGAGCGGGCGGGCACGCGGGCCCGCCCAAGCGCCCGCCCGGCGCCGCGCCGATCGCGAAGCCGGAGCGGCGGGGCCCGGCGCCGCGGAGGCAACACCGGTCGAACCCCGGGGACCGGTTGGCCGTGCCGCGCAGCGGGCACGTGTCGAAATGCAATGCCGCCCATGTGGGCATCCGGCGACCCGCTCCGAGGAGGCACCATGCCCGAGTCCGCCCCCAATCCGCCCGCCCCGGCCGGCTGCAGCTGCGGTTCCGGCTGCACCTGCGGCTGCCAGAGCGGCGGTCCGTGCAACTGCGGCGGCAGCTGCGGCTGACCGCCCCGTGCCGCCGGTTCCGCGCCCGCGCCGGAGCCGGCGGGCGCGCGGTCTCCGAGCGGCGCGCCCGGCCGACCGTGCGGGGCCGGACCCCAGATCCCTCCGGTCGGCGATACGCGAACACGGAACGAAACGGCGCGTCCAGCCGACATCACGCTCGGTAACCTGCGACAATCCACGTTCGGGGTAACACCGCCGACGGCCGCGGCGCATCGCGCGCGGGCGGCGCCGGCGCCGCAGGGGGAGGCCGCATGTCGCTCTCGGACATCTTCGCGTCCACGACCGGCCAGCTCGACGACCACGAGCGGCTGCGCATCTACGTCGAGGGGATCCGCGAGCGCGCGGCCAAAGCGGTGCCGTGGGGCCCCGACACCGTGGGGCTTCCGGCGCAGGCCGGCGAGAACGCGCTGATGCGGATCAACGACATCGCCTTCTACGCCAACGCCCGCGAGGAGATCATCTCCTTCGCCGACTTCTGCCTCGCCCTGCTGGACTCCCACCGCCCGCGCGATGCGGGCGCCCTCAGCAGCGGCAGGGTGACTCCGGCGCAGCGGTGCCGCTGCTGCATGCTGCGCTGGCCCTGCCCCACCGTGCGGGAGATGGCGCGGCTGGTGGACTGACCGCCTGCGGCGCCCGCCGGCCCGCCGGGCCGTACCGCTGCACTCCGGACGCCACTGCGCGGGCGGTTCCCGGAGCGCCACCCGCCGGCGGCGGGGCGCGATCCACCGCCGACAGGCGGCGCGTAGGCGCCCGGTGTCCGGTCCGCGCGGGAACCCCGCTGCGGACACTCACCATGCCGGGCCTCACTACCGAAAATAAATGTAGAACCGGTTCCACCGCAATAGCCCGGAACCGCTCGGTACAGGCCGATGACGACGGGCTCCGGCCGGGCGAGCGCGGAGGGAGAACGCGATCCACTCCGGATCCGCTCGGGAAGCGGTGCCCGACCGGCGCTCCGCGGCCGCCCCGCCGGGCCGGCGCGTTCGGCTCAGCCGGCGCCGCCGGTGCGGATCTGCGCGGACGCCCGCTCGGCGAGCAGCGGGCGGATGACGCCCAGCGCCGCCTGGTGGTCGGGGTGGTCGCGGTAGGCGGCGTAGGCCTGCTCGTCGGCGACGTCGGCCACCACCGCGAAGTCGAAGGTGTCGGACCCGATCCCCAGGTCGGACCCGAAGGTGTAGGCGTCGAGCTCCGGGATCGCCTCAGGCAGCCGGGCGAGGACCTCCTCGACCTCGGCGACCTGGGCGGGCGTGGTGCCCTCGGACCAGCGGAACAGTGCGATATGCCGTAGTGCCATGGGGGTGAAGCTACTAGACGCCGGCGCTGCCCTCCGGCAACGGATCCGGCCCCAGGGGCGGGGGACAGCTCCTGGGGCCGGGCGAGGGGGGAATCGCGGACGCACGGCCTTCGGACTGTGCGGGTCGAAGGCGAGACCGTGCGGTGGGGCACCGCGTCGTTGACGACGGTATCCGGGGCCCGGTCACACCGACGGCCTGATCGCATAACCGGAATGTCTCGATCGCCGGGAGCCGATCTCCGCCTCCGACAGCCTCACGTGCCGTGATAAACCACGAGTAAACGACACCGAACGCACAGGCGTCGGCTGCCCCGGCGCCCGCCGCGCGGGGCACCGGGCGGGCTCTCAGCCCTTCAGCCGCGCCTTCCACACCTCCTCGCCGGGCCAGCTGCGCGCCCAGTCCGCCGAAAGGTAGGGGTAGTCGTAGCCGGCGTCCGCGGGCGCCTCGATCTCGATGAGGTCCTCGACCTCGAAGCCGCAGGAGTGCAGAAGCCGCAGCATGTCGCCGTGGGGCAGGGTGAACTCGACGGATCCGCCCCACTCCAGCCGGCGCAGGCCGAACTGCCGGCGCCGCAGGGCGGCTCCCGCCCGCCCCTCCTCCGGACGGCACCTCGCGAACAGCGGCGAGTACCGCAGGAACACCAGGCGGCCGCCCGGAGCCAGCAGACGCGCGGCCTCGGGGATCCAGCGGTGGGGATCGCACCACAGGGACGCGCCGTGCTCGCTGATCGCGAGGCCGAACACGCCGTCGCCGCACGGAACGTTCTCGGCGTCGCCCAGCACCAGCGGGAAGTCGATCCCGAACCTGCGCTGCATCCGGCGCGCAGTGTCCAGCTGCGCGGCCGAGACGTCCACCCCCACCGGCCGCGCGCCGGCCCGCGCCAGCCACGCCGATACATAGCCGGTGCCGCAGCCGAGCTCGACGGCGGCCGTTCCGGCCGGCTCGTCGGGCAGCAGCCGCAGCCGCGACTCGGGCACCGCCCAGTGGCCCCAGGCGGGCTCGGCGCGCGACCACTGGCCGGGGGCCAGGGTGGCGAAGTACGCGGCCGCGCCCTCGTCCCAGAAGGCGCGGTTGACGGCGACGTGCGGGGCGGGGGGTTCGGCGTGCGCGTCCGTCGGCATCGCACCATTGCACCCCGGAGCGCCGCCCGCCCACAACGCCTTTTCCGCGCGGGCGCCCGGCGCCGTTGCGGCTGCGGGTCCGGTGGAGCGGTCGCGGATCAGCCCACGCGGACCGCCGTGAGGTAGGCGTCCTCGCCATCGGCGTTGACGATGTCGGTGATGCGCCACGTCTGGCCGCCGACGCTGAACGTGTCGCCTCTGCGGACGTCGATCATGCCCTGCTCGCGCCATTCCTCCGGGCCGCCGAGCTTGGCCGCGGGCGATCCGTCGTCTTCGAGCCAGAACCGCCCGCCACCCACGGGGCCGCCGACGAAGCGGTCGTTGCGGCCGTAGGTGATCTTCTCTTCCGCACCGATCTCGTGCTCCACGTCCGACCGACTCCCGTCTGTGCGCGCCAGTCCGTTTTGCGCCCATGCCGAGGATAGGCGGGCCCGGGGAATGGTGCTCCGCCTTCAGGTATACCGAACCTTACTCCGCTCCGCGTGCAATTGCAGGAAGGCTCGATTCATCCGGGGCCCCGATTCTCCGTGCGCACGAATTCGCAATTGCCCGCCGGGCGCCCCGGACCACCGGATTCCGGTCGCGGTCGGGCGCGACCGGAATACGGTGTCGGAAACATCACGCTCCGAGATCGGCGATTGCCGCCGCGGTGCCTCCTCCCGACGGGCCCTGGTGGACCGCCGCGACCGAGACGAACACCGCGGGGTCGCCGGTCACCGCGGCGGCCACCCCGCCGACGGTGGCCTTGATCTGCCGGTGCCAGTGCACGTCGGAGTCGTCCAGCATGATGTTGCGCCGCCCGCGCACCCGACCGGAGGGATCGGCCTCGCACTTGAGGAACACGTTGACCAGCCGGTCACCCAGGTCGTCGGGGTGGGGGCGCTCGGGCAGGTCGATCCCCGCCGAGCGGACGGCCGACCAGATCCCGTCGGCGTCCAGTGCGTCGCGCATGACACCGTGGCCGGCGCGGTACCGGCCGCCCACGCCGCGTGCGTTGCCGACCACCACGATCTGGGCGCGGTCCAGCTCCACGCCCGAGGAACACGAGGCGACCGAGGAGTACAGCCCCAGGTCGGCGTGGATCTGCTCGGCCGCGGGCTCGTCGATCTCGCCCAGCGCGGTCGCGATGCCCAGCGCGGTGGTGGAGTTGGAGATGTCCATGGACTTCAGCGTGTCCTGGGTGACCACGTCGTGGCCGCGCGCCTTCGCGTCGTTGATGGTCTCCAGCACCAGCAGCGGCGTCTTGGTCTGCACGTAGTGCACGTCGGCCGGGTCGGCGACCCCCGCCTCGTCCATCGCCGCGCGGACACCCGCGGCGACCTTGCGCACCATGGCCGGGCGGCCGATGTCCTCGGGCAGGATCTCCTCGCTCATCGCGATCCCCACGACCAGCCGCGGCTTGTCGGTGGGCGCGTAGCGCCCCTCGGGCGCGCGGGCGAAGACGGTGGCGTGCGGGGAGAGCACGCCGTCGGTCCCGCCCGACCACACCAGCGGGATGCGCCGCACCTCCTCCTCGGCCCGCGAGCCCTTGCCCACGAGTACCTCGCGAAACGCCCGGTCGGCCAGGATGCGGGTGTAGTCGTTGACGCCGCCGTTGCCCTCGGTCTTGCCGATCACGGCCAGGACGTCGTCGGCGCGCACGACGCCGTCGTCGATCAGCCGGGCAAGCCCGGACGCGTCGGTGACGCTCTCGATCGCCACCTTGTGCACCTCGATGGGCGTGGGCATCTGGGTCCACCTCTCGTCTGCGGTTCTCACTGCTGATCAGGACGGCGGGTCATGGTTCGACGACGGTACCCGCCTGCCCGGCCGATCCGGCGGCGACACCGTCGAGTCCGGTGATGACGGCGCGCCGCCCGCCCGACTCCACGAACCGCACGGCCGCCTCGACCTTGGGCCCCATGCTGCCTTCGGCGAAGTGCCCGGCGGCGAGGTACCCGCGCAGCTCGGCGGCTGAGATGCGGCCGATGGGGCGCTCGCGGTCGGTACCGTAGTCCAGCACCGCGCAGGCCACGTCGGTGGCGACGACCAGCGTGTCCGCCGACAGCACGCAGGCCAGCAGCGCGGCCGTGCGGTCCTTGTCCAGCACCGCCTGCACTCCGTGCAGCGTCCCCGAGGCGTCGCGGACCACCGGAACTCCCCCGCCGCCGGCCGCGACCGGCACGACGCCGGCCTCCAGCAGCGCCCGAACGGCCGGGGCGTCGAGGATCTCGCAGGGCTGGGGCGAGGGCACCACGCGGCGCCATCCGCGCGCGCCGAAGTCGGCCCAGTCCTGGCCGAGCGCGGCGAAGCGGGCCGCTTCAGGCCCGGGCAGGTAGCGGCCCACCGGCTTGGCCGGGCGGTCGAAGGCGGGGTCGGCGGGGTCGACCAGGGTCCGGGTGACCACGGCGCTGACCGGCCGGG
Organism: Streptomonospora halophila; assembly: GCF_039542725.1. Taxonomy (NCBI): domain Bacteria; kingdom Bacillati; phylum Actinomycetota; class Actinomycetes; order Streptosporangiales; family Nocardiopsidaceae; genus Streptomonospora; species Streptomonospora halophila. The sequence goes on along the minus strand of NZ_BAABIK010000047.1, from coordinate 8,451 downwards.
GCCGCCCGCGCCGGGCCAGCGCCGACTCCAGGGCGTCGGCGATGGTGAAGCCGATCGTCGCCTGGGTCTGGGCGCCGCACCAGTCCAGGGTCACCGGCGGCACCACGTCGGCGGCGAGCTCGTTCTTCACCAGCAGGTTGCCGACCTGGGGGCCGTTGCCGTGGGTCAGCACCACCTCGGTACCGCCGGCGACGAGGTCGGCGACGTGCTCCATGGCCGCGGTAAGGGCACTGCGCTGGTCGTCGGGGCGGGCGCTGCCGTCGGGTCCCGTCATGGCGTTGCCGCCCAAGGCGACCACGACTCGGGAGAGGCTCACAGGCGATCGACCTCCGCGCTCTTTGCGCCGCCGGACAGCAGGACGTATCCGGGGCCGCGGTCGAAGAAGGGGGCGTCGCCCGGCCGCGCGCTGCGCAGCCCGGCGCGCACCCGCTCCACCTCGGCCGGGTCGGCGCGGGGCGCGTCGTCAGGGCCGGTCACCGGCACGCCGTAGTCCTCGCGGGCGGCTCTGCGCGAGACCTTGCCGCAGCGCACGTCGGCCACGACCGCCTCGACACCGCGCTCCAGCGGGTCGCCCCAGCCCCCGCCGCCGGTGGTACGGATGCGCACCACCTCGCCGGCGCGCACCGGCTCGGCCTCCACCAGCCCGCCGGGCTCCCGCTCGCGGGGGCCGCCGGGGTCGATCGTCACCTGGAAGGGCGCCCCGGCGCGGCCGCCCTTGACACCCCAGCAGGACAGGATGGAGCGGTCGGCGATGGACATGAACGACGCGTCGCGCAGCATCCGGATGTGCTTCTCATAGCCCAGGCCGCCCCGGTAGCGGCCCGCCCCTCCGGAGTCGACGGCCAGGCCGAGCCGTTCGACGATGAACGGAAACCGCGACTCGGTGAACTCGGTGGGCAGGTTGCGGGAGTCGGGCACCACGTGGATTGTGTCCTCGCCGTCGGCGTAGTGGCGCCCGCCCGAGCCGCCGCCCAGGACCTCGCGCATCAGGTAGGGGCGGCCGTCGGCTCCGGTGCCGAAGACTCCGGTGTAGCGGATGGTCTCCTGGTCGGCCGGCATGTAGCCGTCCACGGCCTTGGCCAGGACGCCGGCGAGCACGCCCAGCAGGCGCAGGATGACGAACGTGCGCGCGTTGGTCGGTGCGGGGAAGACAGGGGTCAGCAGGGTGCCCTTCTCGGGGAAGCGCATCTCGATGAGCGGCACCACGCCCTCGTTGACGTCCAGCTCGGCCATCCGCTCCGGGGTCTCGGCCAGATTGCGCAGGACGGGCGCGAGCCACTTCTTCAGAAAGTTGCCGTCGGCGTAGTCGCCGCAGTGGTTGATCGGCCCTCGGGCCTGCGGCGACGTGCCGGCGAAGTCGATGATCAGCCGGTCCGGCACCTTGGTCAGGGTGATGCGCTGCCGGTGCAGGCGGGGTTCGTCGACGCCGTCGTGCTCGGCGTAGTCCTCCCACACGTAGGTGCCGTCGGGGATCTTGGCGAGGATCTCCCGCCGGTAGGTCTCGGTCGTGGCGTCCAGCACGGCGTCGAAGCACCGCTCGACGGCCGCGCGGCCGTAGCGGGCGAACAGGTCGGCGAGCCGGCGCGCCCCCATCAGGCAGGCCGAGCACTCGGCGTCGAGGTCGGCGGCCAGCGAGTCCGGCATCCGGGAGTTGCGCACCATAATGCGCAGCGCAGCGCGGTTGGGCACGCCCTGGTCCCACAGCTTGATCGGCGGGACCATCAGGCCCTCCTCGAACACCGAGGTGGCGTTGGGCGGCATGGAGCCGGGGCAGGCGCCGCCGATGTCGTCGTGGTGGCCGAAGGCCTGCACGAACGCCACCACCTCGGGACCCGCCCCGTCGTCGTGGAAGACCGGCACCGTGACGCACAGGTCGGGCAGGTGCCCGATCCCGCCTTCGGACTCGTAGACGTCGTTGTGGAAGAACACGTCGCCGGGGCGCATGGTCTCGGGCGGGAAGTCGCGCGCGACCGGGTGCACCAGCGCGGAGTAGGAGCGGCCGGTGAGCTTGCGCAGCCGCCGGTCGTGGATGCCCACCCGGAAGTCGTGGGCGTCGCGGATCATGGGCGAGCGCGAGGTGCGCGCGATCGCCGTCTCGACCTCCATCTCCACCGACGCGAGGGTGCCCTCGACGATCTCCGCCAGCACGGGGTCGGCGGGCGGGCGGCCGTCCGCCGCGGGGGCGGTGCCGACGGCGCGCGGCGCCTCCTGCGGCGGCGCGGGGCGGGCGGGGTCGCGGTTCAACGCTGGACCTCCTCGGCTGCGGGTGCGGGCTCGGCGGTGACGGCGATGCCGCCGTCGGGGTGCACGCGCGCGGTGAAGCCGGGATGCAGCGGCAGGGTCGACGCGTACTCCTCGATCACCGCGGGCCCGCGCACGGTGCTGCCCGGCGCGAGCGCGTCGCGAAAGTACACGGGGGTGCCGCGGTGTACGGCGCCGTCGAAGCACACGTCCCGCACGCCGGTCCGCGCGTCGCGCGCCCCGCCGGGGCCGGCGAGGCCGCGCGGTTCGGGCCGGCGGATGCGGCCGATGCCGGTGACCCGCAGGTTCACCCACTCGACCTGCTGCTCGGGGTTGTCGCGCAGGTCGTAGCCGTAGAGGTCGCGGTGGGCGGCGTGGAACGCGTCGGCGACGGCGTCGGCCGCGGCGGCGTCCAGCGGGTCGGCGGGGACGGGCACGCGCACCTCGTAGGCCTGGCCGAAGTAGCGCAGGTCGGCGCTGCGCTCCAGGCGCAGGCCGCCGACGCCGCCGGGGCCGCCTTCGCCGGCGAACCCCTCGGCCCGCAGGACCTCGGCGGCCTCGCCGGCCAACTCGGCGAAGACGGCCTCGGCCGCGCCCGGGTCGAGGTCGGCGTGGCGGGCCACGCGGGTGCGCACGTAGTCGTTGCGCACGTCCACGCTCAGCAGCCCGAACGCCGAGACGTTGGCGGGGTCGGGCGGCACGAACGCGCCCGCCGGGCCCAGGATGTCGAGCAGCGGGCACAGCAGCAGCGAGCCCGAGCCGCCGAAGGCCACCAGGTGGAAGTCGCGCACGTCCAGGCCGCGCTGGACGGTGACCTGGCGCAGCGCGTTGGCCTGGTTCCATGCGGAGATGCGCAGGATGCCCTCGGCCGTCTCCGCGGCGTCCATGCCGAGCTTGTCCCCCAGCGCCGCCACGGCGGCCTCCGCAGCGGTGACGTCCAGGGGCATCTCGCCGCCCAGCAGGTGCGGGGGGATGCGGCCGAGGGCGGCGTGGGCGTCGGTGACGGTGGGTTCGGCGCCGCCCCTGCCGTAGCAGGCCGGGCCGGGCTCGGCCCCCGCCGAGGCGGGGCCGACCTTGAGCGCGCCCTCCGGGGAGATCCGGGCGATGGAGCCGCCTCCGGCGCCGACGGTCACGACGTCGATCATCGGAATCTTGGAGGGGTAGCGGCCCACAGAGCCCTCCGTGGTCAGCCCCGGCTCGCCGTCGAGCACGACCGACACGTCGGTCGAGGTTCCGCCGCCGTCCAGGGTGAGGACGCGGTCGTAGCCGGCGCGCCCGGCCAGCAGCGCGGCGCCGAGCGCGCCGGCCGCCGGCCCCGACATCACCGTGCTGATGGGCTGGTGGACGACCTCGTCGGCCGAGAGCACCCCGCCGTTGGACTTCATCACCAGAAACGGGGGCCGTTCGCCGCCGGGCCCGGCGCCGGCCTCGGCCAGGCGCGCGCCGATGCCGCGGATGTAGCGGGTGACGCCGGGCTTGACGGCGGCGTCGACCAGGGTGGTCATGGAGCGCTCGTACTCGCGGTACTCGCGCAGCACGTCGGAGCTGATGGACACGGTCGCGCCGGGGTGCTCGGCGCGCAGGACCTCGCGCAGCCGCCGCTCGTGGGCGGGATCGGCGTAGGAGTGCAGCAGGCAGACGCCGATGGTGTCGACGCCGCGGTCGCGGAACCAGCGGGCGGCAGCGGCGGCCTGGCCCTCGTCGAGCGGGCGGATCTCGGCGCCGGTGTGGTCGAGCCGGCCGCCGACGGTGCGCACCAGGTCGGCGGGCACGATCCGGTCGGGCTTGACCCAGAAGTAGGAGTTGCCGTAGCCGTCGGGCACGGCCTGGCGGGCGATCTCCAGGATGAACTCGTAGCCCTCGGTGGTGATGAACCCGAGAGGGCCGGTTCTGCCCTCGAGCAGCAGGTTGGTGGCGACGGTCGTGCCGTGGCACAGCGCGCTGACCGCGGTCGGGGGCCCGAGCAGGTCCAGCACCTTGGCGACGCCGTTCATGAACCCGGCGGAGGGGTCGGCGGGAGTGGAGGGGGTCTTGGTCGCCAGCAGTTCGCCGGTGTCTTCGTCGAGGGCGACGACGTCGGTGAACGTGCCGCCCGTGTCGATGCCGATGCGGACCCTGCGCTGCCCTGCCATTCACCCGCCCCTGCGTGTCGGCCGACTCGCCGCGGCCGCCGCGGACGCGGGCCGCACTAGGGATTCAAACGGTCCGCGGCGATCGGTGAATCGGCAAGACCTGCCAACACCGGGACGGGACGTTGGTGACGCGGGGAGCCGGGGCCGGCGCGGCCGGTGTCCCCCATTTAGCCGGACTCGCCGTTGCCGGCGACGGCCGGCTCCCAGCGGGTGGGGTGCGGGCCGCCCACGCAGGCCTGGCCGTCGCGATTGCACGTGAACCGGCTCGGGTCGGTGTCCATGTACCCGACGATCGTGTCCGGGTCCGATTGGAAGGCGGCCTTCCCCGACCGACACGTACACCGGAGCGCCCACGACGTTGTTGCACCGCCGCTTGCCGCCGCTGTACCAAGTGCCCTGCCGCGGAAGCGTTCGTCCTCCCGATGCGCATGCCCCTCGAATAGGAAGGCTGCGGTCCTGTCCGGCGGCGTTTCCGGGGTCCGGGCCGCGCCCCGGCGCCGCCGTGTGCGGGCGCCGGGGCGGTGGGTCCGTGTCGCCTCAGGCGGTCTCGCCGGCGCCGGCGAGCTTGCCGCGGAAGCGGCCGACCACGGTCTCCAGCGCAGAGGAGAACGGGTGGTCGTGGACCATGTAGGTCCAGGTCATGGTCGGACGCTTGACGCCGACCTCGGCGACGTCGATCGTGCCGTTCTCGTCGACCTCGGTCTCGGCGAAGGTCTCGGCCGCGCGGGCGCGGGCCTCGTCCAAAAAGCCCTTGAACGCGGGGACGGCGTCGGCGTTGAACTCGTCCAGCGGGTCGCGCCGGCCCAGGAAGCGCAGGTGGATGCCCTCGCGCAGCTCGGCCAGGTACGCGTTGTGGTCGGTCCAGCCCCGGTCGAGGTGGTACAGGGTGATGAGCCGGGCGGCCCGGGCGGTCTCCTCGGCGCCGGCCTCCTCGACCAACTCGGCGTGGTGGGCCGGGCAGTCGACGCGGAGCTGGCGGTCGCCCAGGTCGTCGGCCAGCACCGCCTCGCGGTGCTCCAGCACGACGCTGCGCTGCACGTCGATCAGCTTGTTGTAGCGCCAGGTGTTGCGGTGCACCTCCAGCAGCTTGCCCTCGGAGACCCGCTGGGCGTGGTCGACCATGCGCAGCCAGCTGTCGTCGGTGATCGCGCCGTCGCCCTGGGCCTCGTATCCGCGGGTCTCGGGGGCGTTGTTGGCCACCAGGTCGTCCTCGACGGAGACGAAGTAGACCGAGGCGCCGGGGTCGCCCTGGCGCCCGGCGCGCCCGCGCAGCTGGTCGTCGAGGCGGCTGCTGGGGTAGCGGCCGTAGCCCATCACATACAGGCCGCCCTGCTCGACCACCCGGTCGCGGTCGGCCATGTCGCTGCCGCCCAGCCGGATGTCGGTGCCGCGCCCGGCCATCTGGGTGGAGACGGTGATGGCGCCGTAGGTGCCGGCCTCGGCGATGACGGCGGCCTCGTCGGCGTCGTTCTTGGCGTTGAGGACGACGCACTCCAGACCGTCGCCGGTCAGGCGCTTGGCCAGCAGCTCGGACTCGGCGACGTCCTGCGTGCCGACGAGGACGGGCCGGCCGGTGGCGTGCACCTCGGCGATCTCCTCGGCGAGGGCGTCCTCCTTCTCCTCGCGCGTGGCGTAGAGCCGGGTGCCCTCGTCCTCGCGGATGCAGGGCTTGTTGGGCGGGATGACCGCGACCTCGAGCTCGTAGAACTCCCGGAGCTGCTCGGCGACCGCCATGGCGGTGCCGGTCATGCCGCAGCGGGTCGGGTAGCGCAGCACGAGCGACTGCACGGTGAGGGAGTCCAGGACCTCTCCGGTGTCGGAGACGTCGACCCTCTCCTTGGCCTCGACCGCGGCCTGCAGGCCGTCGGGCCAGCGCTGCAGCAGCGCGATCCGCCCGCGCGACTCGTTGATCAGCCGCACCTCGCCGTCGCGGACGACGTAGTGCACGTCGCGCTGCAGCAGCGCGTGGGCGTGCAGGGCGAGGTTGACGCGCGGCAGGACGGAGGTGTCGTCCTCGTCGTAGAGGTCGACGCCGCCGAGCTCCTTCTCGCACTTGTCGATGCCGGCGTCGGTGAGCTGGACGTTGCGGCCCTCGGGGTCGATCTCGTAGTCGACGCCGGGGGTCAGGCCGCGGACGAGCTCGGCCATCTCGGCGTCGGCGCCGGCGGTCTCGGCCGCGCCCGCCAGCACCAGCGGCACGCGCGCCTCGTCGACCAGGACGGAGTCGGCCTCGTCGATGATGGCGATGTCGGGCGCGGGCACCACGCGCTCGTCGAGGTCGGTGACCATGCGGTCGCGCAGCACGTCGAAGCCCAGCTCGCTGACCGACGCGTAGGTGACGTCGGCGGAGTAGGCGGCGCGGCGCTCCTCGCGGGTGGACTCCTCGCCGATCCAGGAGACGGCGACGCCCAGCATGTCGTACAGGGGCGCCATCCACTCGGCGTCGCGGCGGGCGAGGTAGTCGTTGACGCTGAGGACGTGCGCGCGCTGACCGCGCAGCGCGAAGCCGGCGGCCGCGAGGGCGCCCGAGAGGGTCTTGCCCTCGCCGGTGGCCATCTCGGCGATGTGGCCGTCCAGCAGCGCCATGACGCCGAGGAGCTGCACGTCGTAGGGGCGTTCGTCGAGCGTCCGGCGAGCCGCCTCGCGGCCGACCGCGCACAGCTCGACGAGGTCGTGCCGGTCGTAGGGGAGGTCGGCGTTGCCGAGGTCGGTCGCCTTCTCCGTCAGCTCGGCGTCGCTGAGCTCGCGGAGGTCGGGCTCGCGGGCCTCGATCGATTCCAGAAGCTTCGTATAGGGGCGCAGGTCCACCGCTCCGGGCTTGCCCAGAAGTCGGCGGACGCTATCAGCCATTCGTCCGAACACCACGCAAGGGTAACGCCCACAGACCCCTCGTGGTTCCCTGTGGCGCCATTCATACGGGGCGGATGCGCGTCCGCGGCGCTCGGAGGGCCCGGCACACAGGGGCTTTCGCACGGCCGAACGCCTTCGCGGGCCTGCGCGCTCAGCGCACGAGCTGGCCCCGCTGCCCGTTGCGCTGCGCGGCCTCCATGGCGATGCCGTGCCGCACCAGCGCGGCCAGGACCTCGACCACCGAGTTCTTCTCGCGGGCGTCGCAGCGCACGATGGGGACCTCGGGGCTGAGGTCGAGCGCGTCGCGCAGGTCCTCCGTCGAGTGACCGGGGTCGCCGTCGAACGAGTTCAGCGCGACGAGGAAGGGCAACCGGTACTGCTTCTCGAAGTAGTCGAGGGCCTGGAAGGAGTCCTCCAGGCGTCTGGTGTCGACCAGGACGATCGCGCCCAGGGCGCCGCGCACCAGGTCGTCCCACATGAACCAGAACCGCTGCTGGCCGGGCGTACCGAAGAGGTACAGGGTCAGGTCGGTCTCCAGCGAGATGCGGCCGAAGTCCATGGCCACCGTCGTACTGGTCTTGTCGGGGGTGTGGGAGAGGTCGTCGATCCCCGCGCTGGCGGCCGTGACCGCCGCCTCCGTGCGCACGGGCGGGATCTCCGAGACGGCGCCGATGAAGGTCGTCTTCCCCACGCCGAAACCGCCGGCGACGATGATCTTCGTAGAGAGTTTCGGTGCTTCACTCACGTGGATCTCGGCTCCCTCGCGACGCTGGGGCAAAGCAGGATGTTCGTAGCGGAAGGCGTCAGACGATGCGAGAACGCCTGCGACTACGGAGATTGCGGCTCCTGGCGGTAGCTCTCGGACACCACGAAGTGAACCTAGCACCGCCCGGCGGCGTCCGGTGACCACTCGACTACGGCAGCAGGTCACGAGATCGCGACAACGTGCCGCAAAAGGCCCGAACGCCTTGTCGGCGGGGCGTTCCGCACCCGGGAGCCCGTGATCACGGACGTGCGCCGCCCGCGCTGCGGCCCGGCGCCGGAGCTCCCCGGCGCAGCACGGGTGACGCACGCAATACCCGCGGCACGCCCGGTGCCGCGGGGGTCACCGGGCCCGGCGCCCCGCCCATGCGCCCACGGCCACGCCCGCAAGCGCGGCCGCGGCGCCGAAGAGGGCGCCCCGCATGAACGCCGCGGCACCGTCGCCGCCCGTCGCGGCCGGGGCCGC
>NZ_BAABIK010000046.1:0-28133 GCF_039542725.1 Streptomonospora halophila | reverse complement strand
GCGCCGCGCCGCGCGCCCGCCGCGCCTGCGGCCCCCGGAACCGCCGGGCTCGGCCGCGGCGCCCAGGCCGGCGGGCAGCACGACCTCCAGGCGCCTGCCGCCGACCTCGACGGTGATCGGCTCGCGCTCGGCGGGCTCGGCCGACTCGGCGGGGCCCGCATAGGGCTCGACGGTGTTGTCGAACTCGGTCTCGATCCAGCGGGTGTGCACGGAGAACGGGGTCCGGGGATCGGACGGCGCGAAGGCGGGGTCGTCGACGACGGCCAAGTGGAACGGGATGACCGTGGGCATCCCCCCGACCTGGAACTCCGCCAGCGCCCGGCGGGAGCGTTCGAGCGCCTCGGCGCGGGTGGCTCCGGTGACGATCAGCTTGGCGACCATCGAGTCGAAGGCCTGGGGGACGGTGAACCCGGTCTCGCAGCCGGTGTCGACCCGCACTCCGGGCCCGCCCGGCAGGTTCAGCGCGGTGATGGTGCCCGGTGCGGGCATGAAGCCGCGGCCGGCGTCCTCGGCGTTGATGCGGAACTCGAAGGAGTGCCCGCGCAGCGCGGGGTCGGCGTAGCCGAGCTCGCCGCCGTCGGCGATGCGCAGCATCTCGCGGACCAGGTCGAGGCCGGCGACCTCCTCGCTCACCGGGTGCTCGACCTGCAGGCGGGTGTTGACCTCCAGGAACGAGACGGTGCCGTCGGCGCCGACCAGGAACTCGCAGGTTCCCGCGCCGACGTAGCCGGCCTCGGCCAGGATCGCCTTGGACGACGAGTAGAGCAGCCGCTCCTGCTCGGCGCTGAGGAAGGGCGCCGGGGCCTCCTCGACGAGCTTCTGGTGGCGGCGCTGCAGCGAGCAGTCGCGGGTGGAGACCACCACCACGTTGCCGTGGGCGTCGGCCAGGCACTGGGTCTCGACGTGGCGGGGGCGGTCCAGGTAGCGCTCGACGAAGCACTCGCCGCGGCCGAAGGCCGAGGTGGCCTCGCGCACCGCCGAGTCGAACGCCTCGGGAACCTCCTCCAGCGTGCGGGCGACCTTGAGGCCGCGCCCGCCGCCGCCGAATGCCGCCTTGACCGCGATGGGCAGGCCGTGCTCCTCGGCGAAGGCCACCGCCTCGTCGGCGCCGGCGAGGGGGTCGGAGGTGCCGGGGGCCAGGGGAGCGCCGACCTTCTGCGCGATGTGGCGGGCGGCGACCTTGTCGCCCAGCGCATCGATGGCCGCGGGCGGCGGTCCGATCCAGGTGAGGCCGGCGTCGATGACGGCCTGGGCGAAGCCGGCGTTCTCGGCGAGGAAGCCGTAGCCCGGGTGGACGGCGTCGGCGCCGGTGCGCCGGGCGACGCCGAGGATCCGGTCGATGTCGAGGTAGCTGTCGGCCGGGGTTTGGCCGCCCAGGGAGTGGGCTTCGTCGGCGACCTTGGTGTGCAGGGCGTCGAGATCGGGTTCGGCGTAGACGGCGACACTCGCGATGCCGGCGTCGCGGCAGGCGCGCGCGACGCGGACGGCGATCTCGCCCCGGTTGGCGATCAGAACTTTGCGCACGGTGGAGCCTCCTGGTCCGGCGTCTGCGAGCGCCGCGCCGGATTGTCACAAGTCTAGGAAGGTGCGGGCTTGTGCGGGGCCGCCGCGGCCCGCCTGTGGACGAGCGGTGTCAGCGCGGGCGGTAGGCGGCCCGCCAGGCGCCCGGTCCGGGCGCGGGCGGGCGCCCCAGCAGCCGCGAGCCCTCACGCCAGCGGGAGCGCGGCGGAGCGGCCGGGCCGCCGTCCGCCGCCCGGGCGGCGCGTGCGCGCGCGGTCAGCACCGCGACCAGCGCCGCCGCCTCCTCGGGGGTGGGGTCGCCGCGCACCACGCGCAGCAACGGTGCGGACCGTCCGGCCGGTACCGGCGCGTCGGTGGTCATGGCCTTCCGTCTCCCTTCTCCGCTCTGCGGCGGAGGCGCTCCGCGCCGCGGCCGCCGCCGTCCGGTCCGCGGGGCCCGGGGGGCCGCCCGGTGCCGTCCGCCGCCTCACAGCGGGATGTTCCCGTGCTTCTTGGGGGGCATCTGCTCGCGCTTGTTCTCCAGCGACCGCAGCGCTTTGGCCACCGACGTGCGGGTCTCGGAGGGCAGGACGACCCCGTCGACGTAGCCCCGCTCCGCTGCGGAGTAGGGGTTGAGCAGGGTGTCCTCGTAGTCCTGGATCAGCCGCGCGCGCTCGGTCTCGACGTCCTCGGCCGCGGCCAGCGTCCGCCGGTGCAGGATGTTGACCGCGCCCTGGGCGCCCATGACCGCGATCTGGGCGGTGGGCCAGGCCAGGTTGACGTCGGCGCCGAGGTGCTTGGAGCCCATGACGTCGTAGGCGCCCCCGAAGGCCTTGCGCGTGATGACCGTGACCAGCGGGACCGTCGCCTCGGCATAGGCGTAGATGAGCTTGGCGCCGTGCCGGATGATGCCGTTCCACTCCTGGTCGGTGCCGGGGAGGAAGCCCGGAACGTCCACGAAGGTCAGCACCGGGACGTTGAACGCGTCGCAGGTGCGCACGAACCGCGCCGCCTTCTCCGAGGCGTCGATGTCCAGGCAGCCGGCCAGGCTCATCGGCTGGTTGGCGACCACGCCCACCGGCCGGCCCTCGACGCGCCCGTAGCCCACCACGATGTTGGTGGCGAACTGCGCGTGCACCTCCAGGAAGGCGCCGTCGTCGAGGACGTGCTCGATCACCCGGTGCATGTCGTAGGGCTGGTTGGCGGAGTCGGGCACGAAGGTGTCGAGCTCCCGGTCGGCCTCGGTGACCTCGTCCTCGCCCGGGGCCTCGGCCAGGGGCGGGTCCTCCAGGTTGTTGGCGGGCAGGTGGGACAGCAGGTCGCGGACGTAGTCCAGCGCGTCCTGCTCGTCGGCGGCCATGTGGTGGGCCACGCCGGACCTGGCGTTGTGCGAGCGCGCGCCGCCCAGTTCCTCCATGGTGACGTCCTCGCCGGTGACCGTCTTGATGACGTCGGGGCCGGTGATGAACATCTGCGAGGTCTGGTCGACCATCACGACGAAGTCGGTCAGCGCCGGGGAGTACACGTGCCCGCCCGCGGCCGCGCCCATGATCAGCGAGATCTGCGGGATGACGCCGGACGCCCGGGTGTTGCGCTTGAAGATCTCGGCGTAGAGCCCGAGCGCGACCACGCCCTCCTGGATGCGCGCGCCGCCGCCTTCGTTGATGCCGACGACGGGGCAGCCGGTCTTCAGCGCGTGGTCGAGGACCTTGACGATCTTCTCGCCGTAGACCTCGCCGAGCGAGCCGCCGAAGACGGTGACGTCCTGGCTGAAGACCGCGACGGGGCGGCCGTCGACGGTGCCGTGGCCGGTGACGACGCCGTCGCCGTAAGGGCGGTGGGAGTCGAGTCCGAAGCTGGTGGAGCGGTGCCGCGCCAGTGCGTCGAACTCGACGAACGACCCGGGGTCGAGCAGCGCGTCGATGCGCTCGCGCGCCGTCATCTTCCCCTTGGCGTGCTGCTTCTCGACGGCTCGTTCGGAACCGGCGTGCACCGCCTCGTAGCGGCGGCGCTGGAGGTCGGCGAGCTTGCCCGCGGTGGTGCGGATGTCGATCTCGGCCGCGGGCAGCGGTTCAGGGGCTTCGGTGGCCATAACGCCTCACGATAACTGTGCCGAACGAGCGTACGGCGACGTCCCCCGCGGTTACCGCCGGGTAGGTGGCGTTGCGCACGGCATGATCGGGGACCAACCGGGGAAGGGAGCCGTGCCACGGCGGCGACCGGCCGAAACGCGGCGCGGCCCGCTCCGGCGGCGCGCGCACCGCGGCCCCGGTCCGTCGGCGCGTGTCCTGCGTCGACGTGCGCCGACCCCGCGGCGACGGTCCCCGTTCGGCAATGGTTCAGACCAATCTGGGTAAGGTCGTCCACATGACAGCGGTAAGCGCGGAACGCGACAGTGCTCGCCAGGAGATGCCCGACCAGTTGCGGGGGGACGTCCGCCTGCTGGGCGAGATGCTCGGCACGGTCATGGCCGAAAGCGGCGGGGAGGACCTGCTCGCCGACGTCGAGCGGCTGCGCCGCGCCGTCATCGGCGCGCGGGACGGCTCGGTCGGCGGCGCGGAGATCACCGAGCTGGTGGACTCCTGGCCGCTGGAGCGCGCCAAGCAGGTGGCCCGCGCCTTCACCGTGTACTTCCACCTCGCCAACCTCGCCGAGGAGCACCAGCGCATCCGCGCGCTGCGCGAGCGGGACGACGCCGACAACCCGCCGCGGGAGTCGCTGGCCGCGGCCGTGCGCGCCGTCCGGGAGAGCGCCGGCGAGGACGGCCTGCGCGAGCTGCTCGACAACATGGAGTTCCACCCCGTGCTGACGGCCCACCCCACCGAGGCGCGGCGGCGGGCGGTCTCCACCACGATCCTGCGCGTCAGCGGCCAGCTGCAGCGGCTGCACGACGCGCATCCGGGCAGCACCGCCGAGGCCGAGGCCAGGCGGCGCCTGCTGGAGGAGGTCGACCTGCTGTGGCGGACCTCCCAGCTGCGCTACACCAAGCTCGACCCGCTGGACGAGGTGCGCACCGCCCTGGCCGCGTTCGACGAGACCATCTTCCAGGTGGTGCCCGAGATCTACCGGTCGCTGGACGCCGCGGTCGACCCCGCGGGCACCGGCCGCGAGCCCGCTCGCGCCCGGCCGTTCGTGCGCTACGGCAGCTGGATCGGCGGCGACCGCGACGGCAACCCCTTCGTCACCCACGACGTCACGCGCGAGGCCATCTCCATCCAGGCCGACCACGTGCTGCGCGCTCTGGAGAACGCGTGCGGACGCATCGCCCGCACCATGACCGCCTACGGCAACCTCACCCCCGCCAGCACCGAACTGCTCGACGCGCTCGCGGCCGCCGAGGCCGGCTATCCGCGGATCATGGCCGAGATCACCAAGCGCTCGCCCAACGAGCCGCACCGCCAGGCGCTGCTGTTCGCCACCGAGCGGCTGCGCGCCACCCGCGAACGCGACGCCGACCTGTCCTACCGCGGACCGGAGGAGTTCCTGGCCGAACTGCGCCGCGTGCAGGCCTCGCTGAGCGCCGCCGGCGCGGCCCGCCAGGCCAACGGCGAGCTGCAGCACCTGATCTGGCAGGCCGAGACGTTCGGCTTCCACCTCGCCGAGCTGGAGATCCGCCAGCACAGCGAGGTGCACGCCCAGGCCCTGCGGGAGCTGCGGGAGGGCGGGCAGCTTTCCGAGCGCACCCAGGAGGTGCTGGCCACCCTGCGCGTGGTGGGCTGGATCCAGGAGCGCTTCGGCGTGGACGCCTGCCGACGCTATATCGTCAGCTTCACCCGCTCCGCCCGGGACATCGCCGCCGTCTACGAGCTGGCCGAGTACGCGCTGCCCAGCGGGCAGACGCCCGTGCTCGACGTCATCCCCCTGTTCGAGACTGGCGCCGACCTGGAAGCCTCGCCGCGCGTGCTCGACGGCATGCTGGCGCTGCCGCAGATGCGCGCCCGCCTGGAGCAGACCGGCCGCCGCATGGAGGTGATGCTGGGCTACAGCGACTCCGCCAAGGACGTCGGCCCGGTGAGCGCGACCCTGCGGCTGTACGACGCCCAGGCGCAGCTGACCTCGTGGGCCGAGCGCAACGACGTGCGGCTGACCATGTTCCACGGCCGCGGCGGGTCGCTGGGCCGCGGCGGCGGCCCGGCGAGCCGGGCGCTGCTGGCGCAGGCGCCGGGGTCGGTGGCGGGCCGCTTCAAGGTCACCGAGCAGGGCGAGGTCATCTTCGCCCGCTATGGGCAGCGCGCGATCGCCCACCGCCACATCGAGCAGGTCGGCCACGCCGTGCTCATGGCCAGCACCGACGAGGTGCAGGAGCGCGCCCGCACCGCCTCGGCGAAGTACCGCAAGCTCGCCGACGAGATCGCCCGGGCCGCCCACGACGCCTACCGCTCCCTCATCGACACCGAGGGCTTCGCCGAGTGGTTCTCCCGCGTCAGCCCGCTGGAGGAGCTGGGCGAGCTGCGGCTGGGCTCGCGCCCCGCGCGGCGCAGCGCCGCCCGCGGCCTGGACGACCTGCGCGCGATCCCGTGGGTGTTCGCCTGGACCCAGACCCGGGTCAACCTCCCGGGCTGGTTCGGTCTGGGCACCGGCCTGGCGGCCGCCCCCGACCTCGCCGAGCTGCAGGCGGCCTACAAGGAGTGGCCGCTGTTCTCGTCCCTGCTGGACAACGCCGAGATGAGCCTGGCCAAGACCGACCGCACCATCGCCTCGCGCTACCTGGAGCTGGGCGGTCGCCCGGAGCTGACCGGACTGGTGCTGGGCGAGTACGACCGCACCCGCGACCTGGTGCTCAAGGTGACCGGCCACACGCGGCTGCTGGAGAACCGCAGCGTGCTCTCGCGCGCGGTGGACCTGCGCAACCCGTACGTGGACGCGCTGTCCCACCTGCAGCTGCGGGCGCTGTCGGCGCTGCGCGGCGACGAGGCCGAGTCGCTGTCGGAGGAGGACCACCGCCACCTGGAGCGGCTACTGCTGCTCACGGTCAACGGCGTGGCGGCCGGCCTGCAGAACACCGGCTGAGCCGCACCGGGGCATTCGCCCGAACGGGCGCGCCGCGCCCGGCCCCGCCCGGGGCCCGCCGTGTGCGGGCAGGCGGGCGGGGCGGTTGAATGGAGCCCATGAGCACACCGGCCGAACCGGCACCCGGCGGGCCGCGCGGCGACGATGCGCACCGCCCCCCGCTGCGCGCCTCCGAGCTCGGCCGTGCCCTGGTCCGCCCCGGCGGGCTGTGGCGCTCGGTCGACGTCCTGGCCGAGACCCCCTCCACCAACAGCGAGCTGCTGGAGCGTGCCCGGCGCGGCGAGCCCGGAGGCGCGGTGCTGATCGCCGACCACCAGACGGCCGGGCGCGGGAGGCTCGGCCGCGGGTTCGCGACACCGCCGCGCGCCGCGCTGACCCTGTCGGTGCTGGTGCGCCCCGCCGTACCGGCGCCCGGACTGGGCTGGCTGCCGCTGCTGATGGGCGTGGCCGCGGTCCGGGCGCTGCGCGCCGGCCCCGGTGTGCCCGCGGTGCTCAAGTGGCCCAACGACGTCCTCGCCGAAGACAGCGGGCTCAAGCTCGCGGGCATCCTGTCCGAGGCGGTGTTCCCGGCCGCGGGCACCGGCGGCGGCGCGGCGGAGCCGGACGCCGGAGCGGGCGTCGTCCTCGGCATCGGGATCAACGTCTCCCAGCGTCGCGACGAGCTGCCGGTGGAGACCGCCGCCTCGATAGCCCTGTGCGGCGCGCCCGGCGCCGACCGGCGGGAGCTTGCGGTATCGCTGCTGGAGGAGTTCGCCGCGCTCTACGCCGCATGGGCGGCGGCCGGCGGCGGCGCGGCGGCCGCGGGACCGGCCCGGGAGTACCGCGCCTCCTGCAGCACCCTGGGTCGGCGCGTGCGCGCCCACCTGCCGGGCGGGGGCGAGCTGCTGGGCGAGGCCGTGGGCGTGGACGCCGGAGGCCGGCTGGAGGTGCGCGACGCCGCGGGCCGGATGCAGGCGCTGAGCGCAGCCGACATCGTGCACCTGCGCCCCGACGACGGGTGAGGGCCGTGCCGCGGACCTGCGGCGGAGCGGGCCCTGCCAGGGTTCGGGGCGCGCGGGGGCGGCCGGGCTGTGCGAGGATCGGTGTATGGCAACAGGGCGGCGCCACCTGGCGGGCGACGAGGAGCTGATTCTCGTCACCCGGCGGCATTGGACCACGGTCGCGGACGCCTTCCTCGCGCTCGCCGTCATCGCCGCCGCGACCGCCGCCGCGCTGTGGCTGCTGCCCACCGCGCCGGAGTGGGTGCGCTGGATCCGCTACGCGGTGGTCGCGGTCGCCGCGCTCGCCGCCGTCGCCCTCGGGCTGGTCCCGCTGCTGCGCTGGTGGACGACCGTCTACATCCTCAGCGACCGGCGCCTGATGCACCGCCGGGGGCTGCTGACCCGTCAGGGCCGGGACATCCCCCTCAGCCGCGTCGACGACGTCTCCTTCAGCATGTCGCTGGGCGGGCGGATGCTGGGCCGGGGGGATCTGACCGTGCGCTCCGCCGCCGAGCAGGAGGGCATGGAGCTGCACGGCGTCCCGCGGGTCGAGCGGCTGCAGCGCGAGATCTACCGCGCCGTCGAGGACGCCGAGCGGCACGCCGCCCCACTGGACGAGAGCGGGGACGCCCCGCCACCGGGGCCGGGAGGCGGCACGTGAGCACGGTCGCGCAGGACCTGGAGTTTTCTTGACGCGCACCCGCCGCACGTACTAAACCGACAGTGACACCCGGGTGACCGCGCCCTCCGCCCGGCCGCCGCCCTCCTCCGCAGCACGCCACCACCGGCCTCTAACACGAGAGTTTTCCATGTCGCCGCGTCCCGACCTCACGGAGATCGAAGCCGTCCTGCTCGGTGGGGAGGCGCGCTACACGCGCGCGCAGGCCGTCGAGCTCGCCGGCGCCTCCGGGGACTTCTCCAGGCGCGTGTGGCGGGCGCTGGGATTCGCCACGCGCGGCGAGGACGCCGTCGCCTTCACCGACGGCGACGTCGAGGCGCTGCGCATCACCTCCGAGCTGATGAAGGGCGGCATCCTCGACGAGGACGCCGCCATACGCCTGGCACGCGCGATGGGCCAGACCATGGCCCGGCTCGCGGAGTGGCAGACCAGCATCCTCTCCACGCTCTCGCACGCGCCCGCGAAGGGCACCGACGAGGAGCCGAACGGTCCGCTGGCGGGCTTCGCGCAGGAGCTGATGCCCGACGTCGAGAGCCTGCTGCTCTACATCTGGCGCCGGCAGCTCGCCGCGTCGGTGGCGCGGCGGGTCGCGTTCCTGCGCAGCAGCGAGGACGCCGCCCCCACCTACTTCCCGCTCGCCGTGGGCTTCGCCGACCTGGTGTCGTTCACGACGCTGAGCCGCGAGCTGGACGAGGTCGAGCTGGCCGAGGTGGTCGAGGGCTTCGAGTCCACCGCGACCGACATCGTCGCCTCGGGCGGCGGGCGCGTGGTCAAGACGCTGGGCGACGAGATCCTCTACGTCGCCAACACCGCCGGTCAGGCCGCGGAGATCGCGCTCCAGCTGGCCGACGGCGTCAAGACGCACATCGAGGTGCCCGACGTGCGGGTGGGGCTGGCCTACGGTCCGGTGCTGGCCCTGCTGGGCGACGTCTTCGGCACGACGGTCAACCGCTCGTCGCGGCTGACCTCCTTCGCCCGGCCCGGCACCGTCCTGATCGACGACGCGCTGGCCGACCTGCTGCGCGACGACTCCTCCCTGCAGGTGGTGGCCGTGCGCGCACGCCACGCCCACGGCCTGGGCCAGCTGCAGCCCTACGCCCTGCGCCGCAGCTTCGAGCCCGCCGGCCCGGCGGCCGGCTGAGCCCGCCGCCACCCGCGCGCTCGCCCGCCTCCTCCGCACCGCCGTGCGAACCGGTGGCGCGGCCTCCGCGTCCTACTCGGTGACGCCGCTCACAAGGAGGAGGCCGCATGGCCGCGAAAGCACGGATCACCGCCACCGCCACCGCCGTCGCCACCGGCCTCGCGCTCGCCCTCGGCGGTACGACCGCCCCGGCGGCCCTCGCCGACGGCGCGCGGACGCCGCCGGAGGCCGCCGAGTCCATCCGAGCGCAGCCGTGGGTGACGCTGGAGGAGGGCGACCGCCAGTACCGCGTCCTCGCCGTGGCCGCCGTCCTCGCCGAGCTGCACTACTACCCCAAGGAGCCGATCATCGCCTTCGACGCCGACCTCGCGGCCGCCGTCGCGGAGTATCGGGGCGACCGCGGTCTCCCGGTCACCGGCGTGGTCGACGGTGCGGTGTGGGAGCGGCTCTGCGGCGACGTCGGCCTGGTGCGCGCCGGAGACCCGCGCCTCGCCCTGGTCAACGGCCTGGAGCACACGCTGACCCACCTCGGGTTCGGACCCGCCGAGTACGGCGGGTTCACCCCCGCGGTGAAGGCGTTCCAGCGCGACCGCGGGATCGGCGACGACGGGATCATCGGCCCGGTCACCTTCCGCGCGATGTACGCCGAAGGCGCCGAGGACGCCTCCTGATCCGCCGGGCCCGCGGCCGGCGCCGGCGCCTCAGTCCTGGTCGCCGCGCAGGTAGGACGCCGCGTCGCGGGCCCGTTCCAGCAGGTCCACCCAGTCGTCGCCGGCCACGTTGACGTGCCCGATCTTGCGGCCGGGGCGCACCTCCTTACCGTAGAAGTGCACCTTGGCCTCGGGGTCCTTGGCCATGACGTGGATGTAGCGGCCGTAGACGCGGGGGTCGTCGCCGCCCAGCACGTTCGCCATGACCGTGTACGGCGCCGTCGTGCGCGGGGACCCCAGCGGGAGGTCCAGCACCGCGCGCAGGTGCTGCTCGAACTGGGAGGTGCGGGCCCCGTCCATGGACCAGTGGCCGGAGTTGTGCGGGCGCATGGCCAGCTCGTTGACGACCACGCCGTCCTCGGTCTCGAACAGCTCCACCGCCAGCACGCCGACCACGTCCAGCGCGTGGGCGAGGTCGATCGCCAGCTCCTGGGCGGCGGTGGCCTTGTCGTCGTCCAGGCCGGGGGCCGGAGCGATCACCTCGCGGCAGATGCCGTCGCGCTGGACGGTCTCGACCACCGGGTAGACGGCGAGCTGGCCGTAGGGCGACCGGGCCACCTGCACCGCGAGCTCGCGGCGGAAGGCGACCTTCTCCTCGGCGAGCAGCCGCACGCCGTTCTGCTCCGCGCGCTCCAGCACCTCCAGTGCCTGCGCGCGGTCGTCGGCCACCCACACGCCCTTGCCGTCGTAGCCGCCGCGCGCGGCTTTGAGGACGACCGGCCACCCGGTCTCGGCGGCGAACGCCTCGACCTGGTCGATCGCCGTCACCGCGCGCCAGCGGGGGCAGGGCACGCCCAGCTCGGCGGCGCGGGTGCGCATGCGCAGCTTGTCCTGGGCGTGCTGGAGGGCCGAGCGGCCCGGCCGTACGACAGTGCCGCCGTCCTCCAGCTCGCGCAGGACGGGCTCGGGCACGTGCTCGTGGTCGAAGGTGACGACGTCGCAGGACTTGGCGAAGTCCAGCAGGTCGGCGAGCCCGCGGTCGTCGCCGAGGCGCACGTCGCCGCACACCAGCGCGGCGCTGTCAGTGGGCGAGCCGGCCAGGACGCGGAAATCCGTGCCCAGGGCGATCCCCGCCTGATGGGTCATGCGGGCCAACTGCCCGCCGCCGACCATCCCCACGCTGGGGACGGGTCGATGTCGCTCGCTCACTGTTCCTCAACTCGTCGACGACTTCTAGGCTGGTGGTGCGGTGCAGGGCGGGGAGTAGGCTGGCAACGCCTCCAGCGGCGCCCTACGGAATTGTAGTGACCACCTGGGCAAAGGAACGGATCCCCCTGTGCGATCAGTGATCAGGCCCCCGGCCTGGCCGCCGCGGATCGTCCGCGAGCTGGCCAAGTTCGGCACGGTCGGCGGCGTCGCCTACGTCGTCCAGCTGGCCTCGACCAACGTGTTCTGGCTGGTGTTGGACGCCCCGCCGCTGGCCGGCCAGGCGCTGGGCGTGCTGATCGCCACAGTGGTGGCCTTTTCGGGCAACCGGTTCTGGACGTTCGGCCACCGGGCGCGCACCGGCCTGGCCCGCGAGTACGCACTGTTCTTCGTGTTCAACGCTGTGGGACTGGGCATCCAGCTGGCGTGCCTGGCGATCTCGGTCTACGCGCTGGGCCTCGACGGCCCGCTCGCGCAGAACATCGCCGGCAACGTCGTCGGCGTGGGGCTAGGCTCGCTGTTCCGGTTCTGGACCTACCGGCGGTGGGTCTTCCCGGCGCAGCCGGACCCCGAGCCGCAGCCGGCCGCGGACGCCGCAGCCGAGGGCCCCGGGCCCGCCGTTCCGGCGCGCGAGGTCGAGCCCTCCTGAGAGACCGCCCCGCGGCCTCCGAATACGTAAATTCCCGGAATGCGGGCGACAAAGAATCGTTGGTCCTCGGGAAAAATGGTGCGCGATGTCCGCTATGAGGCTGGTGTGTTTCGGCCGACCCGGGACCTTCCGGCGCGCATGATAGGGAAATACGTGCCATCGTTTTACGATCATCCCTATGACCTGCGTTTTGCTGGCCGAGGACGATACGTCGATCTCCGAGCCCCTCGCGCGCGCACTCCGCCGCGAAGGTTACTCCGTCGACGTGACCGTCAACGGCAATGAGACCCTCGACCGCGCCCGCGTCGGCGACATCGATCTGATGGTCCTCGATCTCGGCTTGCCCGAAATGGACGGGTTGGAGGTGGCCCGCCGCCTGCGCTCAGAGGGCCACGGCACACCGATTCTCATCCTCACCGCACGCGCCGACGAGGTCGACACCGTGGTGGGGCTCGACGCGGGCGCCGACGACTACGTCACCAAGCCGTTCCGCCTGGCCGAGCTGCTCGCCCGCGTGCGCGCCCTGCTGCGCAGGGGCGGTGCGGAGGTGCCTGTGGTCCACGGCGTCCGTATCGACAACGACTCCCGCCGGGCCTGGATCGGCGACCGCGAGCTGCAGTTGACCACCAAGGAGTTCGACCTTCTGCGGGTCCTGGTGCGCGACGCCGGCAAGGTCGTCACCCGCGAGCAGATCATGCGCGAGGTCTGGGACACCAACTGGTGGGGCTCCACGAAGACCCTGGACATGCATATATCGTGGCTGCGTCGGAAGCTGGGGGACGACGCGAACCAGCCGTCCTACATCACCACCGTGCGGGGTGTCGGCTTCCGCTTTGAACGCGACTAGGCCCGCCCCGATCCGCCCTGCTTTCGGGGCCCGAATACGGACCCGGGGCCGCGCGTATCGGGCAGCGGGGGTGTGAATGCGCAGGCGGATGCTGTTCTCCACGCTTGTGGTGACCGTGATCGCGGTCCTGCTGCTGGGGCTGCCGCTGGGAGCGCTGACCTACAGCACCATCTACAACCAGGCGCAGCGCCAAGTCGAGCAGGAGGCCCAGGTCATCGCGGCCGAGGTCGAAGGCGGGCTCGACGAGCAGGGCACGGTCGACGTCGACCGCCTGACCGAGGTGCACCCCAGGCGCCACATCGAGGTCCGGTTGAAGACCGGCGAGGTCTACACCGCCGGCGGCTGGGAGATCGACCCGCGTGCGACCGGAGCCCCGCCGAGTGTGCGTGCCACCGCCTCCTCCGACGCGGGAGCCTCCGTCACCGTCTGGCGCGACACCGAACGCGTGCGCGAGAACATCGTCAACGCCTGGCTGGGAATCGCCTCGCTGTCCCTGCTCGCCATCGGGGTGGCCGTGGGGCTGGCGATGCTCCAGGCGCGCCGGCTCACGCTGCCGCTGGTGGACCTGGCCGCCACCGCCGAGCGGCTGGGGTCGGGCATCGTGACCCCCTGGGGGCACCGCTACGGGATCTCCGAGGCCGACCGCGTCGCCGAGGTCCTCGACCGCAGCGCCGAGCGCATCGCCGGGCTCATCGCCACCGAGCGGCACTTCGCCACCGACGCCTCCCACCAGCTGCGCACCCCGCTGACCGCGCTGTCGATGCGGCTGGAGGAGATCATCGCCGAGGCCGACAACCCCGACACCGTCCGCGAGGAGGGCGAAGCGGCGCTGGCCCAGACCGAGCGGCTGGTCGACACCGTGGAGAGCCTGCTGGGCCGGGCGCGCAAGAGCCAGCAGCCCGAGACGGAGACGATCGACCTCGACGCCGCCCTGGCGCAGTTCGTCTCGGAGTGGGGCCCCATCCTGCGCAAGGAGGGCCGCGACGTCGTCCGCACCGGCGAGCGCGGGCTCTCGGCGCGCATCCCCGCCACCGACCTCACCCAGATCATGGCCAGCCTCGTGGACAACGCCCGCCGGCACGGCGGCGGCGAGGTGACCGTGCGCACCGTCGACGGCGGCGGATCGGTGCGGGTGGAGGTCAGCGACGAGGGCCCGGGAGTCCCCGAGGAGATCGCCGGCCGGATCTTCGAGCGGGAGGTCACCGGCGGAAACGGCACGGGTCTGGGCCTCGCGCTGGCCCGCCACATCGCCGAGTCGGAGGGCGCCCGGATCGAGCTGATCCAGTCGCGGCCCACCACCTTCGCGCTGTTCCTGCCCCCGGCACCGGGCGGCCCCTCCTCCGCGAACCAGAGCCCCGTGTGAGGCTTCGCCCGCAAGCGGACCTTAGAAGCCGCGGTCGATCCACTCCTGCAGGTGCGGGGACTCGGCCCCGATCGTGGTGGAGTCGCCGTGGCCCGGGAGCACCAGGGTCTGGGGCTCGAGCGCCAGCAGGTGGGTGCGGATCGAACCGACGATCGTGGGGAAGTCGGAGAAGGACCGGCCGGTCGCGCCCGGGCCGCCCTGGAACAGGGTGTCGCCGGTGAAGACGGTTCCGATCTCCGGGGCGTGCAGGCACACCGCGCCGGGACTGTGGCCGGGCGTGTGCAGTACCTCCAGGTCGACGTCGCCGGCGCGCAGCCACTCGCCGTGCAGCAGCGGTGCGTCCGGCTCGCGGTCCGGGTAGACCATGGCCCACAGCTCGGCGTCGTCGGGGTGCACCAGGATCGGCGCGTCGGCCAGGTCGGCGAGCTCGGCGGCCGCGTTGACGTGGTCGTTGTGGGCGTGGGTGCACACCACGGCCATCAGCTCGCGGTCGCCCAGCGCGCGGGCGATCGCCTTGGCGTCGTGTGCTGCGTCGACGACGATCGCCGTGCTCTCGTTGCCGACGATCCACACGTTGTTGTCGACCTCCCACTCGCCTCCGTCGAGGCGGAAGGTCCCCGAGGTGACGAGGCGCTCAACGGAGTTCGGCGGTGTCTGCGACATGTCGGTGGCCTCCGGCCGGCGTCGTGGGATGGGTCTGGTGCGGCTCGCCGCTCGGCGGAGCGGGGGCGTGCCGCCTGCGAAGATCCACCGTACCGGCGCCCGAGTCCCGCGGTACAGGGCCCGCTCCGCGCGCTGCCGGACGAGGCCGGTGCTCCGCCGGCGCCGCCGCTGCCGGCGGCACCCGCGCTCAGCCGCGCGGAGAGCCGACCGGGGAGCCGCCGGCCGCCCGGCCGTTCGGCGCCGCACCGCCTCCGCCGCGCCTGCGCAGCACGTTCCTGCGCAGGCGGGCGACGACGAACCAGACGCACAGTGCGGCGACGGCCACCAGCACCGCGTTGCTGAGCAGCCCGCTCCAGCGCGAGAGGACCGGGGCGATGGCCGGACCGAAGGCGAAGCCCAGCCCGATCCAGATGCCGTTCCACACGCCGCTGCCGATGCAGGTGTAGGCGCTGAAGCGCAGGAAGCCCATCCGCTCGATCCCGGCGGGAATGGAGACCAGGCTGCGCACCAGCGGCACGCAGCGGCCGACCAGGACGGCGATGCCGCCCCAGCGTGCGAAGAAGCGCTCGGCCTTTTCGAAGTCCTCGATGTCGAACAGCGGCAGCTTGTCGACCAGCCAGCGGGTGCGGTCGCGTCCCAGCAGCGCACCGGCGAAGTAGAGGATCCAGGCGCCTACCAGGGCGCCCGCGGTCGCCGACAGGACGGCCAGCCAGAAGTTCATCCGCCCGTCGTAGGCGAGGAACCCCGCGCCGGGCAGCACCGCCTCGCTGGGCACCGGTGGGAAGACCGTCTCGATGAGCAGCGCGAGGCCGACCCCGATCTCGCCGATGTCGGTCATCAGGCTCAGCACCCAGCCGATGAAGCCCTCGTACTCGGCGCCGGGGGTGGGCGAGACCGCCGCGAACGGCAGCGCGGCGGGAGGCGGCGTCGGCATCGGCTGCATGCGGGATCAGCTCCGTCACAGGAAGGCGGGGACGTCCGGCGGGACTCGGACGGCCGGGCGGAAGAGGCGGGCCGGGGCCGCCGTCGGCTGTGGTCCGAAGTATGCCGTATCCGCGGGCCCTGCGCGGACCGGTCGCGGCCGCCGCGCCGCGGCCGGACCCGGACCGTGCGCGCCGCGTGCCGGCCCGGCCGTCGACCGCCGGACGCCCGCGGGCGAACCCCGGGTCGCCGGCGGCGCGGGCGGGGCCGGCGGCCGTAGGATCACACACGTCGAGCGGCACTGTGCGAGCCGCCGACCGGCCCGTGAGCTGCGCGGCCGTGCCGCCGATCCGTGAAGGAGTGCACAAGTGACCGAGGACGCCCCCGCCGTCGGCATCGTGATGGGCAGCGACTCCGACTGGCCGGTCATGGAGGAGGCGGCCAAGGCGCTCGACGTGTTCGGCATCTCCTACGAGGCCGACGTCGTCTCCGCCCACCGCATGCCCCACGAGATGATCTCCTACGGGAGCGAGGCGGCCGAGCGCGGCCTGAAGGCTCTCATCGCCGGTGCGGGCGGCTCCGCCCACCTGCCCGGCATGCTGGCGGCGGTCACCCCGCTGCCCGTGATCGGCGTGCCCGTGCCGCTGCGCCACCTCGACGGGATGGACTCGCTGCTGTCGATCGTGCAGATGCCGGCGGGTGTACCGGTGGCCACCGTGGCCGTGGGCGCCGCCCGCAACGCGGGGCTGCTGGCGGTGCGCATGCTCGCCGCGCACGACGCGGACCTGCGCGAACGCATGGTCGGGTTCCAGGAGGAGCTGCGCACCCAGGCCAAGGAGAAGGGCGAGCGGCTGCGCCGCCAGACCTCGGGCGGAGCCTCCACCGGGTTCGGCTCCGCGGACTGACGCGCCCGCCCGGCCGGAGCGGCAGGCGGCGGCCGGCCGCGCAACGGGGCGCGACCGCGGACCGGTGCCGCGCCGGGCACCGGGCCGGTCCGCCGCACGAGCGGGTCGGCCCCCGCCCGGCCCGTTGCGCGCGGGGCGGCCGTTCGCCGGCGCCGACCGGTAGCACCGGCGCGCCGGCGGGCCGCGCTCGCGGTCACACCCGCGGCGGTCCCGCGGCGGGCGTGTCCCGCCTCAGGTGTCGCCCCAGCGCGCCCACACATCGGCCGGAACGCGCTCGACGACGTCGGTGAGCGCCTCAAGCTTGGACTCGGAATCGCTCGGTCCGCCGCCGTCGCTGGTGCAGATGAGCACGTCGCGGTCCAGCACCAGGTCGGTCAGCCCGTACCTGCGCAGGTCCGCGCGCAGCGACTCCGACAGGAGCTCGACCGCGAACCTGGAGTCGCGGCTCTCGGCGTAGACGTCGTCCTCGCCTTCGGCGCCGCGGACCTCCCGGATGTAGACGTAGGGCACCGGGACCGGCAGTGCGACGGCGCACACCTCGATCCGCTGCCACGGGGCTCCGGCGGCGCCGTGGTGGACGTAGTCGAAGATCCGGAAGGGCCGCCCGCGGTGGCGGCCGGTGATCTCGTGGCGCACCCGCCCCAGCGGGCCCGGCGGCAGCGCCGTGCGCGGCCAGCCCTGGATGGCGGCCTGATGCACCTCGGCGTAGGACCAGCCGTGGGTGTCGGCGAGCTCGCGCCGCTGCTCGGCGCGCGCGGCGTCGATCGGCGGCGGAGCCTCCGAGCGCGCAGCGGAGCGGTCGGCGCCTGCTCGGCCGCCGACCAGCGAGCGCAGGAAGCGCGGGCGTCCCATGTCGGGCTCCCTACCCTGGGGCCGCCGGACGAACCCGGCGGCGGTCCGTGCGGTCGGCGGTGGACGGACGGCGCACGCGAGCCCGGCGGAGGCCCCCGGGGTACGCCCGGTGCGCAGCGCCCCGGCGTCGCGGGCTCATCCCAGCAGCCTCGGCCACTCGATGGCCGGGCAGCGGTCCATGACCATGGTGCGGCCGGCCCCCCGTACCCGCTCGGCGGCGCCGCTGTCGACGACGCCCAGTTGGAACCACACGGTGGAGATGTCGGGCCGCGCCAGGGCCTCGTCGGCGATGCCCCCGGCGTCCTCCGAGCGGCGGAACACGTCGGCGACGTCGACCTCGAAGGGGATGTCGGCGAGGGAGGCGTAGCCCTGCTCTCCGTGGACGGTGGCCGCACTGGGATGCACGGGCACGACCCGCTTGCCGCGCTCCTGGAGGAAGCGGGCGACGCTGTAGGCGGGGCGCTGCGGGTTGTCGCCCAGCCCGACGACGGCCCAGACCCGGGCCTCTTCGAGAACCCGGCGGATCGCGTCCTCGTCGGTGACTGCACTCATGCTCATGCCCCCATGATGCCTTGCCCGCCCGGCACCCTCCGAACGGGTGGGCGCGGCCGCCGCGACCGGGCGGACGCGCAGGCCGCGGCACTCCCGGGGCGATTCCGCGCGGCTTCCCGCGGACGGCGCGAGCGGATCCGGGCGGGGGTGGCCAAGCCGGGTCTCAGGGCCGTCCCAGCGCCCGGTAGGTCCAGCCGCGGGCACGCCAGCGCTGCGGGTCGAGCGCGTTGCGGCCGTCCACGATCCGCGGCTCCGCCACCACCTTGGCCAGCTCGTCGGGGTCGGCGTCGCGGAACTCCGCCCACTCGGTCAGCAGGAGCACCACCTCGGCGTCGCGAACGGCCTCCAGCATGCTGTGCGCGTAGCGCAGGTGGGGGAACTCCTGCTTGGCGCGGTCCAGCGCCTCGGGGTCGTAGACCGTGACAATCCCGCCGAGATCGGCGATCGCGGAGGCCACATGCAGCGCGGGCGAGTCGCGGATGTCGTCGGAGTTGGGTTTGAACGCCGCCCCCAGCACGCCCACCGTGCGCCCGTCGAAGCTGCCGCCGATGAGCCCGCGGGCGATGTCGACGGTACGCGCCCGGCGCCGCTGGTTGATGGCGTCCACCTCGCGCAGGAAGGACAGCGCCGGCTCCACGCCCAGTTCGTCGGCGCGGGCCATGAAGGCGCGGATGTCCTTGGGCAGGCAGCCGCCGCCGAATCCCAGCCCCGGCCCGAGGAACTTGCCGCCGATGCGGTCGTCGTGCGACAGCGCCTCGGCGAGCTTGATGACGTCGGCGCCGGCGGCCTCCGACACCTCGGCCATGGCGTTGATGAAGGAGATCTTGGTCGCCAGGAACGCGTTGGCCGAGACCTTCACCAGCTCGGCCGTCGGCAGGTCGGTGACCATGAACGGGATGCCCTGCTCGATCTGCGGCGCGCACAGGTCGCGCATCGCGGCCTCGACCACGGGGGAGTCGGTGCCGATGACGATGCGGTTGGGCCGCAGCGTGTCCTCAACGCCGAACCCCTCGCGCAGGAACTCCGGGCTCCAGCCCAGGTGCACCTCGGCTCCCGCGGGCACGCGGGCGGCGATGCGCGCGGCCAGCCGGGCGGAGGTGCCCACCGGGACCGTCGACTTGCCGATGATGACCGCCGACGCGGTCAACCGGGAGGCGAGGGAGTCGACGGCGGCCTCGACGGCGGAGAGGTCGGCCGCGTTGGAGTCGGCCCGCTGCGGGGTGCCCACGCAGAGGAAGTGGATGTCGGCGAAGGCCGTGGCCTCGTCGTAGTCCGTGGTGAACCGCAGCCGCCCGTTCTCGATGTTGCGCAGGAGGACCTCTTCCAGACCCGGCTCGTAGAACGGAACCCGGCCCGCGGAGAGGCTGTCGATCTTGGCCTGGTCGACGTCGACGCCCAGCACCTCGTACCCGAGCTCGGCCATGCAGGCGGCATGTGTGGCACCCAGGTACCCGGTGCCGATGACGGAGATCCTGCTGCGCGATTCTGCGACCAATGGTCCGTCCTTCCAAGCTGAGCTGGCGTCGCGGCCTTCGACGCCGACGCGGCTGCCGCCCGCGGCCTAGGCATGCTACCGCCGGGTCGGAAGAGGGTCGGCGCCGGAGCCGACGCGCGTCCGGGCCGCCCGGCGCAGTGGCCGGGCGGTCGCCCGGAGAACGCTCGGGCGTCTGCGGATGTGTTGTGGGTGCGGGCGCCGCGGCGATGCGCGCGCACCTGTCAAGAGGTGTTTCCGGATTGGTGCCCGGAGCAACGTCGACCGGCCCGCAGGGTCGGGGACCGCTTGCGCCGGCGGCCGGCCGTCGGGCCGATACCGCTCCGGGTCCGATGGTGCGGCGGCAGTGTGGCGCAGCTCGGGCGGCTGCTCGACCACAAGATTACCCGTGGGTAAAGACGGTGTCGCCCGCGGCGAGCGGCGCGTGCGCGGCGGTCCGGGGCGCGGCGGCTCACGGGCCGGTGTCGCGGTCCTCCCAGCGCCGCGGCCGCGGCTCGTTCCAGCCCGTCGCCCCCGGTTGGGGCGCCTGCTGGTCGCGCGGGTCGGACACGTGGTACCGCGGGGGCATGCCGTCGGCATCCCAGGACATCGTCCGCGTGCTCTCGGTGCCCGTCGCCGGCGTGTCAGCCGATCCGGCGGGCGGGGCGGGCTCGGCGGCGGAGGAGTAGCCGGAGTAGCGGTCCTCGTAACCGCCGTAGCCGTCGTAGTCCTCGTCCCCGCGGTCCTCGCGCACGCGGCGCCGCCACCGGGAGGGCGGCAGGGCCGAGACGACCAGCATGGCGCCGGCCAGGACGAACACCGGACCCCACGCGAACCACGGCCGCGAGCCCGCGCCCTCCACGTCCAGGAGGCCCTCCAGCCCCGGGACCGGCTGCGGCAGCCCCGCCGTCTCGACCACGCCGGCGGCGAGGAGCGCCAGCCCCGGCAGCAGCGCCGCCAGCGGCGACAGCCGAGATCCGGTGACCAGCCCCAGCAGCAGCCCCACCACGGCCAGCACGCCTACGGGCGCCGCCCAGGCGGGCGCCCCCGGCACAGCGGTCAGGTCGTAGTCGACGCCCGCCCCAGCGGTCCAGTGCGGTGCCCAGGCGAGTCCGGCCGCGAGGACGGGGGCGGCCAGGACACCGGCGAACAGCCCGAGGGTGTGACGTAGGCCGTTGGACATGGACGGACTCCCTCATGCGGACGCGCGCGGACACCACACGCTAACCGCGGGAGCCGCCGCATGCCAGAGGTGTGCCGGGCTCCGGCCGCGCCCGGACCGGCGCGCGCCGCGGACCCGCGGGCCGACCGGCTCAGCGGCGCTCGTCGCGCTGGAACTCCAGCGTGTCGCTCTGCGGCTCCGGCGCCTTCGCGCGCCAGCGCGGCCGGCCGATGTTCCGGCGCCGTATGGGCGTGGTGGTCTTGTCCGGGTCGCCGTGCTCGGGCACGGCGCCGCCCGGGTCGGCGGCCGCGGGCGGTTCGGGCGGCGCGGCGGGGGCCGCGGGCTCCGTCGGCCGCCCGGGCCCGTGCTCGGTGCGGGGACCGGGCACGCTGTCGGCGGGGTCGGCCTGCTGCGGCGCCGCGGGCCCGGCCGCCTCGGCGCGGCGGGAGCGCCACCGCGACGGCGCGAGCGAGGAGATGAACAGCAGGGTGCCCAGCGGCAGCGCCAGCAGCAGCACGGGGCCCAGCGGGTGCAGGACCGAGTCGTCGGCGATCCAGTCCGGCAGCGCCGAGTCCACCGTGCCCGGCGCCAGCACGGGCCACAGCGCGTAGCTCAGCACCAGCCCGCCGCAGCAGAAGGCGGCCAGCGGCGAGATGCGGGCGCCCGCCAGGAAGCCGCAGGCGACCCCGACCGCCATCAGCACGCCGACGGCGGTCATGGTCAGCGGCGCGTCGAAGCCGCCGCCCTCGCCCACGGTCGTGGAGACCCGCTGTGCGGACCAGGCGAGCCCGCTCCACAGGACCGGAGCGAGGGCCGCACCGGCCAGCAGGCCGATCAGATGGCGCAGCATCGTGCCTCCAGTACAGATCGCCGTACACCCCGGCGGTGCCGGGACCCCCACGGTAGCCCGCCCGCCTCCCGCCGCCGCCCGAGCGGAGGCGCCGCGGCGGCGGGCGACAGGTCAGCCCTCGCAGACCTTGTCGCGGGCGGTCGACGGGGCGGAACCGGTGGCGCCGCCGCCGGCGCCCTGCGGGGACGCGGACGAGGAGGCGGGCGCCGCCGTCTCGGGCGCGTCGACCTCCCGGTAGTTGAAGCCCACCACGACCTCGATCCGGTCGCCGAGCCCGGGATCCTCCACCAGCGACGACCCCGGCACCGTCTCGGCGACCATCCGGGCCTGGGCTTTGTTGTCCGGCGCGTGCCGCAGCACGGTCTCGGCCACCTCGGAGCTGGACCAGTTGCGCGCGGGCGAGGGCACCCGGAACCCGGCGTCGCTGAACGCCCGGCTGACCTCGGCGCCCAGCCCCGGGATACCGGTGCCGTTGAAGACCTGGAGGCTGACGTCGGCGGGGCGGGGCCCGGCGTCCTCTTCGCCCCCGCCGGAGGCCGAACCGCCGGACCCCCCGCCGCCGAGCGGCTTGTCGGCGTTGATGCGCGCGAACATCTTCGCGGCGGCCTGCTGGTCCCAGGTCACCGCAACGTCGCCGTGCGGCGTCCAGAAGTCCGTCTGCCCCACGGGCACCGTGGTGAGCGTGACGTCGCCCAGGCCGACGCCGCGCAGCTGCCCGGCGAGCTCGTTGATGGCGGCGGTGTCCAGGCCCTCGTCGACGGTGACCGAGTTCAGCGCGGTGTCGACGAAGTCGCCGAAGCGCTGCGGGTCGGAGAGGGTGTCGGTGCTCAGCGCCGTCTCCAGCATGGCCGAGATGACCTGCTGCTGGCGCTCGATCCGGTCGAGGTCGCCGCCCGCCGTCTGCCGGGTGCGGGCGAACGCCAGCGCTTCGGTGCCGTCGACCTCGTGCGTGCCGGCCGCCATCTCAAGGTGGGCCTTGGGATCCTCGATCGGCTGGGGCAGGCACACCTCGATGCCGCCGAGGGCGTCGACCATGTCGACGAAACCGGTGAAGTCCACTTCGACGTAGTGGTCGATGCGCACGTGGGTCGCCGATTCGACCGTCCGCACGGCCAGCGCCGGTCCGCCCAGGGAGTAGGCCGCGTTGATCTTGTTCTCGCCGTGGCCGGGGACGTCCACCCAGGAGTCGCGCGGAATCCCCACGACGGTGATGTGCTCGCGCTCCGCGCCCAGGTGGACCAGCATCATCGTGTCCGAGCGGCGCCCCTCGGCGCGGCCCACGCCCAGTTCGTTCTGCTCGGAGCGGTCCATGCCGTCGCGCGTGTCGGAGCCGATGACCAGGAAGTTGAGTGCGCCAGTGGTGCCGGCCTGCGGGCGGTCGCCGTCGGCCAGCCCACTGAAGACGTCGAAGCGGTTGAGCCGGCCCGAAACCCACCCCGTCAGCGACCACGCCGTCCCCGACGCGAGCAGGACCACCACCGACAAGGTCCCGGCCAGAAGGAGCGCGACGCGCTTGCGGCGCACACGGCCGCTGGGCGGGGTGAACCCGCGCCGCGGCTCGGGGGGAGTCGGCGCGGAGCGCATGCGGCGGAACTCGCCGCCGCGGTCGGCTCGGTTCCCGCTGCTCCGGTCGTCGCCCGGGCGGTTGCTCACAGCACCCTCCGTCCGCTCGCCGCTCCGCGGTCCTGCGCGGGCGGAACGGGGCCGGCGGTGCGGCAGGCGGCAGGCCCGGAGCGCGCCCTTCGGCCGACGCCGTCCCCACCGCCTGCGAAGAGGACGCTGCGCATCGCGTGCCCATCGGTTCCGCGCGTGTCCACCGGCCCTCACTTCGCCTCTCTAGGTTGTCACCGAATCCACCGATCGGTCGCCCGATGTCAGCTCTCGGCGTGTTGCCCCCTTCCTGCCGAGCGCGCGGCGCCGGCGTGTCGGCCCTGCCCTGGTTCGACGCATCCGGCGCCCGTCCGGTTCAGGCGCTGCGCGCCGCCGCCCGCCGCCCCGGGTGGAGGCGGGAGACAGCGGTCACCGTGGGCGGGCGCGGCCGGAGAGTGCAGTACCGTATCGACTGCGAAGCCGCGAACCGGCCTCGCTCCCAGTGCAGCCCGACCGTTGGAATCGCCCGTGACCTGGCCGGCCGTATCCGTCGTCATGCCCGTGCTCAACGAGGAGCGCCATCTGGCGTCCGCAGTCCGCCACGTCCTCGCGCAGGACTATCCGGGCGAGCTGGAGGTCGTGCTCGCCGTGGGCCCCTCCGCCGACCGCACCCGCGAGGTCGCCCGCAGCATCGCGGCCGAGGACGAGCGGGTGAAGGTCGTGGACAATCCGACTGGCCGGACCCCCACGGGGCTCAACGCCGCGATCAAGGCGTCCTCGCACGGCATCGTCGCCCGCATCGACGGGCACTCGATGATGCCCGCCGACTACCTCGCCGTCGCGGTACGCACCATCGAGGAGACCGGGGCCGACAACGTCGGCGGCATCATGGCCGCCGAAGGCGAGACCCCGTGGGAGAAGGCGGTCGCCGCCGCCATGACCTCCAAGGTGGGCGTGGGCAACGCCCGCTTCCACACGGGCGGCGAAGGCGGCCCGGCCGACACCGTCTACCTCGGCGTCTTCCGCCGTTCGGCGCTGGAGCGCGTGGGCGGCTACGACGAGGCGTTCCTGCGCGCGCAGGACTGGGAGATGAACCACCGCATCCGCACCAGCGGCGGCACGGTCTGGTTCGAGCCGCGGATGCGGGTCTCCTACCGCCCGCGCCCGAGCGTGCGCGCCCTCGCCAAGCAGTACTTCAACTACGGCCGCTGGCGGCGCGTGGTGGCCCGCCAGCACAAGGGCACGATCAACCTCAGGTACCTCGCACCGCCGGTCGCGCTCTGCGGAATCGCGGCCGGCCTGGGGGGCGGCGTCGTGTTCTGGCCCGCCTGGCTCATCCCCGGCGCCTACGCGGCCGCGATCCTCGCGGCGTCGGTTCCGCTCGGCCGCGGGCTGCCCGGGCGGTCCCGCCTGAGCATCCCGCTCGCGCTGGCCACCATGCACATGGCCTGGGGCGCGGGCTTCATCACCAGCCCGCCGAGCCTCGGCGCCGACTCCCGCGTGGCCCGCGCCGGCCGCGAGCAGCACGCGTAGCCCGCCGGCCCCGCCGGCCGGCGGCCGCGTCAGTGCGACTTCAACGCCGCGACCACGCCCGGGACGTCGTCGACCACCACCGCGTCCACGCCGGCCGCGGTGAAGCGGGCCGCGTCGACCGGATCGGGGCACCAGGCGAGGACCTCCAGCCCGGCGCGGTGGGCGATGTCGGCGGTGTAGGCGACGCCCCGGCGCCCCGGACGTTCGGGATCGCCGGTGAGGCCGAAGGACCGAGCGTCGATCGCCACCAGTTCGCAGCCCAGCCCCGCGGCTCCGGCGACCGCCTGGTCCAGTGGGTTGCGCACGAACGGCATCCACGCCAGTGGAATCTCCGGCGCCCCCGACCGGACGTCCATCAGCACGGCGGGGTCGAACGAGCAGACGATCACGCGCTCGCGGCCGGCCGCGGCGCGCCGGCGCTCGGCCTCGCGGCGCACCGCGGGCAGCAGCAGCGCCGTGGTGCGCCGCTCGGGCGGGTCGACCGCGTCCTCCATCACCGTCTTGACGTCGACGTCCACCCCCACCGCGTCGGGGACGGCCGCGAACGCCTCCTTCAGGGTCAGCAGCCCGTGCTCGCGGCACACGTCCGCGGGCAGGTCAACGATCGGCCGGCCGTCGGGGAGGGCGGCGTCGTGGTGGACGACCAGCACGTCGTCGGCAGTGCGCCGCACGTCGATCTCGATCCAGTGCGCCCCGGCGCCGACCGCCGCCAGATAGGACTCCGCGGAGTTCTCCCGGTAGCCCGAGTCGGCGCCGCGTCCGAAGCCCCGGTGGCCGACGACCGCGGGCGCGTTGAACACGCTCACCCGCGGGACTCCCGCCGCCGATCGCGGGTTCCGGCAGCGTCCGGGCCCGATCCGCCGTCCCCGGCCGCCCCCTGCTCGCGCAGGCGCAGCAGGGTCTCGGCGATCTCGACGTCGCCGGGGTTGGTGACCTTGATGTTGGCCTCGTCGCCGGCGATGATGCGGACCTCCTCCTCGGGCAGGTAGCGCAGCACGACGCCGCAGTCGTCGGTGGCGACCAGCGCGGGGTCGGCCAGCGCCTTCCGGTAGGCGCGGCGCACCACTCCGAGGCGGAACCCCTGCGGGGTCTGCATCCGCCGCAGCGAGGAGCGCGGCGGGACGTCGCGCAGCACCTCGGCGCCCCCTGAGCCCGCGGAGACCTCCACGACGGTGTCGCCGGAGGGGACGGCCACCCCCACGGCGCCCGCGCTCGCCAGGGCGCCCACGCACGCGCCGACGACCCCCGGTGTCACCAGCGGCCGGGCGGCGTCGTGCAGCAGCACCAGGTCGCCGTCGCCGCGGTGCTCCAGCGCGCGCAAGGCCGCCACCGACGTCTCGGTGCGGCTCGCGCCGCCCGGCAGGACGGCGGAGACGCCGCCGAGGCGCGCGGCGATCTCCTCGGCCTCGGCCCGGTGCTCGGGCACCATCAGCACGATGACGTCGTCGACCTCGGGAGCGGCGCAGAACGCGGCCGCAGCGTGCTCCAGCACCGGGCGGCCCGCCAGCGGCAGCAGCTGCTTGGGCCGCCCACCGCCCATGCGTGCGCCGACGCCGCCGGCCAGCACGGCCGCCGTCACGTGGGGGCGCGCACCCGCTGGCGCGTGCGCGGGCGAGGCGGGGTCCACCTGCATCGTCGTCCTCTCTGCCGCGGCCGTCGGCGCCGGCCATCGGCGGGGCTGCGCTGCCCTCCCGGCGCCGCAGCCGAGATTAGCCCACCCGCATCGGCGCGGCCGGTGCGCGCCGGAGCGGAGGGGGCCGCGTACGGCCGCCGGTAGGCTGGAACCCCCGCCGCGCCGCCGGATCGGGCGGTGCTGCCGGGAGCGCGAGGCGCCCCTGCCGCGGGCCGCGGCGGGAGGGCGGCGAGGGATGCGCAGCGGCTCCGCCCGCGGCGGCGGGAACGGGCAGGAGGTGCGGTGGCGTCACGCGCGCTCGCCGTCTGGCGGAACCGGCGGGTCGTCGGCCTCCTGGTGCGGCGCGACCTGAAGGTCAGGTACCAGAACTCGGTCCTCGGCTACGCGTGGTCGATGCTGGAGCCCCTGGCGATGGCGGGGGTGTACTTCTTCGTCTTCGGCCTCGTCTTCGACACCGACCGCGGGGTGCCCGGCGGCGGCGACGCCCCGGGCGGCTACCCGCTCTTTCTGATCTCGGGCCTGCTCCCCTGGCTGTGGTTCGCCCAGTCGCTCAGCCAGGCGCCCACCGCACTCATCAGCCACAGCAGGCTCATCACCACGATGCGCATGCCGCGCGAGATCTTCCCCGTGCAGGCGGTCGCGGCCAAGTTCGTCGACTATCTGTTCACCTGGCCGGTGCTGCTGGTGTTCGTGTTCGCCCTGGGCGGGCGCACCAGCGCCGAGGGCCTACTGGTGTGGCTGCCGCTGGCGATCGCGGTCCAGTTGGTCCTCTCCCTGGGCATGACCCTGCTGCTGGCGACGCTGAACGTGCTCGTGCGCGACGTCGAGCGCGTCGTGCGGATCCTGAACCGGGTGCTGTTCTACGGCTCCGCGATCATCATCCCCTCGTCCCTGGTCCTGGAGTCCGACCGCCTCCCCGCCTGGTTCGTCACGCTGTTCCAGTTCAACCCGCTGCTGGGCATCTTCAAGATGCACCACGCGGTCTGGTATCCGGCCGACGCCCCCGGGGCGCTGGTCCTCTCCACGAGCATCGGCGGAGCGGTCCTCGTCCTGGCCGTCGGTTACGCGACGTTCCGGCGTCTGGAGACGTCGGTGCTGAAGGAGCTGTGATGGGGGAGACGGGACGGCCCGTCATCGAGGCCGAGGGCCTGGGCATCCGGTTCTCCGCGAACCGCGGGCGCCGGCGCGGCCTGCGCGAGGTGCTGCTCGGCGCCCGGCGCGGCCCGGGGCCCCGCGGCGCGTTCTGGCCGGTGCGTGACGCCTCCTTCCGCATCCACCGGGGCGAGTGCGTGGGCATCGTCGGCAGGAACGGGACCGGCAAGTCCACGCTGCTCAAGCTGATCGCGGGGGTCCTCATCCCCGATGAGGGGAGGGTGGAGGTCCGCGGCCGGGTGGCGCCGCTGCTGGAGCTGAGGGCCGGATTCAACGGCCGCCTCACCGGACGGGAGAACATCCACCTCGTCGGATCCCTGCACGGGATGGGCCCGGGTGACATCGAGGAGCGCTTCGACGAGATCGTGGAGTTCGCCGACCTGCGCGACGGATCCGTCGACACACCCGTGCGGCACTACTCCAGCGGCATGAAGGTCCGGCTGGGGTTCGCGCTCATCACCCGCCTGGACCACCCGATCCTGCTGGTCGACGAGGTGCTGGCCGTCGGCGACGAGGGGTTCCGGGCGAAGTGCTATGCGGCGATCGACCGGATGCTGGCCCAGGGCCGGACGATGGTGCTGGTCTCGCACAACGAGGCCGACCTGCGCCGCTTCTGCTCCCGCGGCTTCTACCTGAAGGACGGTGCGCTGGCGCTGGACGACGGCATCGACGCGGTGCTGGGGGCTTACCAGGCGGACCGGCGCGCCGAGCGCGCCGAGCCTGACGAGACCGAACCGGCTGAGCGCGGCGGCGCGGTCGGCGACGCGGACTAGATCGTTGATGGGAGTTGTTGTGTGTCCCGGTCAGTGGTCGTAGGCGATCAG
>NZ_BAABIK010000045.1:0-29308 GCF_039542725.1 Streptomonospora halophila | reverse complement strand
CAGGCGAAGAAGGAGGCGTTGGAGGCGGCCGGCGTCAAGGTCGGCAAAACCCCCAGCGAAACCGCGCGCCTGACCCGCGAGCTGTTCTGACCGGCTCGCCCGCTGCCGCCGAGTAGACGGAGAAGGGCGGCGCGCCCACCGCGCCGCAGACGGGTCGGCCCCGCCATCCCCACCGGTGGCGGGGCCGACCCGTTCCTCGTTCCCCGGGCACCCGCCGACCGGGGCGGCGGCCTCGGCCGCGCACGGCCGGTCCGCTCGCGACAGGCGCGCAGAAGCGCGCCCGCGCCCGGAGGCGCGAAGCGCCGCTGCCGGCGCGGGGCGTTGCGATGGGGCCCGGCGCTGCTCGCACGAGGCCGGGAGGGCCGACGGTCTCGGCGACCATGGCGTGGTTGAAGTCGCGCAGCCCGTCGGTGTCCCGGGCGTAGGCGGTGAGCAGGCGCGCTGCAGGCGCTCGGGTCCGCGTTCGGCGACCGTCCCGGCCAGGGGTCGGCCTTTTGCGTTCGAGTTCACCGAGGAGTCCGCACAGGCAGGCGGTGGCTCGGCGGCGCGGGACTTCACGCGAGGAAGCGGTAGGCGAACCGGGCGAGGAAGTCGGGTAATCCTCAAGGTTCGAGGCTGGAGCGGGTCCCCACGGCTACCTGCCGTGCGCGACAGCAGCCCCGCAAGCTGTCGTTGCACTCCTAGCACACGCGCCCTGGGTGCGGGGGTGCGACACGCCCGGCGGGGAGGGGCGCGGATCGGGGCGGGGCTGGCAGCATGGGTCGGGTGAGCGCGCCCGCACGTCCTTCCCCGAACCGCGGCGGTGACCGCCCCCGCCGCGGGTCCTCCGGCACGGGCGGCGGCTCCGGCGGCGCGGGCGGGGGCCTCTTCGCGGGCGACCAGATCCGCCCCCTCTACGCGGCCGGCGGACTGGCGGCGGCCGCGTCCGCCGGCATCGGGCTCGCCGTGCTGATGACTCTCACCGTCGCAGGCTGGGTCGCCGCGCCGCACGGCACGTTCGGCGAGGACATCGGCGAGGTGCTGGTCACGGCGGTTCAGGCGTGGCTGGTGGGCCACCACGTGGGGTTCGCCATCCCCGGCGGCGACGTGGCGATGCTTCCGCTGGGCCTGGTCGTTCTACCGGGCCTGCTGCTGTACCGCGCGGGCCGCCGGCTGGCGCGCACCTGCGAGCTGCCGCGGCTTCGCCACCTGTTCCGGGCGGCGCTGGCCATCGCCGGGCCGTACGCGGCGATCGCGGGAACGCTCGCGCTGATCGGCCAGACCGAGGCGGTCAGCCCCAGCATGGTGCAGGCGCTCATCGCCGGGTTCGTCCTGGCCTTCGTCGCCGGCGGCGCCGGTGTGCTGTTCCAGTTGCTGCGCGACAAGGGCATCGCCAAGCGCCGCTTGTTGGAGCTGATGCCCGACCGCCCGCGGTCGCTGCTGGTGGGCACGGTCAGCGCCACCGGGACCCTGCTCGCCACCGGCGCGCTGCTGTTCGTCGTCGGGCTCGCCGCCGGTTTCGGCGACGCGGTCTCCACCACCCGCGACCTGGGGCCCGGCGTGGTCGGCGGCGTACTGCTGCTGCTCATCCAACTGCTGTACGTGCCCAACGCCGTCGTATTCGGCCTGGCCTACGCCGTCGGCCCCGGGTTCGCGGTGGGCGCGGGCACGATCGTCGCGCCGACCGGTGTCTCCGTGGGCGCGCTGCCGGTGTTCCCCATGCTCGCGGCGCTGCCCGACGACGGGCCCGCGCCGGTGCTGTCGCTTGCTGCGCTGGCTGTGCCGTTCGCGGCCGGCGGTCTGGGAGGTGTGCTGACCCAGCGCAGCGCGCCCGCTGTGGTCAGCGAGTCGGCCCCGTTGTGGGGCTTCGTCTGCGGCGTGACCACGGGGCTGGCGTGCGCCGCCCTGTCCGTGGCTGCGGGCGGGCCGCTGGGCGCCGAACGGCTGGCGGACGTGGGGCCCTCGGCCTGGCAGGTCGGACTGATCACGGCGCTGGAGGTCGGGCTCGCGGCGGCCATCACCGCCTGGGTGGCCAACTGGCGCTACTACCGGCGCTACGCCGCGGAGCCGGCGCCCGCCGATGCGGATGAGGCCGAGCCCGAAGCCGCGCCCGCCGGCGACGAGGCCGTCCAGCGCAAGCGCCGGTCCGGAGCGGCCCGCACCGCTGCGCCCCGGCACCAGGACGGGGACCGGTCGGCGGTGCCGCGGCGCCGCCGCGTGCGTGCGGCTGTTTCCGCGCTGCCCCGGCCGCGCCTGCCCCGCCGCCGCGCCGCGGAGGAGGACGACGGCGAGGACTTCTACGGGATCACCTACGAGGCCGGCGGTGAGGTGCCCGGCGCTCGGGAGGGCGGTGACACCACCGGCGGGGATGCGGCGCGCGGCCCCGGCGCCCCGGACCGGCACCGCGGCCCGGACCGGGTGTGATGTCCCGGCACGTTGGCCGCAGTAGTACAGCGACCCCTCGAACACCGGTCGGCTAGGCCCCCACCTCGGGAAGCTGCTCCATCGGGACGCCGGTCTTCTCCGAGACCGCCTTGCGGAACTCCTGGTCGCACTGCTCCTGGGAACTGTGGGTCAGCGCCCGCGCGGAGCAGGCCGAGTAGGCCTGGTACTGGTCCCAGACCAGCGCGTATCCGATGATCATCAACCCCGAGAGCGTCACGCCGACCCAGCCCATGACCATGCTCAGCAGCGCGCCCGGCGCCGTCGCGTTCTTCTCGCGGGCCGCGCGGCGCGCCCGCCGGCCCTGGAAGATGCCCAACGCGGAGAGCACGATGCCGTAGGGCGGCAGGACCAGCCCGGCCGCGGAGAGGAGGAGTCCCCACAGCCCGCCTCGTTCGACGGTGGGTTGCTGCCCGTCGCTGCGCGGCTGGGGCTGGTCATCGCTCACAGAGGCTCCTCGCGGACTGTGCCTGGCGGCGGTCGGTCTCAGACGGGTCCGGCCTCGGTCGGCGCCGGTGCACTACCGGGCGCCCGCCCCGACGGGGTCCCGTGGAGTAGACGCTACCTGGCGAGATAGGCTGACAGCGCGGGCGGGGGAGCCGTGCATACGTCGGCTGCCGTCTGCGGAGTGCTGCGCCCGCTCGCGGACGCCCGCATACCCGCAGGCCGGGCGGACCCGCCGACGCGCGGCGAGCCCGGGCAGGGGCGCTCCCGCACCGTATCCCCATGAGGAGGAAGCACTCTGTCGGCGCGAGTTGTCGTTCTCATCTCAGGCGCGGGAAGCAACATGGCCGCATTGCTGGACGCCGCGGCCGATCCCTCCTACGGCGCCGCGATCGTGGCGGTGGGCGCGGACCGCCGCGAGGCCGTGGGCCTGGTCCGGGCGCACGAAGCGGGCGTCGACACCTTCACCGTGCCCTTCGCCGACTACGGCGACCGCGGCGACTGGAACGCCGCGCTCAGCGAGCGGCTGGACGCCTGCCGGCCCGACCTGGTGGTCTCGGCGGGCTTCATGCGCATTCTCGGCGCCGAGGTGCTGGAGCGGCACACGGTCGTCAACGTCCACCCGGCGCTGCTGCCGGCCTTCCCCGGCGCCCACGCGGTCCGCGACGCCCTCGCCTACGGCGTCAAGATCACCGGCGCCACCGTGCACGTCGTCGACTCCGGCGTCGACACCGGCCCGGTGATCGAGCAGTCCGCCGTGCGGGTGGAGCCCGGGGACGACGCCGCGTCGCTGCACGAGCGCATCCAGGCGGTCGAGCGGCGCATGCTCGTCGACGTGGTCGGCCGCCTGGCGCGCGAGGGCTGGACCGTTTCGGGCCGGCACGTGCGCCTGGGCGGCACCGGCGCGCAGCAGTCACCGTCAACCGCATACGTCGCAGAGGAGAACCGGTGAGCCAGCAGGCCATTCGGCGCGCTTTGATCAGCGTCTACGACAAGACCGGACTGGAAGAGCTGGCCTACGGGCTCGCCGAGGCCGGGGTGGAGATCGTGTCCACCGGCTCCACGGCGGCGCGGCTGGCCGAGGTGGACGTGCCCGTGACAGCGGTCGAGGACGTCACCGGGTTTCCCGAGGTGCTGGACGGCAGGGTCAAGACGCTGCATCCGCGGGTGCACGCGGGGCTGCTGGCCGACCGGTCCAACGCCGCGCACCGCGCGACGCTGGAGGAGCTGGACATCGGCACCTTCGACCTGCTGGTCTCCAACCTCTACCCGTTCCAGGAGACGGTGTCGGCGGGCGCGTCCCTCGGCGAGTGCATCGAGAAGATCGACATCGGCGGCCCGGCGATGATCCGCGCCGCCGGTAAGAACCACAGCTCCGTCGCGGTGGTAGTCGACCCCTCCCGCTACGACGAGGTCATCGAGGCCGTTCAGGCGGGCGGCTTCGACCTGGAGCAGCGCAAGCGGCTGGCCGCGCAGGCGTTCGCGCACACGGCCGCCTACGACGCCGCGGTCTCCAGCTGGTTCGCCACGGCCTACGCGCCCGACGAGGTCGCGGCCGAGACCGGCTGGCCCGACTTCTACGCCTCCGTGGGCTACCGCTGCACCACCCTGCGCTACGGCGAGAACCCGCACCAGCGGGCGGCGCTGTACCGGGGCGAGGGCGACGGCGGGCCGGGGCTGGCGGGCGCCGAGCAGCTGCACGGCAAGGAGATGTCGTACAACAACTACGTCGACGCCGACGCCGCGCTGCGCGCCGCCCACGACTTCGCCGATCCGTGCGCGGCGGTCATCAAGCACGCCAACCCCTGCGGCATCGCGGTGGGCGCCGACATCGCCGAGGCCCATCGCAAGGCGCACGCCTGCGACCCGACGTCGGCGTTCGGCGGGGTCATCGCCACCAACCGGCCGGTGAGCGTGGCGCTGGCCGAGCAGGTGGCCGAAATCTTCACCGAGGTGCTGGTGGCTCCGGAGTACGAGCCCGGCGCGGTCGAGATCCTTACACGCAAGAAGAACATCCGGCTGCTGGTCGTCACGCCGCCGGACCGGGCGGCCCGCTCCGAGGAGCGCCCGATCAGCGGCGGCAGCCTGCGGCAGTCGGTCGACCTGGTCGACGCGCCCGGCGACGACCCCGCCTCCTGGCAGCTGATGGCGGGGCCGGCGGCCGACGCGGCGGTGCTGGCCGACCTGGCGTTCGCCTGGCGTGCGGCGCGCGCGGTGAAGTCCAACGCGATCCTGCTGGCGGCCGACCGCGCGACCGTGGGCGTGGGCATGGGCCAGGTGAACCGCGTCGACGCCGCGCGTCTTGCGGTGGAGCGGGCCGGCGACCGGGTGAGCGGCTCCGTGGCGGCCAGCGACGCGTTCTTCCCCTTCCCCGACGGCCTGGAGGTGCTGACGGGGGCCGGTGTGCGGGCGGTCGTCCAGCCGGGCGGCTCGGTGCGCGACGAGGCCGTGGTGGCCGCGGCCGAGGCGGCGGGCATCACGATGTACGCGACCGGGACCCGGCACTTCTACCACTGATCATCGGGCGGGCGGCGCGAGCCGGCGCGCCCGGGGGACGCACCCAGGGAAGGGACGAGACGCAGATGAGCGCAGAGATTCTCGACGGCAAGGCCACCGCAGCGGCGATCCGGGCGGAGCTGGTGGACCGGGTGGCCGCCCTGCGCGCCAAGGGGGTCGTGCCCGGGCTGGGCACGGTCCTGGTCGGCGACGACCCCGGCAGCCGCTCCTACGTGGGCGGCAAGCACCGCGACTGCGCCGAGGTCGGCATCGAAAGCATCCGCCGCGACCTCCCCGCCGAGGCCACCCAGCAGCAGGTGGAGGGCGTGGTCGCCGACCTCAACGCCGACCCCGCCTGCACGGGCTACATCGTGCAGCTGCCGCTGCCGCGCGGGCTGGACGAGAACCGCGTGCTGGGCATGATCGACCCGGGCAAGGACGCCGACGGCCTCCAGCCGGTCAACCTGGGCAAGCTCGTGCTGATGGAGGAGGCTCCGCTGCCGTGCACCCCGCGCGGGATCGTCGAGCTGCTGACGCGCTACGACGTGCCGCTCAAGGGCGCCGAGGTCGTCGTGGTGGGCCGCGGTGTGACCGTGGGCCGGCCGCTGGGGCTGCTGCTGACGCGCCGGAGCGAGAACGCGACGGTGACCCTGTGCCACACCGGAACACGCGATTTGGCCGAGCACACGCGCCGTGCCGACATCGTCGTCGCCGGTGCGGGTGTTCCCGGGATCATCACCGGGGACATGGTCAAGCCCGGCGCGGCGGTGCTGGACGTGGGTGTCACCCGCACGGACGACGGGCTGCGCGGCGACGTGGCGCAGGACGTGCGCGAGGTGGCGGGCTGCGTATCGCCCAACCCGGGCGGCGTGGGTCCGATGACCCGCGCGATGCTGTTGGTGAACGTGGTGGAG
This sequence comes from Streptomonospora halophila, assembly GCF_039542725.1. NCBI lineage: Bacteria > Bacillati > Actinomycetota > Actinomycetes > Streptosporangiales > Nocardiopsidaceae > Streptomonospora > Streptomonospora halophila. Next base: position 23,033 of record NZ_BAABIK010000045.1, on the reverse strand, counting down.
GCCGCCGAGCGCCTGGCGGGCTAGCCGGCCGCGGGGCGGCTTGAGGGCGTGCCGCACCGCCGGGGCCGGTGGGCTCCGGCGGCGGCCCGTTCGAGGGGCCCGGACGACGGCGGGCCGCAGCGGCGGCCCGTTCGGCGGGCCCCTCGGGATCAGCTGGCCTTGCGTTCGCGCTCGAGGACGGGCATCGGGCGCACCAGGCCCAGTGCGACGACCTCGTTGGCCAGACGGGTGCGGCGGTTGGCCCCCTCGGGGACCCGGAACTTCTGGTACAGGCGGAGGAGATGCTGCTTGACGGCAGCTTCTGTCACGACCAGGTCCTCGGCGATCTCGCGGGCGGTCGCGGGGGAGACGAAGGCTTCGTCGGAGAGAGCGGGGCGGCAGAGCGACGTAAGGACGTCGAGCTCCCTCCGGGTGAGTTCGGGTGCGGTTCCCCTGCGCACCTCGACATCGGGGTTGAGTTCCTCCCTGGGCAGGCCGCCGATCTTGCAGCGCGCGCTTCCGAAGCTCAGGACATCGCCCTCTTCGAGGACCCTGCGCGCTATGGGGCGGCCGTTGACCCGGGTGCCGTTGCGGGAAAGGCCGAGGTCGACCACGTAGACGTAGGGGCCGCGGCGCACCAGCTCGGCGTGCAGTTGCGACACGCTGGGATCGCTGAGGCGGATGTCGGCCCCCTCTCCGCGTCCGACCGTGGTGACCTCGGATTTCAACGGCTGTACGTCCCCGTTCTCCTCGACCCGCATATAGGGCCCGTCCACGGTTGTTCCTCCCAGTGTGGGGCGCGGCCGATGAGGGAGTGCACGGCGGGGCGCGGACGGGTGCCTTGCTGCTTGGCTGTGTCGGCTGGTCGTAGCTGGCTGAGTGGGGTTCATAGGGGGTGGTCCTCGCTCGCCGTGGCACTCATCTCTTCACGGGTTACCCGGGCGCTGTTGGTTCTACGCTCTTACTCGGGAGTTAGACAGCTATCGCGGTAGGTTTACGGCGTTGTCCGGATATCGGGCCGGGAAGAATTCAAAACAAGAGAGGCCGATTCCGTCGCGCCGTGCACGGGGCGGCGGCGGGCGTCACTAAACTGTGGGCGTCCTCGGCCGGCGGCGCGGCCGGGCGCGCGGACGATCGGCGCTGCGGGGCCGGATCCGCGCGAGCCCGCGGCCGTTCCGGCGCGCACGGCCGGATCGGGCCGGGGCGCCTCCCGGCGCCGAGCGGTCCGGTGAGAAGCGTGCGCTAGCGTGGGGTTGACAGTGAGCCAGAACACGGTGGAGGAAGCGGTAGCTGCCAAATCGCACCGGCCAGACGAGGAGCCCGATCCCGCTCCCGAGGGCCGGGAGTCCGGAGTCGGCGACGAAGCACCCGGCTGGTTGTCGCAGGTGCCCTATTTCCTGGTGCTGTCCACCATGTCCGCGGGGATCGTGATCGTGGCCGCCGCCCACTTCAAGCGCGGCCCCGCACTGATCGCCGGCGCCCTGATGATGGCCGCGGTGTTTCGCACCCTGCTGCCTCAGGAGAAGCTCGGGATGCTCGCGGTGCGCAGCCGGTGGGTCGACATCATCACCCTGACCGGGCTCGCGGTGCTGCTGATCGTGCTCGCCTGGGTAGCGCCGCAACTGTCCCAGTAGGCGTCTAATAAGCTTGATATCGAGATACCGCAAACGTTCGATCGACTTGGCCGCCGCCCGCTGACCACCGGTGGGGTCGTCTCCCACCCGGAACCCGGCCACGGGGCGGCCGGCGGCCTGGCGGCGAGCTCATGAGGCGTGTCGCGGACACACCGGCCTCCCCGCGGTCGAGCGCGGCCCCGCGCCGCCCCCGCCGCGGCTGGCCGGTATGCCCCGGTGCGGCCTCCAGCCACATGACGGCTAGCCGAAACGAAGGGACAGCCACCCCATGGCCAAGATCAAGGTCGCCAACCCGGTAGTGGAGCTCGACGGCGACGAGATGACCCGCATCATCTGGTCCTTCATCAAGGACCGGCTCATCCTGCCGTACCTGGACATCGACCTGAAGTACTACGACCTGGGCATCGAGGAGCGCGACCGCACCGACGACCAGGTCACCGTCGACGCCGCCAACGCCATCAGGGAGCACGGGGTCGGCGTCAAGTGCGCCACGATCACCCCCGACGAGGCCCGCGTCGAGGAGTTCGGCCTCAAGAAGATGTGGCGCTCGCCCAACGGCACGATCCGCAACATCCTCGGCGGTGTCGTGTTCCGCGAGCCCATCGTCTGCGAGAACGTGCCGCGGCTGGTGCCCAGCTGGACCAAGCCGATCATCATCGGCCGCCACGCCCACGGCGACCAGTACAAGGCCAGCGACTTCAAGGTGCCCGGCCCCGGCACGGTCACCATCAGCTACACCCCCGAGGACGGCGGCGAGCCCATCGAGCTGGAGGTCGCGAAGTTCCCCGAGGGCGGCGGCGTGGCCATGGGCATGTACAACTACCGCAAGTCCATCGAGGACTTCGCGCGCGCCAGCTTCAACTACGGGCTGGACCGCGGCTACCCGGTCTACATGTCCACCAAGAACACGATCCTCAAGGCCTACGACGGCATGTTCAAGGACGTGTTCGCCGAGATCTTCGAGAACGAGTTCAAGGACCGCTTCGAGGCCGCCGGCCTGACCTACGAGCACCGGCTGATCGACGACATGGTCGCCGCCGCGCTGAAGTGGGAGGGCGGCTACGTCTGGGCCTGCAAGAACTACGACGGCGACGTGCAGTCCGACACGGTCGCGCAGGGCTTCGGCTCGCTGGGCCTGATGACCTCGGTGCTGCGCACGGCCGACGGCCGCACCGTGGAGGCCGAGGCCGCCCACGGTACGGTGACCCGGCACTTCCGCCAGCACCAGGAGGGCAAGCCCACCTCCACCAACCCCATCGCCTCGATCTTCGCCTGGACCCGGGGCCTGGAGCACCGCGGCAAGCTCGACAACACCCCCGCGGTCGTGGAGTTCGCCAACACCCTGGAGCAGGTCGTGGTCTCCACCGTCGAGGGCGGGCAGATGACCAAGGACCTCGCGCTGCTCATCGGCGGCGACCAGGGCTTCCTCACCACCGAGGAGTTCCTCGCCGTGCTCGACGAGAACCTGCAGAAGCGCCTGGCCTGAGTTTCGCCCCGCACCGGTCGAAGGGCCGTCCCGACCGCCGCTCGGCGGGCGGGACGGCCCTTCGTGTGTACCCGCCCGGCGTCTGCGCCGGGAGGCGCGGGCGGACGCGGCAGGCCGGCGCGGGCCGCCGCGGTGCGGTCGGCGAACGGCGGTGTCGGCGCAGGGGTGCCGGGCGGACACACTCGGTTATCGCTACCGGTAATGCGGTATACGCCACTCTTCCGCGATTCGCGTGTTTCGCGAATATTGCCCTATCTTAGAGTTGTCTGCTCACGGGATGAATCCGCGGGCAGCTTCCGAAACATTCGAGGCCGACGTGCCGGCCGTGCGCCCGCTGGGGGGTAGGCGCGCGCGGTGCGGAACGTCAGGGAAAGGGCCCGTCGCCAGGCGACGGGCCCTTTTCTCTGCCCTACCCGCGGCCTGGAGGCGCCTCCTGCCGGGATCGTGCAGGGCGGGGCGGGTCCCGGGGCCCCGCCGGTCGCACGGGGCCCGCAGCGGCCTACTCCTGCATGGCGCTTTCCGGAATGGGCTCACCGGCCTGCATGGCCTCGAACATCTCGGCCGAGCGCGCCTCGTCCCACAGCACGACCGAGCCCGCCCCCGCGATCGTGGGCGTCGAGCCGACCGGCACCGCCGTGGTCGCGGGGTTCTCGCGCATCGCCAGCGCCATGCTCGCCAGGTCGATCAGGTGGTCGTCCTGGTCGACGACGAAGGTGTCGGTGCCCTCGGTCACCAGCGGCACCGACCGGAACGGGTTGAGCAGGGTGCCGGGCGAGGTCGCCTTGGAGACCAGCGCGCTGAAGAACTCGCGCTGGCGCTGGATGCGGTCCAGGTCGGCGCGCGCGGTCGCGCGCGTGCGCACGTAGCCCAGGGCGGTCTTGCCGTCCATCGTCTGGCAGCCGGCCTCGATGTCGAGGTCGGCCTTGGGGTCCTGCATGGCCTCTTCGGGGCACATCTCGACGCCGCCCACGGCGTCGACGATCCCCACGAACCCGGAGAACCCGATCTCGACGTAGTGGTCGATGCGCACGCCGCTGGCCTGCTCGAAGGTCTGCACGAGCCGGGTCGGTCCGCCGCCGAGCGCCTCGGCGAAGGCGGCGTTGATCTTGTTCTCGCCGACACCGGGGATGTTCACGTAGGAGTCGCGCGGCACGCTGACGATGCTCGGCTTGCCCGTCTCGGGCACGTACAGGACCATGATCGTGTCGGTGCGCTTGCCGGCCGCGTCGCCGGTGCCGAACTCCTGCTGCTGCTCCTCGGAGAGGCCCTCGCGGCTGTCGGAGCCCACGATCATGTAGGTCTCGCCCGGCTGGTCCTCCAGTTGGCCCTCGAAGCCGAGCGCCTCCACGCGCTGCAGCCGGGAGTCGGCCCAGAAGTAGAACACCGTCGGCAGCACGAGCAGGACCACCAGCAGCAGCACCAGGATCGTGCGGCGGCGCCTGCGGCGCTGCTCGCGCCTGCGCCGCGCGCTGCCCGAGCCGTCGTAGCCGCGTCCGCGGCCGGAGCCGCCCGGGGGCCGGCGCGGCGGGTCGTCGTCGATCGGCGGCATCCGCCGCGTCGGTCCGCTGCGTCCGGCCGAGCGCTGCTCGGAACCGCGCGGGCGATAGAGCTTCTCGATCTCGTCGGCCCCGCCGTCGGGGCTGCGGCGGAACATGCCCGTTCGGTCGGCGTCGCCCCCCCCTCGCCCGTGTCGCCCGTCAACCATGACTCTGGTCGCCCATCTGTGAATACACCGTTGAGGTTGGTTCGTCCCCTCGCTGTCTTGGGACTCGCCACAGCCTAGCCAGGTTCGCTCCGTTACCGTTCCGGTTCTCCCGCCGCACCGCGCGCCGGTGCGCCCTCGTATGACAGCAGGGGCGGCTCCGCAGCGCGGGGCCCTCCCCACGATCGGCGCAGCGGGTTAAGGGCGAGGTCAAAGGCGCCGGGTACGACGCTGGGCCGCCGAGCGCGGCCCCAGCCGGGGCGGGGCGGACCCTCTCGGCGGGAGGCCCGCCTCCGGCGCGGCGGAGCCGCGGCGAACCGGTGCGCTCACCCCGGCGGGCCGGGGGCCGCGCACGGCCTCCCGGCCCGCCGGGATCTCGGGGCCGGCTCAGCGGAGGCGGCGGGCTCCCGGCGACGGCAGGGCCGCGCGCAGGGCCGGGGCCTGGAAGCCGTGCCCGGCGAAGGCCTCGGTGACGGCCTTGCCGACCCGGTCCAGGCGGTCCTCGGGCACCAGGGCGATGGCGCTGCCTCCGAAGCCCCCGCCGGTCATCCGGGCACCGCGGGCGCCGGCGGCCACCGCGGTCTCCACCGCGAGATCCAGTTCGGGGGTGGAGATCTCGAACTGGTCGCGCATGGAGATGTGCGAGGCGTTGAAGACCGCGCCCAGATCGCCCAGGGCGCCCGCGCGCATCAGGCCGACCGCCGCGTTGACCCGGTGGATCTCGGTGACGACGTGGCGCACCCGGTCCTTGAGGACGGGATCGTCCAGCCGCTCCAGCGCCCACTCCACGTCCTCAACGTCGCGCAGCGCCTCGACGCCCAGTTCCCGTGCCGCGCGGGTGCACTGCTCGTAGCGGGCGGCGTAGCCCCCGGTGGTGTCGCTGAGGTTGTGCTCGACGCGGGTGTCGACGATCAGCAGCCGCAGCCCGGCCTTCTCCAGGTCGAAGGGGACCTTGCCGGCCGCGCCGCTGCGGCAGTCCAGGTTGAGGGCGTGGCCCTCGGTGCAGCGCAGCGAGGCGCTCTGGTCCAGGATGCCGGTGGGCGCGCCGACGTAGGAGTTCTCGGCGCGGCGGGCGATGACGGCCATCGCGGGCCGGTCCGCGGCCAGGTCCGCGAGCCCGTGCGCATCGGCGAGCGCGAGCAGCACCGCGCACTCCAGCGCGGCGGAGGAGGACAGCGAGGCGCCGACCGGCAGGTCGGAGTCGATCAATATGCGCGCACCGGCCTCGGCGGGCAGGTGCCCGGCCTCGCGGGCCGCCCAGAACACGCCGGCGACGTAGGAGCCCCATCCGCTGACGGGGTCCTCGGGATCGAGGCCGGCGGTGTCGAACCGGACGTGCTCGCCGGGCCGCTGGGCGCTGCGCACCTCGGCCGTGCCGTCGTCGGTGGGCACCAGCGCCAGGGTGACCCCCCACGGCAGCGCGATCGGCAGCACCAGGCCGTCGTTGTAGTCGGTGTGCTCGCCCATCAGGTTGACGCGGCCGGGCGCGCGCCAGACGCCGACGGGCTCGCGGCCGTAGGCCTCGGTGAACGCCGCCGCGACGTCGTCGGTGTCGACGAGGCGCTCGGCGTCCTCACGGGCCGCCTCCTGCGCCGCGGCGGCCTCCTGCCGCGGGCCGTCGCCGCCGGAGGCCTGCGCCTGCCGCTGTGGGGAGGCCCCCGCGGGCGGGGCCGGGGACTCGGCCGCACCCGGTCGGGGGCTGTCTGCGCGCCGGAACGGCGCGAGAAGGCGGTCCAACACGCTTGTTTCTCCTCGCTGACTGAGCGGGCGCCGCACCCGGCCGCGTCCGCTGCCTTGGTCTGACGGGTCGGCGCCGCCCGGCGCCGTCGCGCGGCTCAGCCGGCCGCGGTTTCGGCGGCCCGGGTGCGGGTGTGGAAGTCCCAGGCGTCGGCGACGATGCGGCGCAGCTCCGGCCGCCGCGGGGTCCAGCCCAGGTCGCGCTGCGCGCTCCGGCTGGACGCGACCAGGACGGCCGGGTCGCCCGGGCGGCGATCGGCGGCGACCGCGGGGATCGGGTGCCCGGTGACCTCGCGGCAGACGTCGATGACCTGGCGCACGGTGAAGCCCGTGCCGTTGCCCAGGTTGAAGACGCGGTGCTCGCCGGACCGGCAGGAGGCCAGCGCGAGCAGGTGGGCCTCGGCGAGGTCGGCGACGTGGATGTAGTCGCGCACGCAGGTGCCGTCGGCGGTGGGGTAGTCCTCGCCGTAGACGGAGACGGACTCGCGCAGGCCCAGCGCCACCTGCAGCACGATCGGGATCAGGTGCGTCTCGGGGGCGTGCCGCTCGCCCAGGCCCTCGTAGGCGCCGGCCACGTTGAAGTAGCGCAGGCTCACGGCGCCGATACCGTGCAGGCGCGCGAACTCGGTCAGCGCGGTGTCGATGGCGGCCTTGGTCGCGCCGTAGGGGTTGCCGGGGCGCACCGCGGCGTCCTCGGGGATCGGCGAGGACTCGGGCTCGCCGTAGACGGCGGCGGTGGAGGAGAAGACGATCCGTCCGACGCCGTGGACGCGCATGGCGTCCAGCAGGGCCAGCGTGCAGCCGACGTTGCCGTCCCAGTAGCGCTCGGGGTGGGACACCGACTCGGGCACCACCGAGCGTGCGGCGAAGTGCAGGACGGCCTCGATGCGGTGGTCGGCCAGGACCTCGGAGGCGCGTTCGCGGATGCCGCCCTCGACGAAGCGGCAGTTCTCGGGCACGGCTTCGCGGTGGCCGGTGGAGAGGTCGTCGAGCACCGACACCTCGTGTCCGGCCTCGAGCAGTTGCGCGGCGACGACGCTGCCGATGTAGCCGGCGCCTCCGGTGACCAGGACTCTCAAGGCTGCTCCTTAGCTCTCGGTGGGACGCGCCGCCGCCCGTGCGGGCAGCGCTGCGCGGATGCGCTCGGCGGCGTCCTCGGGGGCGACGTCGTTGATCCACGCCGCCATGCCCGACTCGGACCCCGCGAGGTACTTCAGTTTCCCAGGGGCTCGGCGCAGCGTGAACAACTGCAGATGCAGCGCGAACTCGGCGTCGGGGGTGCCCTCGGCCTCCACGGGCGCCTGGTGCCAGGCCGAGATGTAGGGCGTGGGCGGGTCGGTGCCCTCGTCGGGCTGGGGGAACAGGCCGTCGAAGGCGCGCAGCAGGTCGAGGTAGATGCGGGCGAGCTCGTCGCGCTGGGCCTCGTCCAGCCGGGCGAGGGTGGGCACGCGCCGCAGCGGGAACAGCCGGACCTCGTAGGGCCAGCGGGCCGCAGCGGGCACGAAGGCGGTCCAGTGCTCGCCTTCGGCCACGACGCGGGTGCGGGCGCTGCGCTCGTCGGCGACCACGGAGTCGAAGAGGTTGGCGCCGGTGGACTCGCGGTGCTTGCGGGCGGCCTCGGCCATGGCCCGGATGCGCGGGGGCACGAACGGATAGCCGTAGATCTGGCCGTGGGGGTGCTGCAGGGTCACCCCGATCTCGATCCCGCGGTTCTCGAACGGGTAGACGTGGGCGACATCGGGGCGGGCGCCGAGCGCCTCGGTCCGGTCGGCCCAGGCCTCGATGACGGTGCGTGCGCGCTCGGGTGAGAGGTCGCCGAAGGAGGCCGAGTGGTCGGAGGTGAAGCACACGACCTCGCAGCGGCCGGCTCCGGGGCGGGCCGCGAGCGCCGGGTCGCCGTCCGCGGCGCCCGGCTCCTCGGACGCCGGTGCCAGGGACGGGAAGCGGTTCTCGAAGACGACGACGTCGTAGTCGCCCGCCGGGATCTCGCTGAGCCGGTCGCCCCGCGTGGGGTCGAGGGGGCACTCGTCGGGCGGCGGCAGGAACGTGCGGTTCTGCCGGTGCGCCGCCAGGGCCACCCACTCGTCGAGCAGGGGGTCGTAGCGCAGCTGGGATCCGGTGGAGAACGGCGGCAGCGGCCTGCGGTCGGCGACGGCGGCCCGCCCGGTGTCGGGGGACTCGTCGTAGTAGATGATCTCGCGTCCGTCAGCGAGGCGGCCGGTCGATCGAAAAATCTGTCGAGTTCGCACAAGATCAGTCTAGATCATGCGCCTGCCGACGCCAGTAGACCGGTAATGACTTATTTTGATCGGTCTGGTTTCGGAATGTCGAAGATGCGGTCGCCGTTCGTCACACCGCCGACCGCGAAGCGCGCGCGGGGCCCGGGTGTGCCGACTTCGCCGCCGGGCAGGACGTTGGCTACGGTCGGCGTGGCGCAGGCTGACGCGGCGCCGGGCCCGGCGGGGACCCGAAGCGGCGGTGCGCAGGAGAGGGGGCGGTGCCGATGGCCGCGACGGCGGCGGTGAAGGACCGGGTCCGGCGCTACCGCAACCTCGCCATGGAGGCCTACTGGTCGGTGCGCCGGCGCCGCCCCTCCGCGGACCACGCCGTGCGCGCCTACGAGCGCTACTCCGGCAGCGAGGGCAACCGGCTGGCGGCAGGGGTCACCTACTACGCCTTCCTCTCGTTCTTCCCGCTGCTGGCGCTCGCCTTCGCCGCGGTGGGCCACGCGGCCGCCGTCGAGCCCGACGCCCGCGACTACCTCGACCAGGCGCTGCGCGAGGCGCTGCCCGGACTGGCCGACGGGCTGCCGGTGGACCGGATCGCCGAGGCGCGCACCGGCGCGGGCGTCATCGGCCTGCTCGGCCTGCTGTACGCCGGCGTCGGCGCGGTGGACGCGGTGCGCGGGGCCCTGCGCCGGGTGTGGCTGAACGACACCGGCGACGGCCCCAACTTCGCCGTCGCCAAGCTGACCGACGTCGCGGTGATGGCGGTGCTGGGAGTGTGCCTGCTCGGCTCGGTCGCGCTGACCAGCGTCGCCCAGGCGGCCACGCACTGGCTGCTGGGGTTCGTCCAGTTGCGGGACTCGCTGCTGGCGGTGGGCGCGACCCGCGTGCTGGGGGCGGCGATCGCGGTGGCCGTCGACACGGTCATCTTCCTGGTGGTCTTCTCCCGCCTGTCGGGCACGCGGCGCCCGCTGCGCCTGCTGTGGCAGGGGGCCCTGCTGACCGCCGTCGGCTTCGAGATCCTCAAGGCCGCCGCCGCTCTGCTGATCAGCGGCACGCTGAGCAACCCGGTCTACGCGTCCTTCGCCGTGACCGTGGGACTGCTGGTGTGGATCAACCTGGTCATGCGGATGCTGCTGCTGGGCGCCTCCTGGACCGCGACCTGGCTGCCGGTGCCGCCGCCCTACGAGGGGGCGGTCCCCTCGGGGCTGCCGATCGGGCTGACCGACGACGAGCCCGCCCGCACGGCCGTTCGCCAGGACCTGGGGCCGTCGGCGGCCACGCTGCCGGCGCGCCCCACGCGCGCGCAGATGGAGCGATCGCGCAGGCTGGACCGCCGCAGGCGCATAGGCGGCGCGCTGCGCCGCCTGGTGCTGCCGGCGGCGCTCGCCGCCGGGGCGGCGGCAGTGGTCGCCTGGCTGCGCCGCCGCCGCGGCTGAGGGCCGCGACCGAGCGGCGCGGTCGAGCGGCGGGCGGAAGCGGTTCCCGGCGGGTCCCACTCATCGGGAGGAACCACTGATCGGCGGGACGTTCGCGACATTTCGTTCTTCAGTGCCCGTTACTGTTTACATTTCGCAAAGCTAATCTGTTGTCGAGGTCACGTATCGGTTACTTCGGGCTACTCTTCCCCGTTGTTGTGTAGCGTGATCATGGAGCGCGGAGAACGGCGCGCCCGACGTCGCGGCCTGCGAACCCGCGCGTCGGCGCCCCGATCGCCGCACGCGCGCGCCGCGTGGGCGGCCGCCGCGCACCGGTCGGCGGGGGCGGGGCGCACGCCCCGACCGCATCCGGCCGGGCCCCGCGCGGCACCGGTCCACGTCCGGCTCCGACCCGGTGCAGCGCCGCCCGTCGCGGGCGCGCGCCGCTCATCCGAACGCAACGCCGCCCGAACCGCCGATGAACGGACCCCGTATGACACGCACTGCCGAAGCGGGCGACGCCTCGCCTAAGGTGCGGTCAGCGTCGGTGCCCGAGCCGGCCGGACGACAGTGCGGAGGTTGACCGTGGCCATCGAATTCAACGACTCCCAGCGCTCCACCCTCGGTGTGGAGTGGGAGCTCCAGCTTGTCGACGTGCACACCCGCCACCTTCGCCAAGAGGCCCAGCAGGTCCTCGGCGAGCTTCCCGACCTCAGCGAGACACCGGACAGCCCGCCGCTGCGCCACGAGCTGATGCAGTGCACCGTCGAAGTCGTCACCGGCGTCTGCGAGACCGTCGAGGAGGCCCGCTCCGACCTGGCCGGCAGCATCGAGCGGCTCGGCTCGGTGCTGGAGGCGCGCGAGGCCGCGCTGATGTGCGCCGGCACCCACCCGCTGGACGACTGGCGCGACCAGACGCTCTCACCGGTTCAGCGCTACGGCGAGCTCATCGACGAGATGCAGTGGCTGGCCCGCCGCATCCTCACCTTCGGCGTGCACGTCCACGTCGGGGTGCGCTCCCGCGAGAAGGCCATCCCGATCGTCAACGCGCTGGCCAACTACCTTCCGCACTTCCTGGCCCTGACCGCCTCCAGCCCGTTCTGGAGCGGCCACGACACCGGGCTCGCCTCCAGCCGGTCGATCATCTTCGGCGCCCTTCCCACCGCGGGGCCGCCGCCGCGCCTTGAGCACTGGAAGGCGTTCGAGGAATATATGGAAACCCTGCTCCGCGCGGGGACCATATCCAGTATCAAGGAAGTCTGGTGGGACGTCCGCCCGCATCCCGATTTCGGCACGATCGAGATCCGGATGTTCGACGGGATTCCCACGCTGCGCGAGGTCGGCATGGCCGCCGCGTTGTCCCAGAGCCTCGTCCGGCTGTTCGACCAGCAGCTCGACCGCGGCTACGGGCTTCCCAGTCCGCCCACATGGGTGGTCAACGACAACAAATGGCGGGCCACCCGCTACGGCCTGGACGCCCGGATCATCACCGACGACCGAGGGCGCACGGCGCCACTGCGCGACGACCTGTACGAGCTCCTGCGTGAGCTCGAACCGGTCGCGGCGCGGCTGGGGTGCGCCGACGACCTCGACGTGGTCTCGGAGATCCTCGACAAGGGCGCGTCCTACGAGCGTCAACGTGCCGTCATCGACCAGGGCGGCACCCTGAACGACGTCGTGGACTCACTGGTGGCGGAGTTTCGCGCCGACGTCTTCCCGACGGCGGCTCCCTCCGCGAACGCGCCGAGCTCGGCCACCGGACATCAGGCGGCGGGCGGCGGCACCGGCACCGACTATGTGACGAAGAACAGGGGGCCATCCCATGCAGGGGCGTGACCTGCGGGAGCAACTGAACGCATTCCTGGCTCGCCACGAGCGCGAGTTCATCGAATTCCGGCGCGATCTGCACATGCATCCCGAACTCGCCTTCGCCGAGCACCGCACGACACAGCGGCTCGCCGATCGGCTGCGCGGAATCGGGCTCACTCCCGAGCCCCTCCCGCACACGACCGGGCTCGTCTGCGACATCGGCGCCGGCGACGGCCCCACCGTCGCACTGCGGGCCGACATCGACGCGCTCCCCCTCACAGACGAGAAGGACGTGCCCTACCGCTCGACGGTGCCCGGCGCGGCCCACGCCTGCGGCCACGACGTGCACACCACCGTGCTGATGGCGACGGGGCTGTTCCTGGCCCAGCAGGCCCGGGCCGGCGCGCTGCCGGGCCGGGTGCGGCTGCTGTTCCAGCCCGCCGAGGAGCTGCCCGGCGGTGCGCGCGAGGTGATCGAGGCGGGCGGCATCGACGGCGTCGACCGCGTCTTCGCCCTGCACTGCGACCCGCGGCTGCTCACCGGCCAGGTAGGGCTGCGCACCGGCGCCATCACCGCCGCCTGCGACCAGGTGATGGTGCGGCTCTCGGGTGCCGGCGGGCACACCGCGCGGCCGCATCTGACCTCCGACCTGGTCTACGCGCTGGGCAAGGTCGTCACCGAGCTGCCGGCCGCCCTCTCGCGCCGCGTCGACCCGCGCGCCGGGTTCAGCCTCGTCTGGGGCCGCGTCAGCGCGGGGTCGGCGCCCAACGCCATCCCCGACGACGGCGTCGTCGAGGGGACCGTGCGCTGCCTGGACGACGACGCCTGGCACGGCGCGCCCGACCTCATCCGCGAACTGGTCGACTCGGTGGTCGCCGGCTACGGCGCCCGCGCCGAGGTGGACTACCGCCGCGGCGTGCCGCCCACCGTCAACGAGTCCAGCAGCGTGCGGATGCTGCAGGACGCCTGCGCCCAGGCGCTGGGCCCCGAGGCCGTGGCCGACACGCCGCAGAGCCTGGGCGGTGAGGACTTCGCCTGGTATCTGGAGCACGTGCCGGGCGCCCTCGCCCGACTGGGTACGCACTCGCCGCAGTCGGGCTCGCCGATGGCCGACCTGCACCGCGGCAGCTTCGACGTCGACGAGCGCGCCATCGGTGTGGGCGTGCAGCTGATGTCGGCCACCGCCCTGACGGCGCTGTGGGAGTGCGCCCGCGCCGCCGGCGGCGACCCGGTGCAGGACGCTGCGCTGGCTTGAGGCGCGTCCGGCGCCCGGGCCCTCCCGCGGGGCCCTGCCCGCCGCGCTGACCGGCCGCGCGGCGGCGCAGCGTCCGGGCAGGCCGCGACGGGTGGCATCCTGAATCCATGAGCCACCCGTTGACCCTGGACGACATCCGGCGCGCCCCCAAGGTGCTGCTGCACGACCACCTCGACGGCGGGCTGCGCCCGGAGACCGTCGTCGAGCTGGCAAAGGCCGCCGGCTACACCGGACTGCCCGCATCCGACGCGGCCGAGCTCGGGGCGTGGTTCCGCGACGCCTCGGACTCCGGCGCACTGGAGCGGTATCTGGAGACGTTCTCGCACACCGTCGCGGTGATGCAGACCCGCGAGGCCCTGGAGCGGGTCGCGGCCGAGTGCGCCGAGGACCTGGCCGCCGACGGCGTCGTCTACGCCGAGGTGCGCTATGCGCCCGAGCTGCACCTGGAGCAGGGCCTGTCGCTGGACGAGGTCGTCGAGGCCGTTCTGGAGGGGTTCCGGACCGGCCAGGAGCGCGCCGCCGCCGCGGGACGGCCCATCATCGTGGGCACCCTGCTGACGGCGATGCGCCACGCCGCACGGTCCCTGGAGATCGCCGAGCTCGCGGTGCGCTATCGCGACGTGGGGGTTGTCGGCTTCGACATCGCCGGCGCCGAGGCCGGGCACCCGCCGACCCGCCACCTGGACGCCTTCGAGTACATGCGCCGGGAGAACGCCCACTTCACCATCCACGCCGGCGAGGCGTTCGGGCTGCCGTCGATCTGGGAGGCGCTGCAGTGGTGCGGCGCCGACCGGCTGGGCCACGGGGTCCGCATCGTCGACGACGTGCAGCGCCCGGACGCCGACGGCAAAGTCGAGATGGGCCGCCTGGCCCAGTACGTGCGCGACCAGCGCGTCCCGCTGGAGATGTGCCCCAGCTCCAACGTGCAGACGGGCGCGGCCCCCTCCATCGCCGAGCACCCGATCGGCATGCTGCGCGACCTGCGGTTCCGGGTGACGGTCAACACCGACAACCGGCTGCAGAGCGGCACGACCCTGTCGGAGGAGTTCGCCAAGCTCTCCGCCGCGTTCGGCTACGGCTGGGACGACCTGCAGTGGTTCACCGTCAACGCGATGAAGTCCGCGTTCCTGCCGTTCGACGAGCGCCTGTCGCTGATCAACGGGCGGATCAAGCCCGGCTTCGCCCAGCTGAAGTGGGCCACCGGATGAAGCCGCTGATCTCGCCCGCGGGGCGCGTGCTGGGCTGGGGCTGGGTCGCCGTGGTCGCGCTGCTGCTGTTCGACCTCGCGCTGCGCGGCAGCGGCGCCTCCAGCCTGGTGGCCGGGGCGGTGCTGCTGATCACCGCAGGCGTGGCCTACGTGCTGTGGCTGCGGCCGCGGGTGGTGCCCACCGCCGAGGGCGTGCGGCTGGTGAACCCGCTGCGCGACACCTTCGTGCCGTGGTCGGCGTTCACCTGGGCCGACGTGACCGACGTGCTGCGGGTCCACGCAGGCGAGCGGGTCTTCCGCTCCTGGCCGCTGCGGGAGAGCCGGCGCACCAAGGTGCGCGAGAACCTGCGCCGGGCCGACGACGGCCCGGCGCCGCTCCTGGACACCGGAACCGGCGCCGACCCCCGCTCGATGCGCCCCGTCGACCTGGCGGCGCGGCGGCTGCGCGAGGAGGCCGAGCGCCGCAGGGCCGACCCGGCGAACCGGGCCGCAGCCGGCGCCGCTGACGGCCCCGGGCAGGCGGAGCCCGCCGATCCCGAGGACGAGGGAGCCGCCCCGCACGAGCCGACCACTGTCTGGGCGCCCGACGCCCTGGCGGCGCTCGGCGCGCCGGTCTTCCTGCTGGCCGTGGTCCTGTTGCTGGTCTGAGCGGCGCGCGGGCCCGCGCGCCGCGTCCGGCCGGACGCGGCGCCGGGGCTTGACCACCACCCCGATTCCTGGTTAGGTAAGGCATGCCTAATCGTCGGGCGGTGCGGTGGACCACGCGGATTCGCGCCGTCCCGCTGACTAGGCGGCATGGGTCAACTGAATAGGGAAGCGCCGCCGGCACGGATCGCCACCCGTGTCGCTGCGCGGACGGTCGGCCGGGTGGCCGGGCGGCCGCGTACCCGGCGGCGCGACGCATCACCGAAGAATGCGGCGGGGGCTCGCCACGGGGTCTGCGGGGACCTCGCTCCGCGCCGCAGGACACATGTGCGCCCGGCGGCCTGCGCGGACGGCCGCCGGGCGCACTGTGTCCGCATGTGCGCGGCGTTCGTGTGAGCGTTCGGTGCGAATGCGTTCGGCGCAGCGCGGCGCGGCGCACGGCGCCGCCGCCCGCCGCGCGGGCCCGCCGGGCCGCGCGCACGCGGCAGGCGGTCGCGTGGGGCCCCGTGCCAAGGCGGCCCGTGCGGCCTGCGGCGGCGTCAGGCCTGCGAGATCGTCTCGTGGAGGAGCTCGCCCAGGCGCTTCGTACGCCGCTGGATGACCTCCAGCGCCTTGAGCGAGTCGAACGGCTCGAAGACCGCGCCGATGGCGTCGTTGCTGACCACCGACAGCCCGAGGACCTCGGCGCCCATCTCCACGGCGGCGATGGTCTCCAGTGCGAACGAGCGCCCCACCAGGTCGGCACCCGCCACCCGCAGCATCGCCAGCTCCGCCGGAGTCTGGAACTGCGGACCCAGCAGCGAGGCGTAGACGCCCTCGGCCAGCGACGGGGCCACCTCGCGGGCCAGGGAGCGCAGTCGCGGGCTGTAGGCCTCGGTCAGGTCCACGAAGTCCGGACCCGCCAGCGGCGAGGCCGAGGTCAGGTTGATGTGGTCGCGCACGACGATCGGCTGGCCCACCGAGAAGTCGGCGCGCAGCGACCCGGCCGCTCCCGTGATCACCACGATCGACGCACCGGCCGCGATGCCCGTGCGCACCGCGTGGACGATCCGCATCGGATCGTGCTCCTCGTAGAGGTGGGTGCGGCCGCTGAACACGGCGACACGCTTGTCACCCGCCCAGGCGCTGCGCACGGTGGAGCCGTGGCCTGCCGCGGTGGGCGCGACGAACCCCGGCAGATCGGTCACGTCCAGTTCGATGTCGGCGGTGCCGAGCGTGTCGGCCGCGCCCGCCCATCCCGAGCCGAGGATGACCATCGCGTCGAAGGAGTCGGTACCGGTGCGGGACTTGAGTTCGTTCGCCGCCTGCACGGCCCGTTCCTTGGCCTGGGCGGTCCCGGTCGTTAGGCGCACTTGCGTGGATTCGCTCACATCTCCGGAGAGTACCCCTGTGTAGTCGAACAGTTCCGGAACGCAACGCAGCGTGTTCCATATCGCCCGGAACCGGCGCGACCTGCTATTCCTGCTCGCCGATCCACGCGCGCACCGCGCGGCGGGCGCGGAGTCCGGCGCCGCGACGAGTAAGGGCGGTGCCCGGAGGGGGCGGGCGCCCGGCCGATCCATCCGGGCGCGTCTTTCGGCGGCGGACCGCCCGGCGGCGGCCGGCCGGTCACGAGCGGGAGGGCGTGCAGGGCCGCGAGCGCAGCTCCTCCGGATAGAACGGGGGAGCCCCCGCCTTCTCGGCGGCGTCGGCGAGCATCGCGAGGTACAGCGCGGACGGCAGCCCGCCCTCATAGTCGTCGAGCACGTGGGTCCAGGCGGCGGCCTCGCCTTCGAGCAGGGTGCTCGCGCGGACCCGCACGCGCGTGTAGATGCCGAAACCGGCGCCCGCGCAGGCGTCGACGTGGGCTTCGTCGCATTCGGGGACGTCGTAGAGGGCGACGAAGACGCTTGCGCCGCCCTGCTCGACGATGGTGGCCAGTGCGCCGCCCCACGGGCCGGACTCGCCCCCGAACGTCAGCCGCCAGCCGTCCAGCCAGCCGGTGGTCCACAGGGGCGAACTGGGAGCCCGCACCGCCATCTGGTCGGGATCGAGGTTGCAGCCGTAAGCGGCGTAGAGAGCCACGGCGCCATCGTAAGCACGCCCCCTCGCCCCCGTTGCGAATTCCGCCGCCCGGCATGGCGGACAATGGGTAGACGGCAGAGCAGAGACGTTCCAGGCGGCGGCCCCCGAGGCAGCGGCGCTTCGACGCGCGCCGGCCGGAAGGAGTGAAGCAGACGTGACCAAGGTCGTGATCATCGGTGGCGGCCCGGGGGGCTATGAGGCGGCGCTCGTCGCCGTCCAACTCGGTGCGGACGTGACGATCGTGGACCGCGACGGGATCGGCGGCGCCTGCGTCCTGACCGACTGCGTCCCCTCCAAGACCCTGATCGCGACGTCGGTGCGCTCCACCTATGTCCGGGAGGCCGCGAGGCTGGGGATCGACGTCGCCGAGAGCGACGGCCGGCCCGGTGTGTCGGTCGACCTCACCACCGTCAACGCCCGCGTGAAGCGGCTGGCCCAGGCGCAGTCCGACGACACGGCCGCGCGCGTGGTCAAGGAGGGCGTCGAGGTGATCCCGGGCGAGGCCCGCCTGGTCGACCCCCGGATCGTCGCCGTGGGCGACCGGCGCATCCACGCCGACGTGGTCCTGGTGGCCACCGGGGCCCACCCGCGCGAGCTGCCCTCGGCCAGGCCCGACGGCGAGCGCATCCTGACCTGGCGCCACCTCTACGACCTGGACCGCCTGCCGGAGAAGCTGATCGTGGTGGGCTCGGGCGTCACCGGCGCCGAGTTCGCCAACGCCTACCAGGGGCTGGGCTCCGAGGTCACGCTGGTGTCCTCCCGCGAGCGCGTGATGCCCACCCAGGACGCCGACGCCGCCGAGGTGCTGGAGGGCGTCTTCCGCCGCCTGGGCATGACGGTTCTGAGCAAGACCCGCGCCGAGTCGGTCACCAACACCGGCGACGGCGTGCTGGTGACCCTCTCCGACGGCCGCACCGTCGAGGGCAGCCACTGCCTGATGACGGTGGGCATGATCCCCAACACGGCCGACCTCGGGCTGGAGGAGATCGGCGTCCGGCTGGACGACGGCGGGTTCGTCCAGGTCGACCGGGTCTCGCGCACCTCCACGTCGGGCGTCTACGCCGCCGGCGACTGCACCGGCGTGAACATGCTGGCCTCGGTTGCGGCGATGCAGGGCCGCATCGCGATGTGGCACGCGCTGGGCGAGGCGGTGTCGCCGCTGAAGCTCTCCACCGTGGCCTCGACCGTGTTCACCCACCCCGAGCTGGCCTCGGTGGGCGCCACCGAGGGCGACGTGCGCAGCGGGCGGATCGACGCGCGGGTGGTCAACCTGCCGCTGGACACCAACCCGCGCGCGAAGATGACCAACAGCAAGGACGGGTTCGTCAAGCTGATCTGCCGCCAGCACACGGGCATCGTGATGGGCGGAGTCATCGTCGGTCCGCGCGCCAGCGAGCTGATCCTGGCGGTGTCGGTGGCGGTCCAGCAGCGGCTCACGGTCGACGACCTCGCGCACACCTTCGCGGTCTACCCGTCGCTGTCGGGCAGCGTCACCGAGGCGGCGCGCTCGCTGATGCAGGCCTCGCCCGAGTAGCCCGCCGCCGCGCCTGCGGCGCGGCACGCTCCCGCTACCTGCGCGCCCGCGTCGGCGCGGGCCGCCGGGCGCGCCCGCCCGGCCGCGCGGAACGCGGACCGAGGCGGCGCCCACGACAGGAAACGGCCCCGGCATGCAGCCGGGGCCGTCGTCGTCGGAAGGACGCGAGTGCGGTGCCGGAGGGCTAGAAGTCGAAGCCCCCGAAGTCGCCTCCGCCGAAGCCGCCGAAGTCGCCGCCTCCGCCGAAGTCGCCTCCACCCATGTCGCCGCCGCCCATGTCACCCATGCCGGCGCCCATCATGCCTCCGCCCATCATCGACCCCATCATGGAGCCCATCATCATGCCGGTGAACATGCCCATCATCATGTCCATGCCGAAGTAGCCGCCCGCGTAGGGGGCGTAGGCGGGGCCGGCGTCGTAGTAGGGCCGGCGGCGGCCGTCGACCTCGACCAGGCGGACGTCGGGGTCGTGCCCGGAGAGCACGGCCTGAGCGCATGCGGGGCAGGCCGGGACGGACCGGTTGGTGCCGCCCGGGGGAGCCCACAGGACGTCCTGCTGCGACGGCCCGTGCTGCGGGTTGAAGAAGCAGGGCTGGCGCCGCTCGGGCACCGGGTCGCCGCTCATCCGGGCGCGGGTCGCGACCATGTAGTAGCGGCCGTCCTCGAGCGCGTTGGTGACCTGCTGCACCTGGTCGGGCTCGCGGATGGTGTCGAGCGTGGCCTTGGCCCGGTCGTAGGAGTCCATCGCGCGGCTGTAGTCGGTGCGCGTGTCCTCGTCGACCTTGGAGACGTCGATCTCCAGGCGGGCGATGTCCTCGCCCAGCCGGACGACGTCCTCGTTGGCCATCTGCTTGATCTCGGCCAGCTCCTTGGCCTTCTGCTCATCGCGGCGCTTCTTGCCGCGGTAGAGGAAGAACCCGCCGCCGGCCACGGCCAGCACGAGCAGCCCGAGCAGCATGGCGCCGAAGACGCTGGAGGCGGCGTCGGCGGACTGCTGGTCCTCGACGGCGTCGGGCACGGCGACCAGGGTGTCGATCTGGCCCTGGTTCTGCGAGAGCAGCTCCTCCTCAAGCGCCTGGTTCTCCGAGGCGCTCAGCTCGGTGGAGTCGATCACCAGCTCCTGGGAGCCGGCCAGCACCGCGTAGGTGCCGTCGCCGACCTCCGACTGGATGCCGTCGATGTAGTTCTCGACGCTCGCCTCGGAGTTCAACGTGCCCGAGGAGAGGACCACGTAGTACGTCGGGTTCGCCGCGGAGTCGGCGGCGTCGGCCAGCGTGTCCCGTTCGGCCTGAGGCAGCTGGTCTGTCGTGATGTCGGGGTCGATAAAGACGTTGTCGTTCCGCAGTGCGTCGACGACCTCGCCGGACGCCGGAACGGTGTCGGCGCTGGCCGGGGCCATCGCCATAGCGGACAACCCTGCTGCGAGCAGGGCGGGTACTACCAAGCGGCGCAACATGATCGTTCCTCTCGCCTCCCTCACTCACATAAGACGAACAGGGCGGCTGGAAGGTTCCCGCGCAAGCGGCGTGTCGGTCCCAAGACTACGGGCGGCCCGCCGCTGCGGCGGGCCGCCCGTACGGTGGGTTCCGGAGGTCGGGTCAGGTGCCGGTGCCGGTGCCGGTGCCGGACCCGCCGACCGGCGCGGCCGGGCGCTCGGCGCCGGAGTCCTCCTGCTCGCCGCCGGCGCCGTCCGCGGCGCTGCGGGCCCCGTCTTCGTCGGCGCGCTCGCCGCCGGCGGCCGTCTCCCGCCCGCTGTCGGGCCCGCTGTCGGGGGCGACGAAGCCGTCGAGGCCCCGCGGGGCGCGGAAGCGGGCCACGTCCATGATCCGCTCGCGCTTGGCGACCAGCGCGGGCACGAATGCCTGGCCGGCCACGTTCACCGCGGTGCGGCCCATGTCCAGGATCGGGTCGACCGCCAGCAGCAGGCCGACGCCCTCCAGGGGCAGGCCCACCGTCGACAGCGTCAGGGTGAGCATCACCGTCGCGCCGGTGGTGCCGGCCGTCGCGGCCGAGCCGATCACCGACACGAACACGATGAGCAGGTAGTCGGTCAGGTTCAGCGGCACGCCGTAGAACTGCGAGACGAAGATCGCGGCGATCGCCGGGTAGATCGCGGCGCAGCCGTCCATCTTGGTGGTCGCGCCGAAGGGGACGGCGAAGGCCGCGTAGTGGCGCGGCACGCCGAAGTTGGTCTCGGCCACGCGCTCGGTCACCGGCATGGTGCCCATCGAGGAGCGCGAGACGAACCCGAGCTGCACCGCCGGCCACACGCCGGTGAGGAACTTCAGCGGCGAGAGGCCGTGCACGCGGGCGAGCACCGGGTAGACGACCAGCAGTACCAGCGCGAGGCCGACGTAGATCGCCAGCGCGAACCGGCCGAGGGCGCCCACGGTCGTCCAGCCGTAGCTGTAGACGGCGTTGCCCAGCAGGCCGACGGTGCCCAGCGGGGCGAGTCGGATCACCCACCACAGCACCTTCAGCACGACGCTCAGGGCCGAGCGGGTGAAGGCCAGGAACGGCTCGGCGGCCGATCCCACGCGTACCGCCGCGATGCCGAGCGCGATCGCGATGACGATGAGCTGAAGGGCGTTGAAGTCCAGGCCGGTGGTCAGCGCGCCGGCCTCCTCGGAGGTGTCGGCCGTGAGCCCGAGGAAGTTGGCGGGGACCAGGCTCTCCAGGAACGCCAGCCAGGAGCCCTGGGAGCCGGCGTCGGGGGCCTGCGCGGCCCCGGCGTCGACGCCGCTGTTCACGCCCGGCCGGAAGAGCAGCCCCAGGCCGATGCCGATGGCCACCGCGATAAGCGCGGTGATCGCGAACCAGAGCAGGGTCTGCCCGGCGAGCCGGGCGGCGTTGGTGGTGTTGCGCAGGTTGGCGATGGAGGAGACGACCGCCAGCAGGATCAGCGGGGGCACGATCGTGCGCAGCAGCGTGACGAACGTCGAGCCGATGGTGTCGAGGGTCAGCGCGAGCCAGTTGGGGTCCTCGGCGGTGCCGCCCATCTGGCGGGCGACCACGCCGAGGGCGACGCCGACGACGAGAGCGGCGAGGACTTGGACGGCGAAGGGTATGCGCCTGAGTGCGGATAGCACGGTGTGACTCCTGAGTCAGGACGTGACGGGCGCCCGGCTGATGGCGCAGGCGCCGCGGGGGAGATGAGCGCGGCCGGTCGGCCCGCGCTCCGGGAACAGGGCTCGGAGCGTCAGGCCAGGCGACATGCCTGGGAGGCGACGCGGCACAGGTCGATGTGCCGTCGCACGGTCAGACCCCAAAGGTTCGTCACGAACGAGCACAATGGCGGCCATCGCTGGGTTATTCCCGACCTGGCACGGATTGTCACGCGGATCACACCACGCGTGCCGATGCGTACGGGAGGCCCGCGCTTGGCCGATGTGTCCTAACGCACACTCGGGTCTGCGGCCACAGCGGCACTCGCCGCGTCGTAGGTCCCGAATGCGCCGCGACGGGCGGCGCACCGAGCGGACACCGGCCGCCCGTCGGCGGCCGGACCTGGGAACCGGAGACCGAATGAGGACAAGCAGGATCCTGACCCGCGCGGCGGCCGCCGGGCTGGCGCTCGCCGGAGCGATGACGGCCGCGGTGGCCACGGCCGTCCCCGCATCGGCCGCGGCCTACAACGGTGCGTGCGGTGCGGGCCACGTCGTGGTCAACTCCGACAACGTCGGCAGCAAGGGCACGGTGTTCCTCACCTACAACAACAACACCGGTAAGAACTGTGTCATCACGATTCGCAACTACCCCGGCGCGCGGTTGTCGATGAACGCCTACATCGGGCCCTCCGACAGCCCGTACGGCGAGATGATCGTCGACAGCGGCGACTACACCACGTACGCGGGTCCGGTGAAGTGGAGCCTCCCGGGGCGGTGCGTGGACTGGGGCGGCTACATCGACGGGGCCAGCGGCGGCAAGCGGAACACCAACTGCGGGTAAGCCGCCCGCCTGCCTCTTTCGGCTGAGTGGTGCGGGGCCGGTGTCGCAGCGGCCCCGCACCGCGCTCGGCGGCGCGCGATCGCGGCCGGCAGTGCGGGCGGGGCGCCGCGGAATGCGTCAGCCGTCCTTGATCTCGCAGACCACGCCGCCGCTGCTGAGCCCGTCGCCCGCGGCGACCGACAGGCCGGTGACCACCCCGGATTTGTGCGCGGTGAGCGGCTGCTCCATCTTCATCGCCTCGATGACCACGACCGGGTCGCCCTCGGCCACGGTCTGGCCGTCCTCGGCGACCACCTTGACCACGGTGCCCTGCATGGGCGACACCAGGGCGTCGCCGCCCGCCGCGGCCGCCGTGCCGCCGGTGCGGCCGCCGCGCCGCGCCGCGCCGCG
>NZ_BAABIK010000044.1:0-29912 GCF_039542725.1 Streptomonospora halophila | reverse complement strand
GCGGGCGCGGCGCGCTGCGCGCGGCCCTGGCGCGGTCGGCGGCCGATCCGGCGGGCTCGGCCCTGCTCGTGGCGGCGCTGGCCGCCACGGCGGCGGTGACCTGGGCGGTGCCGCCGGCGCTGGTTCCGCTCGCGGGCTGCCTCCTGCTCGCCGCGGTGGTCGTGGACAAGCGCGGAGGAGGGTGACCTCCGCACGCGCCCACTGCGGTCGAGGGGCCGCCTCCGGACAGGCCCGCCGGAGGCGGCCGCCGCAGTCCCGGTGCGCCGCCGCGACGGCGCGTCGGCGCGCGGCGCCGTGCATCTCCGCCGGTATCCGCGTCCTCCCCGCGTTGTATCCGCTGGACATAGGGGGCGTACGCGGGCGTACCGCTGCGGAGCGCTGAAGACCCCCGACGCGTTGTCCTAGGGTGGAGGGCGTAGCCGACGCCGGAATGTGGAGCTTATGACCGACCAGCAGCGAGCCGCCGAGGCCGCCGAAACCAGCGGCGGCCGGTCCGAAACCGCGGCGGACGCCGACAGCGTTCCCGGATCACCGTCGGCGCGGCGTGCGCGGGTCTCCGAGGAGGAGGTCGCCGCCGTACTGCACGGGCCCGAGAACGGCGGGGCCGGCTCCGGCGAGCGGCCGGCCGACCCCGGCACCGCCGACGACGGCAAAGGAGGCGACGGCAAAGGAGGCGACGAAGGCGCGCCCACGGAGGTCTCCGAGCAGACCGTCGAGGCCGTGGTCCGCGCGCAGCTGTCCAAGGCGCTGGGCGGCAAGCGCGGCATGGTCGAGACCGCCGTGCCCACGCTCGCCTTCACCCTGTCCTACCTGGCCGTCGAGGACCTGCGGCTGGCCCTGGGGCTCGGCTTCGCGCTGGCACTCGGGCTGGGGGCCGTCCGCCTGGCGCAGCGGTCCTCGGTGCAGTTCGTGGTCAACAGCCTCTTCGGCATGGGCATCGCCGCCTTCTTCGCGCTGCGCAGCGGCGAAGCCGAGGACTTCGCGCTGCCCGGCATCATCTACAACGCCGTCTACGCGGTCGTGCTCACCCTGACGATCCTGATCCGCTGGCCGGCCATGGGCCTGCTGATCGGCGCCGTCACCGGCGACGTCGGCGCCTGGCGCGCCAACCCCGCCGTGGTGCGGCTCAGCTCCCGGCTGACCTGGCTGCTGGTGGCGCCGTGCGTGGTGCGCGTCGCGGTGCAGCTGCCGCTGTGGGCCTCCGAGCACTACGGCGTGGCCAGCACGTTCGCGCTGCTGGGAATCGCCAAGGTCGCCATGGGCTGGCCGCTGCAGGTGGCCGCGTTCGCGGGCATGGTGTGGCTGCTGGCGCGCGGGCGCACCCCGGTCGAGACCGGATCGGCCGAGGCCGCCGAGGCGCCCGCGGACGGCGGCGACGGCGCGGCCGGGCACGCCGGCCCGGCGACACCGCCGAGCCGCCCCCGCCCCGCCGACTAGCGCGCGCCCGGGCGGATCCGTCCGCGGCGAGCGGCCCACGCGGGTGCGGCCGGCGCCCGCTGCGCAGGGCGCCGGCCGGGAGCATTGGTCAGAGCTCGGACTCCAGCAGGGCGCCCAGCTCCTCGACCGACTCGGCGCTGCTGAGGAAGACGAGCTCGTCGCCGCCGCGCAGCGGCGTCTGCGGGTCGGGCGTGTGCACCCGGCCCTCGCGCACCAGCGCCACCAGCACGATGCCCTCCGGCAGGGCCGGCGCCAGTCCGCCCAGCGGCCGCCCCGCGTGCGGGGAGTCGGCGGGCAGCGTGAACTCCAGCAGGTCGGTCTCGGGCAGCGAGAGCGCGCTCAGCGCCTCCCCGGGATCCTCCCCGTCCTCGCCCTCCTCGACCAGCGCCGCCATCATCCGCGGCGGCGACACGGCGACGTCGACCCCCCACGCCTCGGTGAACAGCCACTCGTTGCGCGGGTCGTTGATGCGCGCGATGACCCGGCCGACGCCGAACTCGGTCTTGGCCAGCAGCGACACCACCAGGTTGACCTTGTCGTCGCCGCTGGCGGCGACCACGGCGTCGAAGTCGTCCAGCCGTGCGTCCTCCAGCGAGGCCAGCTCGCAGGCGTCGGCCAGCAGCCATTCCGCCCGCGGCAGCTCGTCCACGCCGATGGAGCGGGAGTCGCGGTCGATCAGCAGCACCTCGTGTCCGCTGTCGCTCAGCTCGGCGGCGATGGAGCGCCCGACGCTGCCCGCTCCGGCGATGGCGACGCGCATCCTAGTCTCCCTGCCTGTCGTCGGCGCCCTCGCCGAGGCGCGCCTGGATCCGGTCGATGTCGGCGGAGCGGGTCAGCACGTGCAGCACGTCGCCCGCCTGCAGCGTCTCGTCGCCCCGGGGCAGCAGGATGTGCCCGGCCCGCACCAGGTAGGCCACCCGCAGCGGGAACGCGCCCTCCAGCTGCTCGACCCGGCGGCCCACCCACGGCGTGGCCAGCGGGGCCTCGGTCATCACCAGGCTGCCCGACGGGTCGCGCCACAGCGGGCCGACGTCCAGGCCGGCGGAGCCGGGCACCAGGCGGCGCAGGATGGTGTCGGCGGTCCAGTGCACGGTGCCCACTGTGGGGATGCCGAGCCGCTGGTAGACGGCGGCGCGGCGCGGGTCGTAGATGCGCGCCACGACGTTCTCGACGCCGAAGGTCTCGCGTGCGACCCGTGCGGTGATGATGTTGGAGTTGTCGCCGCTGCTGACCGCGGCGAAGGCGGAGGCCGTCTCGATGCCCGCCGCCACGAGCACGTCGCGGTCCTGGCCGGCGCCGCGCACGGCGGCCTTGGCGGTGGCCGGCCGCAGTCTGCGGAACGCGTCGGGGGCCTGGTCGATCACGGCGACCGTGTGGCCGCGGTCCTCCAGCGTGTGCGCGAGCGTCGACCCCACCCGCCCGCATCCCAAGATCACGATGTGCACTGCCAACTCGCTCCTGCCCTAGCTCACGGGTCGGGCACGGCCGCCGCCCGGCCCCTGGGCGACGGTATACCCATCGCGCGGCCCGCGGGCGCCGCGGTCGCGCGCGCCGCGCAGCTCGCAGGGCCCCGTCCGGTCCGCGCGCTCGGCTAGAGTGGCCCGAAGATGGGCGGTGGCGCTGCGCGGGGGGTCACCCGCGCGAAGCCCGAACTCACCCGTCACCCACCCGTCTCTCCCGGAGGTCGTCTGCGTTGAGCCCTGCCCGAAATCCGAACGCCGCCGTGCGCGCCTCCGCGTCCGGCCTCGTCGGCACCGAACTGGAGCTGCGCGTCGAGGGCGTCGCCCACGGCGGGTGGTGCGTGGCGCGCCACGACGAGCGCGTCGTCTTCGTACGCCACACCCTGCCCGGCGAGCTGGTGCGCGCCCGGATCACCGAGGAGGCCTCGCGGTTCCTGCGCGCCGACGCCGTGGAGGTGCTGGAGGCCTCGCCCGACCGCGTCGAGGCGCCCTGCCCGTTCGCCGGTCCCGGCAGGTGCGGGGGCTGCGACTGGCAGCACGCGTCGCTGGAGGCCCAGCGCAGGCTCAAGGGGCTGGTCGTCTCCGAGCAGCTGAGCCGCATCGCCAAGATCGACCGCGACGTCGAGGTGGAGGAGCTGCCCGGCGCGCCCGACGGCCTGGGCTGGCGGACCCGCGTGCGCTTCGCCGTCGACTCCGCGGGCCGTGCGGGGCTGCGGCGGCACCGCTCCCACGAGATCGAGCCCATCGACCACTGCCGCATCGCCCACCCCCGCGTCGACGCGCTCGGCGTCGCCGAGCTGGAGTGGCCCAAGGTGCGCGAGGTCGAGGCGGTGGCCTCTGCCGGCACGCGCGACACCGCGCTGGTGGTCACCCCCGAAGGCGCCAAGCTGCCCCCGCTGCCCGAGCCCAAGGCCTCGGCGGCGGTGCTGCGGCGCTTCCGCAACGGCCGGGTGCAGCAGGTGCGGGGGCGCCGCCACATCCGCGAGAACGCGGGCGGGCGCGAGTTCCGTGTCAGCGCCGCCGGGTTCTGGCAGGTGCACACGTCGGCGGCGGAGGTGCTGTCGGAGGCGGTCGTCGAGGCGCTGGCCCCCGAGCCGGGCGAGACCGGACTGGACCTCTACTGCGGCGCCGGACTGTTCACCGCCGCGCTGGCCGAGTCGGTGGGCTCCGAGGGGCGCGTCCTCGGTGTCGAGAGCGACGCCGAGGCCGTCCGCGACGCCCGCCACAACCTGCGCGACATGCCGTGGGCGCGCGTCGAGCACGCCGACACCGCCGCGCAGCTGCGGGAGTGGGTGGACATGCGGGTCGACTTCGCGGTCCTGGACCCGCCGCGCGCCGGCGCGGGCCCGGTGGTCGCGCGGCAGCTCTCCGAGCTGCGCAACCGCAGGGTGGCCTATGTCTCCTGCGACCCGGCGACGCTGGCCCGCGACCTGGCGGCGTTCGTTGAGGAGGGCTACGAGCTGACCGGGCTGCGCGCGTTCGACTCCTTCCCCATGACCCACCACGTGGAGTGCCTGGCGGTGCTGCGCCGCGACTGAGCGCCGCAGGTCGAAGCGCTCCGGGGAGCCGGCCCGGCGCGGGCGTGCGCCGAGTATGCGTCGAGCGCGTGCGCGCGGCGCGTCCGCACGGTGCCGAAGCGGCGCCGGTACTTCGTGCGTTGCGGTTCGGCCTTTGCGGCCGCCGGCACGAGAATGGTCCCCATGCGCTTGAGGATCTTCACCGAACCGCAGCAGGGTGCGACGTATGAGACGCAGCTGGCGGTCGCAAAGGCAACCGAGGACCTGGGGTTCGAGGCCTTCTTCAGGTCCGACCACTATCTGCGGATGGGCGGCGGGAACGGCCTGCCCGGGCCGACCGACTCCTGGGTCACCCTCGCCGGACTGGCGCGCGAGACCTCCCGCGTGCGCCTCGGAACGCTGATGAGCGCGGCCACCTTCCGCCACCCCGGCCCCCTCGCCATCTCGGTGGCCCAGGTCGACCGGATGAGCAACGGCCGTGTGGAGTTCGGCTTCGGCGCCGGGTGGTTCGAGCCGGAGCACGCGGCCTACGGCATCCCCTTCCCCGCCTCGGCGCGGGAGCGGTTCGACCGCTACGAGGAGCAGTTGGACGTCATCACCGGGCTGTGGGCCACGCCGGTGGGCGAGACGTTCCGCTACGAGGGGCGGCACTACCGCTTCGGCGAAGGGCCCGCGCTGCCCAAGCCGCAGCAGGCTCCGCGCCCGCCGGTGCTCATCGGCGGTACCGGGCGCATCCGCACCCCGCGGCTGGCGGCAGCGCACGCCGACGAGTACAACGTGGCCTTCGCCTCGATCGAGGACACCGCGGCGGCCTTCGACCGGGTGCGCTCGGCGGTAAAGGCGGCCGGCCGCGCCGATGCGATGACCTACTCCGCGGTCCAGGTGGTCTGCTGCGGCCGCGACGAGGCCGAGGTGGAGCACCGGGCGGCGGCGATCGGGCGCGCGCCCGAGGAGCTGCGCCGCAACGGGCTGGCGGGCAGCCCGGCTGAGATCGTCGAGAAGCTCGGCCGGTTCACCGAGATCGGCGCCGAGCGGATGTACCTGCAGGTGCTCGACCTGTCCGACCTCGACCACCTGGAACTGCTCGCCTCGCAGGTCTCCCGGCAGCTGCAGTAGTCCGGCCGGGGGCGATCCGTCCTCAGCCCGCAGGAGGAGCGGTGCCCTCGGGACCCCGGGGCCCCTCCTCGGCGGGCGCCGCAGCGTCGGCTTCGGGCCGCTCCGTCCGCGCCGGCGGCACCGGCCCAGGCGTTCGCGCCGCGGCGGAGCGGCGGCGCCGGGCGCGGGAGTCCAGCGCAAGCCCGGCCGCGAGCATCGCCGCGCCCAGCGGGATGGTCCAGTAGGGCGATCCGGCGGAGGCGACCTCGACGGCGCCGGGCGAGAGCAGCGTGATGATCCCCCAGACGATCAGCGCACTGCCGCAGAGGATGAAGATGGCCAGGTCGCGCAGTGAGCGCATCGCGGGGGCTCCTCGGGTGGGGGTGGGCTCGTGAGCGCGCACGGTGCGGACTCCGCTCGCGGCGGCCGGTGTCGGGTCCGCGCACCGGCCCGGTGTGTACCGGCTCTATGACGCGCCGCACCCGGGGCGGGGTTCCCGGTCCGGCCCCGGCCTTTCGCGCCACGTTAACTTGATGTCGAGATACCGCTCGGATACCTTGATATCGAGATAAAATTGAGGCGGTAGGAATCAGGGACGGACCGGCCGCCCTGCGCGCGCAGCAGTGCCGCGTGCCGGCGCCCGTACGCGCGCGGCGCGGGGGGCCGGGCCGACATCGCTGGTAGAACGGGAAAACCGGCGTGCCGTGGGGTGGTGCCGCAGGCGCACTCAGGGCCATCTCGATTAGGGCAGCCTCAGTGATGTCCCGGCCCCTGCGTTACGGCAGGATGCCGGGAGAAAGTGGCGAGATCAGGAGGCAAACACCGTGTCCGCGAACAGCTTCGGCAGCCGTGACACGCTCCGCGTTGGCGAAGAGTCGTATGAGATCTTCCGTTTGGACGCCGTCGACGGCGCCGAGCGGCTCCCCTACAGCCTGAAGGTGCTGCTGGAGAACCTGCTGCGCACCGAGGACGGCGCGAACGTCACCGCCGAGCACATCCGGGCCGTGGGCCAGTGGGACCCGCAGGCCCAGCCCACCCAGGAGATCCAGTTCACCCCCGCGCGGGTGATCATGCAGGACTTCACCGGAGTGCCCTGCGTGGTGGACCTGGCGACCATGCGCGAGGCCGTCGGCGACCTCGGCGGCGACCCCGGCAAGATCAACCCGCTGGCTCCGGCCGAGCTGGTAATCGACCACTCCGTGGTGGTCGACTTCTTCGGCCGCCCCGACGCCTTCGAGCGCAACGTCGAAATCGAGTACGAGCGCAACCGCGAGCGCTACCAGTTCCTGCGCTGGGGCCAGACCGCCTTCGACGAGTTCAAGGTGGTCCCGCCCGGCACCGGCATCGTGCACCAGGCCAACATCGAGCACCTGGCCCGCGTGGCCATGGTCCGCAACGGCCAGGTCTACCCCGACACCTGTGTGGGCACCGACTCCCACACGACCATGCAGAACGGCCTGGGCATCCTCGGCTGGGGCGTGGGCGGCATCGAGGCCGAGGCCGCCATGCTCGGCCAGCCGATCTCCATGCTCATCCCGCGGGTCGTCGGCTTCAAGCTGACCGGCACCCTGCGGCCCGGAACGACGGCCACCGACCTCGTGCTCACCGTCACCGAGATGCTGCGCGAGCACGGCGTGGTCGGCAAGTTCGTGGAGTTCTACGGCGACGGCGTGGCCTCGGTCCCGCTGGCCAACCGCGCCACCATCGGCAACATGAGCCCGGAGTTCGGCTCCACCGCGGCGATGTTCCCGATCGACGAGGAGACCATCCGGTACATGACGCTGACCGGCCGGCCGGAGTCGCAGACCCGCCTGGTCGAGGCCTACGCCAAGGAGCAGGGCCTCTGGCACGACACCTCCCGCGAGCCGGCCTACTCCGAGTACCTGGAGCTGGACCTGGGCGACGTCGTACCCTCCATCGCCGGCCCGAAGCGGCCCCAGGACCGGATCGCGCTGTCGGCGGCCAAGCCCGCCTGGCGCCACGACGTCCAGAACTACGTCATCAGCCCGGTCGACGAGGCCTCCGACGAGTCCTTCCCGGCATCCGACGCCCCGGCCCGGCCCGTCAACGGCCAGCGCCCCAGCAACCCGGTGTCGGTCACCCTGGCCGACGGCACCCGGACCGAGCTGGACCACGGCAGCGTGGTGATCGCCGCGATCACCTCCTGCACCAACACCTCCAACCCCTCGGTCATGCTCGGCGCCGCCCTGCTGGCCAAGAACGCGGTGGAGAAGGGCCTGACCCGCAAGCCGTGGGTCAAGACCTCGCTTGCCCCCGGCTCCAAGGTCGTCACCGACTACTACGAGCGCTCGGGGCTGACTCCGTACCTGGACAAGCTCGGGTTCAACCTGGTCGGCTACGGCTGCACCACCTGCATCGGCAACTCCGGCCCGCTGCCCGAGGAGATCTCCAAGGCGGTCCAGGACAACGACCTCGCGGTCACCTCGGTGCTCTCCGGCAACCGCAACTTCGAGGGCCGGATCAACCCCGACGTCAAGATGAACTACCTGGCCTCCCCGCCGCTGGTGGTGGCCTACGCCCTGGCCGGCTCGATGGACGTCGACATCACCACCGAGCCGCTGGGCACCGGATCCGACGGCGAGCCGGTCTACCTGGCCGACGTCTGGCCCGCGCCCGAGGAGATCGAGGAGGTCATGCGCTCGGCGATCGCCTCGGACATGTACGAGAGCGCCTACTCCGACGTGTTCGCCGGCGACGAGCGGTGGCGGTCGCTGCCCACCCCCACCGGCGACACCTTCGAGTGGGACACCGACTCCACCTACGTGCGCAAGCCGCCGTACTTCGACGGGATGGGCGCCGCCCCGGAGGCGGTCACCGACATCGCCGGCGCCCGGGTGCTGGCCAAGCTCGGCGACTCGGTCACCACCGACCACATCTCGCCGGCCGGCGCCATCAAGCCCGACAGCCCGGCGGGCCGGTACCTCAAGGACCACGGCGTCCAGCGCAAGGACTTCAACTCCTACGGTTCGCGGCGCGGCAACCACGAGGTGATGATCCGCGGGACCTTCGCCAACATCCGCCTGCGCAACCTGATCGCGCCGGGCACCGAGGGCGGCTACACCCGCGATTTCACCCAGGCCGAGGACCCCGCCGACGCGCCCGTCACCTTCATCTACGACGCGGCGCAGAACTACGCCGCCCAGGGCACCCCGCTGGTGGTGCTGGGCGGCAAGGAGTACGGTTCGGGCTCCTCGCGCGACTGGGCGGCCAAGGGCACGAGCCTGCTGGGCGTGCGCGCGGTCATCGCCCGCTCCTACGAGCGCATCCACCGCTCCAACCTGATCGGCATGGGGGTGCTGCCCCTGCAGTTCCCGCAGGGGCAGTCGGCCGACTCGCTCGGGCTCACCGGCGAGGAGGCCTTCACCATCACCGGCATCACCGAGCTGAACGAGGGCCGGGCGCCGTCGACGGTCAAGGTCGCCACCGACACCGGGATCGAGTTCGACGCCGACGTGCGCATCGACACGCCCGGCGAGGCGGACTACTACCGCAACGGCGGCATCCTGCAGTACGTGCTGCGGCAGCTCATCAGCGAGTAGGGCCGTGAACGAGCAGCCGGGCGCGTAAAGCGCGTAGGAGCCGGTCGAGGAGGACTCGGCCGGCGAACACCCGGCCGGGGATGGCAGGGCGGGCGGTAGGGGCGCTCCGCCCGGCGGCAGCCGGCGGGGCGCGCCGGGACGCCCGCGGGGCCGCCGACCGTCGCAGACGGGCGGCGGCCCCACGTGTGTGCGGGAGCCGCAGCGGGCCGGCGGGGGTGGGGCCGAGGGCCGCAGGCCCGCGGGTCGGGGGTGCGGCTGTGTCTGTCACGCGGTCCTGCGGTGAGATCCGGCGCATCCGCCTTGCGCGATCCGGAGGCACCGATAATGTCGTCCAAGCAGCGGAGAAGTCGGCGGGAAGGACGGCATGAGCGAGGGCGGCACCGGGGACAGCGAGCGCTTCGCCGGTCGGTACCGGCTCATCGAACCGCTGGGGCGCGGCGGGTTCGGCGAGGTCTTCCTCGCAGAGGGGCACGACGGCACGCGGGCGGCGGTCAAGCTGCTGCACGCGACGTGGGCGGGCGACGGCGACATGCGCCGCCGCTTCGCCGCCGAGGTGGAGCAGGCGCGCAGGGTGAGCGGCTTCTGCGTGGCCGCGATCCTCGACGCCGACCCCGGCGCCGAGCAGCCCTGGATCGCCACGGAGTACATCGACGGGCCGACCCTGGAAGCCGACGTGCGCGCGAACGGCCCGCGGCGCGGCGCCGACCTGCACCGGCTGGCCGTGGCCACCGCCACCGCCCTGGCCGCCATCCACGGCGCGGGCGTCGTGCACCGCGATCTCAAGCCCGACAACATCCTGCTGGCCGGCGACGGTCCGCGGGTCATCGACTTCGGCATCGCCCGCGCGATCGAGGCCACGTCGATGACCGCCAGCGGCATCGTCGGCACGATCGGCTACATGGCCCCTGAGCAGCTCGAAGGTGCCAGGCTCACTCCGGCCGTGGACGTGTTCGCCTGGGGTGCGGCGATGGTCTACGCGGCGACCGGGCGCGAGGCGTTCGCCGCGCCCACCCAGGCCGCCCGGACCACACGCGTGCTCACCGGCGAGCCCGACACCGGCGACCTCGGCGAACCGCTGCTGCCCGTCGTGCTCGCGTGCCTGGACAAGGACCCCGCCCGCCGCCCCGAGGCGCGCGGACTGCTGGACATGCTGCTGGGCACGTCCGTGCCGGGGCCGGCGGGGGAGCGGGCGCAGCGGACCGGCGCCGAGCGCGCGCCTGCGCCGCCCGAGGAGGCCACACGGGTGGAGGCGGACGCGGCCGCGCGGGCCGGGGGAGTGGCCGCTGCGCAGGCGGAGGCGGCCACGCGCGTGGGGAGCGAGGAGCGCACGCGGGTCGAGGGCGCCCGGGACGGCGCGACCCGGGTGGAGACCGCGCGCGCCGAGGCCGCGCACGCGGCACCGGCCCAGGGCGCCGGCCGAGGCGGGGGCGGACCGGAAGGCCTGGAAGAGCCGGACGGGTCGGGAGAGCTGGAAGATCCGGACGGGTCGGGAGAGCCGGCAAGGCCGGTGGGGCGCGAAAGGCCGGAGGAGAGATCTGGCACGCTGCTCTACACCGGCCTCGCCCCGGGCGGCACGCGCGCGGCA
This sequence comes from Streptomonospora halophila, assembly GCF_039542725.1. Classification (NCBI taxonomy): domain Bacteria; kingdom Bacillati; phylum Actinomycetota; class Actinomycetes; order Streptosporangiales; family Nocardiopsidaceae; genus Streptomonospora; species Streptomonospora halophila. The sequence goes on along the minus strand of NZ_BAABIK010000044.1, from coordinate 19,258 downwards.
CCCGGCGGCGGGGCCCCGCAAGCACCCGGTTCGCCTTCGCAGCCCGGACCGTCGAGCCCGGCGGGCGCCTCGCACGGTCCGCCTTCCCCGGTCCCGGCTGCTCCGGTGCCGCCTGCTCCGGCTTCCGGTTCCGCCGCTTCCGACTCCGACGTGTTCGGCGGTCGGAACCCCGCGCCTCCGGCCCGTCCGCCCGGCCGTACGGGCGGCACCGTCGCCGACCTCGACCGCGGCGGGTTCGACGGGGTGCCGCCGTACTGGTTCGCCGGGCACCGCTGCACCGACCCCGGGGACCTCGCCGCCGCCATGCAGACCGACTGGACGGCCGCCGTCGGCGTCTTCAGCGATGAGCAGGAGCGCGCCGCGCTGCAGGCGTGGATGGTCGACGACGTCGGCGACACGTCCACCGACCGATCGATCTTCCGCCGCCGCCCCGAGGACGCCAACCGCGCCGTCGCCTGGTTCGTCGCCCAGCAGCGCCCGGATCTGCCGCCGGTGTTCCGCGGTCGTCCCGCCGGCTTCGCCGACCTGCGCGAGCGCTTCGCCCGGATCAGGCCGGCGTTCACCGGCGCGCCGCCGGACAACGAACTGCTGCTCCTGGCCCGCCCGGAGGTGCTGCGCCTGCTGGCCCTGCACGATGCCCCGGGATCGGCTGACCTGCGCCGACTGGCCGACGGCCTCGCGGCTGCCGAGCGGGCCGCGAGCGGCTTCCGCCGCCGGCTGGAGGACGCGGTGCCGCGCCTGGCGCAGCACGCCGCCGTCGACTCCGCGCTCATCCTCTCCCTCCTGCTGGACCCCGACCGCCCGATGCGCCCGGACGCGGGCGGCCACGCGGAGGTGGAGGAGTGGTACGCCGCGCTGTGGGGCGCGGTCGCGCGCGAGCAGGACCCGGCCGCCCGAGCGGGTATCGCCGCGACCGTCGCTTCGCTTACGGGTGCGGCCCGCGAAAGCGGTGTGCGCACCGCCGAGTGGAGGTCGGCGCTCGCCGAGGCCGACCGGGAGCGCGAGGCGGCCGCGGCACGCTGGACCCGCGAAACCCGGCTGCATCGCGCCAAGGCGTGGATCGGCCGCAGTCCGCTGCTGGTGCTGGTGTTGGCCGCGGCGGTCATCGTCCTGGAAGTCGCCGTGTCACTGGAGGCTCCCGACTCCTACGACGCGGTCGGCCTGGGCATCGTCGTGCTGGGAACCTGGCTGCTGTCGCGGATCGTCGCCTGGACCGTCGGGCTGTTCAGCGGTCCCCGGGAGGGCTTCCCCACGGCGGTTCAGGCGGCCCAGGCGCGCTTCCACCAGCTACGCGACCACACCGAACGGCTCGGCCAGGGCCTCGAACGCATCCGCGCCGAGCTCCAGTCGGTGCGCAGCGCCTGCCACCTGTAACAGCCGAGCCGACCGCACCGGCGGTGGCTCGGTCTGACGGTGTGGGTGGTGGGTGTTCGCCGGTTGCGGGGGCGGCGAGGGTCGTGGGTGGTGGGGTCTGCGGTCGTCGGTTCGGGTGTTCGCGGGTTGGGCGGGCGTCGGGGGCGGCGAGGGCGCCGGGTGGTGGGGCCTGTGGTGATCGGTTGAGGGTGTGCGCCGGTTGCGCGGGAGACGGGGGAGGCGAAGGCGGTGGGTGGTGGCGCCTGCGTGGACCGGTTGGGGTGGTCGCGGGTTGGGCGGGCGTCGGGGGCGGCGAGGGCTGTGGGTGGTGGGGTCTGCGGTCACCACATAGGCAAGAGCGCGCCAGCGCCAGACTGCCGTCATCGGCCGCTGAGGGCAGATTCGGTGGGGCGGATTGGATATTTGGGATGGGCACGTGACCGAAATGGCGACGAATCTGCCCTAAGCCTTATGGCGGCGCACTGGTGTGCCGCACCGCCCTTCGAGCGGGGTGATATGAGTTCGAGTGTCCGGAATGCGCCCCACCTAGAAGGCCCTGGGTCGACATCGGTGGCGACGAGATGCCTCTGATGCACCTCTCAGGGGCCTCTGAGCGCTGGTTTGCGCTGTCTCGTCGCCGTAGGGGTGTCTGTGGCGACTGCAGTATTGGGCAAATCGGGCAAATGGTCACGCGGTTTTTCGTATTGCGGAATGTTGGCGGTGTGAGGGCGTCGCCATGCTGGATGGATTCGGCTCGTGCGTGCTGCGGGGAGGTTCTGTAGGTCGGTATGACCGAATTGCCTGAATCTGTGCGGTGTGCGGAAACCGGGATCGGTCCAACCGACGGGGTCGTGGCCGCAACGCTGTCCCCGGCCCGCCCTTACTGCTCTCCGTCGTGCGGCCCGCCGCCGGGCGCCGGTACCGATGTCGCCGGGGGTGGCCACGTGTCGCCCTTGCTGCTGCTTTCCGTTGCTCGGGTCACCGGCGGGGTCGGCAGCGGTGGTCGCGGGGCTTGCGCGATTGATGCTGTTGCCGCTTTTCGTTGTGCGGTTGGCCGCGTGACATCGGTACCGGTGGTCGCCGGGCTTGTCCGCCGGTCGTCTTCGCCGCCTCGTTGCTCGGCCGGCCGTCGGGCGCCGGTAGCGGTGGTCGCCGGGGCCTGGCCATCGGGTGGCGTTGCTGCCTCGTCGGGTGTGCAACCGCGTGACATCGGTACCGGTGGTCGCGGGGCTTGGGCGATTGATGCCGTTGCTGCTCTTCGTCGTGCGGCCCGCCGCCGGGCGCCAGTAGCGGTGGTCGCGGGGCGTGGCCGATTGATGCTGTTGCTGCTCTTCGTTGCTCGGCCGGCCGCCGGGCGCCGGTACCGGTGGTCGCCGGGCACCGGGCTCGGCCGGCCTTCGGCAGGCGACGACGAGCGGCGCCGGGGCTGGAGGAGTCCGGCTCGGCGCCGCTGGTCACCGCCGTGGAGAAGCCGCTAAAGCTCCACCTTCATCGGCTCGCCGCTGGGCTCGGGCATGCCGCCGGCCGGTTCGAGGCTGATGCCCAGTTGCTCGGCCGGGCCCAGGTCGCCGGCCATGCCCGAGTACATGCCGTCGCCCGAGCGCTCCAGCATCCCGGCCGAGCGCATCCCGGAGTCGTCGACGTACCACATCTGATAGCCCATGCCCTCGGGAGTGGGCGGCAGGCCCTTGACCATGATCATCACCATGTCGCTGCTCTCGGAGGTGAACACCGTCGCCTCCGCCCCGCTCTGGGTGACCGGCTGCTCCTCCATGTGGGTGTCGGATGCGGCCAGCAGCGCCTCGACCTTGGCGGTGTGCTCGTTCATCTCCTGCATGCGCTGGCCCATCACCAGCACCGCGCCTCCCAGTGCCAGGGCGATCACCGCGCAGGCGGCCGACATCAGCCACGGCAACCGCTTCCGCAGGCGCCGGCGGCCGGCCATGTCGACCACCCGAGCGTCGCCCGCGCCCTCGCGGCCTCTTTGGTCGCCCCGACCCTCTCGGCCACCCCGGCCACTTCGGTCACCCTGTCCAACTCGGCCTTCTCGGCCCTCTCGGCCCTCCTGGTCCGCGTGTCCCCCTCGGACGTCCTCACCGGCTCCCGCCGTCGTGCCCTCCGCCGCCGTCGTGCCCTCAGCACGCGCACGACGCCCACGGCCCACTGGGGCCGCAGAGCGCTCAACGTCCTCCATGCCACCCGCGGCCTCCCGGCTCTCGCGGGTGCCGGTGCCGTCGGACGCGCCGGCGCCTCCTCCCGCTCCGGGAGGCGCGGACGGCCGGGAGTCCTCCGTCTCCGGCGGAAGCCGGCGCACGTTGGGCACCGCCGCGCGCAGCCGCTCCCACACGGCCTGGGGAGGCGGCTCGGCCTGGGCGTAGGCCAGGCGCACCGTTGTGGCGTGGAACTCGGCGAGGTCGCGGCGGCAGTCGGCGCACTCCTCGATATGGGTCCGCGCGCGTTCGCGCTCCTCACCGCTCAGGGCGTCGACCGCGTACGCCGCGGTCAGCCCGTGCACGTCGCGCTCCGGCAGGCTCACACCATCACCCCCAGGCAGTCGCGCAGCCGGATGAGCCCGTCGCGCAGTCGGCCCTTCACCGTGGTCAGCGGCACCCCCAGCAGTTCAGCCGCCTCGCGCTGGGTGTAGCCGGTGTAGTAGGTCAACCGCACCGTCTCGCGCTGCATGTCGGTCAGCCGGCGCAGGCACCGGCGCACCTTCTCCCGTTCCAGGCGGTGCTCCACCTGCTCGGCCACGTCGTCGGGAGGGGAGGACTCCGGGGCCATGCGCCCGGCGACCTCCATGCGGGCCGTGGCCGACTGCTCGGAGCGCACCCGGTCCACGGCGCGGCGGTGGGCCAGCGTCAGCACCCACGCGCGCACTCCGCCCCGCTCGGGGTCGAAGCGCGCGGACAGTCGCCACAGTTCGGTGAACACCTCCTGCGTGACCTCCTCCGCCTGGGCGCGGTCCAGCATGACGCGGCGGACGAGGCCGAAGACGGGGCCGGCCAGCTCGCGGTAGACCGCCTCGAAGGCGTCGAGCTCGCCCAACGCGGTGCGCTGCAGCAACCCGACCAGCCGGTGCTCGCCGTCGGGACCGTCCCGGCCGCTCACCTCGCCTTCGGGCCCCTGCGCGCGGCGCGGCGGCTGCGCCGGTATCGCCTGCTCCACCCGTGTCACCGTCCTCGGTTCCGGCACGTCTCGTCGTGTTCCCTCCTGCATTCGGAGTCGCGGCGGCGGAGGCGACCCCGGTGCCCGACCCGCGCGAACGCTGTTACCTCTTCGTTATCGAACGGGTCGTCTCCCCACCGGTAGCAGCTCCGAAGCAGGGGCGTGTCCGATCATCAAAACACCTCGGCGGCAGAACCGGCAGGCGCCCAGCCGCCGCCGGAGCGCCCCCGCCCGCTCGTCGGCGCGCTGTGCGGCCTGATCGCCGCAGGCGCGGCCCTGGGTACGGCCGAGATCGCCGGTGCCCTGATCCGCCCCCAGGCGACCCCGCTGATCGCGGTCGGCCAGGCCGTCATCGACCTCACCCCGCAGGCGCTGCGGGAGTTCGCGATCGCTGCGGTGGGCGAGGCCGACCGGCCGCTGCTCGTCGCCGGCACCGCGGTGCTGCTCGCGCTCTTCGTGGCCGCGATCGGCGTCGGAGCGCTGCGGCGCGCGTGGGTCGGCGACGCCGGGATCGCCGCGCTGGCCGTGATCGCCGGTGCCGCCGCCCTGACCCGGCCGGAGGCGGACGCGGTCTACGCGCTGCCCTCGGTGGCCGGGGGAGTGGTGGCGCTGATCCTGCTGCGTGTGCTGGTGCGTGCCGCTCCGCCACAGAGCCCGTCCGCGCCCGGTGCAGCGCAGCCGGGCGGGCAGGACGCGGTCGCCGCCGAGGGGATCGCCGCCGATACGGCCGGAGCGCGAAACGCCGACGAGGACGCGGAGCCCGCGGCCGCAGACGCCTCTGCCGACACCGCCGCCGGCGCGTACTCCCTGTCCGAAGCCGGCACTCCGACCGGCGCCGACACTCCGCCCTCCGCGGGTGCCCAGGCAGCCCCCGCGCCTGCCGACAGCGGCCCGACAGCCGCGCCGACCGCGGCTCCGGGCGGGTTCGACCGCCGCAGGTTCGTCCTGCTGGCCGGCTCGGCGGCCCTGCTCTCGGCGGGCGCCGGGACCGGCGGCCGGTGGTACGCCACCGCGCAGGCCGGTGTCGAAGCGAGCCGCGAGGCGGTCCGGCTGCCCCGCCCCGACTCCCCGGCTCCGCCGCTGCCCGATGGAGCCGAACTCGACGTCGACGGGCTCAGCTCCTTCTTCACGCCCAACGGCGACTTCTACCGCGTCGACACCGCCCTGTCGATCCCGCGCATCGACGCCACGAGCTGGCGGCTGCGCATCCACGGCCGCGGCGCGAGCGAGCGCGAGTACACCTACGCCGACCTGCTGGAGCGCACCGACCTGGTCGAGCGCGACGTCACCCTGGCCTGCGTCTCCAACCCGGTGGGCGGCTCCTACGTCGGCAACGCGCGCTGGATCGGCGTGCCGTTGGCCGCACTGCTGCGCGAGGCGGGCGTCCGCCCGCCCGGCGAGGGCGGCCGGGCCGACCAGCTCGTCTCACGCTCCACGGACGGCATGACGATCGGCACCCCCGTCGAGGCGGTGATGGACGGCCGCGACGCCATGCTGGCCATCGGCATGAACGGCCGGCCGCTGCCCGCCGACCACGGGTTCCCCGCCCGGGTCGTGGTGCCCGGCCTCTACGGCTACGTCTCGGCGTGCAAGTGGATCGAGGAGATGGAGCTGACCACCTTCGACGCCTTCGACGCCTACTGGGTGCCGCGCGGCTGGGCGCAGCGGGCGCCGATCAAGACCCAGTCGCGCATCGGCACCCCGCGCGCGGGCGCTGAGGTGGCCGCCGGAACAGTGCCCGTCGCCGGCGTGGCCTGGGCGCAGAACGTCGGTGTGGACCGGGTCGAGGTCCGCGTGGACGACGGCCCGTGGCAGCCGGCGCGCCTGGCCGCAGAGGACACCGCCGACACCTGGCGCCAGTGGGTCCTGGACTGGGACGCCGAGCCCGGCGAGCACCGGATCAGCGTGCGCGCCTCCGACCGGTCGGGCCATACCCAGACCGCCGACGAGGCGCGGCCCGCCCCCGACGGCGCCACCGGCTACCACACCGTCGACGTGACCGTCTCCTAGGACGGCCTCCCCACGAACTCCGCGGGGCCGCCCGGCCCCGCGGCCCGGCCCCGCCGTGTCCTGCGGCGGCGCCACCATGTGATCGAACGAGTACGAGGAGACACCCATGTCCACCGGACCCCTCAGCACCCTGCGCCGCCTGGTCGCCGCCGGAGCCATCGGCCTGGCCGCGATTCTCTCGTTGGCCGCCTGCAACGGCGGCTCGGGCGGCGGCGACGAGGTCAGCGCCGAACAGGACGGCGGCGGCGAGGAGAGCATGCAGGACGAGGGCGCGGAAGAGGGCATGCAGGACGAGGGAGGCGGCGAGAGCATGGAGGACGGCGGAGAGGAGGACATGGGTGGTGAGGAGTCCATGGACGAGGGCTCCGGCGACGGCATGGGCGGCGAGGACTCCGCCGACGAGGGCTCCGGCGACGGCATGGACGAGGGGGAGTCCATGGGCGGCGACGAGGGCATGCAGGACGAAGGCGGGGACATGCAGGACGACCGGTAGCCCGCACGGGCCCGCGGCGCAGGCAGCGGGCCCGCCGCCGCGGTTCCTGGCCGCCGCCGGTACGGAGGGTTAGACTCGCCGCGTCGCCGACATGCGCCGATCGGCCGGAATACGCGGCCGACGGCATCGGCGCGGGGCGTCCCACTTCGAGGAGGAGCCGGATGCACACGCGGAACGTGGGCACGCTGCGGCGCTTGGTCGCCGCGGGAGCCATCGGCCTGGCCGCCGTCTTCTCGCTCGCCGCCTGCAACGACGACTCGGGCGGCGACGGCGAGGACTCCCAGCAGCAGGAGGAGGGCGAAGGCGGCGAGGGCGAGGGCGAGGACGGCGGCGAGGACGGCGAGAACGAGGACGGCGAGGACGGCGGCGGGTACTAGACGGCAGGCAAAGGGTTCGCGTCAAGACCGGAACCCCGCTCACGGGTTGCCGTGGGCTGCCGAACAGGCCGAACCTGGACGGCAGTGCCTACATGTGTGGGAGGCTCCGGCGTCCCTCGCCGCGCTCGGGGCGCTCCACCCTGACCACCGGATCAGCGCGTGCGTGCCGGGTCAGGGGTTGTGTACGACCACGTCGGCGTGCTCGCGCGGCCGGTGGCCGGCGTAGAACGCCTCCTCCTGGCGCGCCCACATCGAACGGTAGGGGGCGTAGGCGGCGGCGTCGGCGCGCCGGTCCAGTCGCGCCTGGCGAACGTCGTGCGGTGCGTGCACCCAGGCCAGCAGCGACAGGAACGGGCGCAGCTCCCGGCCGCCCGACCCGCAGCCCTCGATGACCAGCAGCCCCTCGACGGGCGTCCGCTGCCACGGCCCCGGCGCGCCGCGCTCCCAGTCGTAGCGCCGCCAGCGCGGGTCCTCACCGCGCGCAAGCGGCTCCAGGATCCACTCGCGCACGAGCGGCACCGACGCCTCCAAACCCTGCCAGCCGGGATAGACGTCGTCCATGTGCAGCAGAGGGCAGCCGATGTGGGCGGCGACGCGTCCGGCGAGCTCGGTCTTGCCCGCTCCCGACCGGCCTTCCACGGCCATCACCCGACGGCCTCCGGCCCGCGCCTGCGCGTCGCGCAGCATCGCGGCCAGGGTGCGGACCCAGTCGTCGCCGGCTGTGCTCAGCGCGGGCGCGCAGCGGCCGGGGCCCGGATCCCGCGCTGAATTCAAGTCTTGTAAGCTCCCTTTCACCAGCAGCGCCTGCGTTCAGCACCTGAGGAGAGGGCCCGTGACCGACGTCGAGGTGACACCCGGCTCCCAGGCGGCGCTGCGGCGGGCCAACCAGCAGCGCGTCGTGGACGCGCTGAGCAGCGGGGGGACCCTGACCCAGGCCGAACTCGCCCGGGGCACCGGTCTCTCGCCGGCCAGCGTCTCCAACATCGTACGCAACCTGCGCGCGGCGGGCACCGTCTCGGTGCGCGAGACCTCCTCCAACGGCCGCCGGGCCCGGGCGGTCACGCTGATCCGCCCGCCCGGCGCCGTCGTCGCGCTGGACTTCACCCTGGACCGCCTCACCGCCGCCCTGGGTGACAGCCAGGGTTCGGTGCTGGCCCGCGAGAGCATCGCCTACGACACCGGCGCCGAGCCCGAGCGCGCCGTGCGGCGGGCGGTGTGGCTGGTCGAGACGCTGCTGACGCGCCTGCGGGTGGACCACGCGACCATCGCCGCCGCCACCGCCTCCGTGCCCGGCCCCGTCGACCTCGGTACCGGCGAGATCGGCGCCATCACCTGCATGCCGAGGTGGGCCGGGTTCCGCCCGGCCCAGGCGCTGTCGGCGCGGCTGCGCGTGCCGGTCCAGGCGGAGAACGACGCCAACCTGTGCGCGCTGGCCGAAATGCGCGGCGGCGCCGCCGCGGGCTGCGAACACCTCATCTACGTGCACATCAGCGAAGGCGTGGGCGCCGGTATCGTCGTGAACGGTCGGCTCTTCCGCGGCGCCGGCGGCACGGCGGGCGAGATCGGGCACATCGGCCTGGACGAGCGCGGGCAGGTGTGCCGCTGCGGAAACCGCGGGTGCCTGGAGACCGTGTTGGGCTCGCCCTACCTGCTGGGGATGCTCCCCCAGCAGGGCGAGCAGACGCCCGCGAACGTCTCGCAACTGGTCGCCGCCGCCGAGGAGGGCGACCCGGGGTGCCGCAGGGTGGTGGCCGAGGCCGGCGCCGCGCTCGGGCGCGGGCTGGGCGTGCTGGCCAACACGTTCAACCCGGAGCTGGTGGTGCTGGGCGGCGAGCTGATGGAGGCCGGCGAGGCGCTGCTGGAGCCGGTGCGCCGTTCGCTGGAGCTGGGAACGCTGGGCAGCGCGCTCTCGCAGATGGGCATCGTGCGCGGTGACCTGGGCGATGATGCGGCCCTGCGGGGCGCGCTGCTGCTGGCGGCCGCCGCGGCCGCGGAGACCTGACCGTAAAATCGCAGCACGGTTCACGGACCTTCACTTTTCGGGCATCATGGCTCTAACCTGCGGTTTTTCTGGCTTCAGCGGTTGAATGAACTGTCTGTGACACTTCGGTTATGTGTTCAAGGCTTGACGTCAACACGCGGAGGGGTTTGACTTCACCGCATTGGTCCACCGAGTGATCCGGCGCACAACTGCGCTGGATGTCCCCCACGCAATCCGGCTCGGGGACCGCAAGAGGAGGTCAACCCGTTGAATAAGCGAAGCGGATTCATGTTCCGCGCCGCGGTCGGGGCGGCAGCGGCACTGTCCCTGCTCGCGACCGGCTGCGGCGCCACCACCACCGGCGCCTCGGACGAAGGCGGCACAGCGAGCGTGGAGGAGGGCTTCAAGGTCGGACTGCTCCTGCCGGAGACCAAGACGGCGCGGTACGAGGAGTTCGACAAGCCGTACTTCCAGGAGTCGCTCAAGGAGATCTGCGAGAAGTGCGAGCTTCTCTACCAGAACGCCGACCAGGAGACCTCCAAGCAGCAGTCCCAGGCTGAGGCGATGCTGACCTCGGGCGTGGACGTGCTCGTGCTCGACGCGGTCGACGCCGAGTCCGCCTCGGGCATCGTCAAGAACGCCAAGAGCCAGGGCGTTCCGGTCGTCGCCTACGACCGCCTGGCCCAGGGCGGCGTGGACTACTACGTCTCCTTCGACAACCGCCGCGTGGGCGAGGTGCAGGGCCAGTCGCTGCTCCAGGCGCTCGACGAGGAGGGCGCCGGCGAGGACGCCAAGATCGTGATGATCAACGGCTCGCCGACCGACCCCAACGCCGCCCTGTTCAAGAAGGGCGCGCACGACGTCCTGGACGGCCAGGTCGAGATCGCCGCCGAGTACGACACCCCGGAGTGGAACCCCGACGAGGCGCAGACCGAGATGGAGCAGGCCATCACCTCCGTCGGCGCTGACGAGATCGACGGGGTCTACGTCGCCAACGACGGCATGGCCGCGGGCGTCGTGGCCGCGCTGAAGAGCGCCGGCGTCGACGACCTGCCCCCCATCACGGGTCAGGACGCCGAGATCGCCGGTATCCAGCGCCTGGTCAGCGGCGAGCAGTACATGACCGTCTACAAGGCCATCCGGCCCGAGGCCCGCATCGCCGCCGAGATGGCGGTGGCCGCGGCCACCGGCGAGAAGTACCAGGGCGGCGACGACTACGGCCTGACCAAGGTCAAGGACGGCGACGGCAAGGAGGTCAAGTCCGTGCTGATCGAGCCGGTGCCGGTGACCGTCGACGAGATCGAGGACACCGTGATCTCCGACGGCTTCTACACCGTCGACGAGATCTGCACGCAGCGGTTCGCCGACAGCGACTTCTGCAAGAGCATCGACGAGCAGTAGCGCGTACGCCGCGCGAAGGACGGGCGCCGGTCCGCTAACCGGCGCCCGTCTTGAGAACGGGACCACACGAGACACGCGACTCCCGTCGTGGGCGCAGCCTAAAGGACGCGACATTGAGTAGACCAGTCCTGGAACTGTCCGGGATATCCAAGAGCTTCGGCGCTGTACAGGCGCTCAACCAGGTGGACCTTTCGGTCCGCCCGGGGGAGGTCGTCGCCCTCCTGGGTGACAACGGCGCGGGCAAATCCACCCTCGTCAAAGTGATCGCCGGGGTGAACCCCGCCGACAGCGGCGACATCCTCTGGGAGGGCAAGCCGGTCGAGATCGGCCGGCCCGCCGACGCCCAGCGCCTGGGGATCGCGACGATCTACCAGGACCTCGCGTTGTGCGACAACCTGGACATCGTCGCCAACCTGTTCCTGGGCGTCGAGAAGACCGCCTTCGGCGCCCTCGACGAGGTCGAGATGGAGCGGCGGGCGCTGAAGCTGCTCGACTCCCTCTCGGTCAAGATGCCCAGCCTCCGGGTGCCCGTCGCCTCCCTCTCCGGCGGGCAGCGGCAGATCATCGCGATCGCCCGTTCGCTGCTGGGCGAGCCGAAGGTCGTGCTGCTGGACGAGCCCACCGCCGCGCTGGGCGTGGCCCAGACCGCCCAGGTGCTCGACCTGATCGAGCGCCTGCGCGACCGGGGACTCGGCGTCCTCATCATCAGCCACAACATGGCCGACGTCCGCGCGGTCGCCGACCGGGCCGCGGTGCTGCGCCTGGGACGCAACGCCGGCGACTTCGGCGTCGAGGACACCAGCTACGAGGAGATCGTGGCGGCCATCACCGGCGCGTCCGACAACCCGGTCTCCCGCCGCGCTTCGGCGACCCGGACGGAGGAAGCGTGATGGCACAGCAAGCACCCGCCTCCAGTGACGCCGGAACCGGCAAGGACCCCGCGTTCGATCAGGACCCGCGGCTGATCGTCACCCGCACCAGCCCCGCGAGCCTGCTGGCCGCGCTCAAGCGCCGGATCCGCGGCGGCGAGCTCGGCCCGCTGCCGGTGATCGTCGGCCTCATCCTCATCTGCATCGTCTTCCAGCTCATGCACGAGCGGTTCCTCTCGCCGCAGAACCTCTCCAACCTGACGGTCCAGATCGCCGGTGTAGGCCTGATGACCACGGGCGTCATCATGGTGCTGCTGCTGGGCGAGATCGACCTGTCGATCGGCTCGGTGGCCGGCGCCTCGGCGGCGGTCCTGGCCGTGCTGGCGGTGCGGATGGGCGTGTCGGAATGGCTCGCCATCGCCGCCGCGGCCGCCACCGGCCTGGTCATCGGCATCCTGCACGGAACCATGTTCGCGAAGGTCGGCGTGCCGGCGTTCGTCGTCACCCTGGCGGGCCTGCTGGGCTGGCAGGGGGTGCAGCTGCAGCTGCTGGGCAGCGACGGCACGATCAACATCAGCGACAGCGGTCCCATCGCCGCTCTCACCCACACGTTCTTCGTGCCGGCCTTCGGCTGGGGCATCGCGGCCGTGGCGGTGGGCGCGTTCGTGGTCTTCACCCTCTACGGGGAGCGCCGCCGCGCGGCCGCCGGTCTCGTCGCCATGTCGCCGCTGGAGATCGCGGTGCGCAGCCTCGCCCTGGCCGTCCCGGTCTTCGGCGCGGTCTACGTGCTCAACCAGTACAAGGGCGTGCCCCTGGCGTTCCTGATCTTCGTCGGGTTCGTGGTCGCCTTCGACCTGATGCTGCGCAAGACCCGCTACGGGCGCATGGTCTTCGCGGTCGGCGGCGGCGCCGAAGCGGCCCGCCGCGCCGGTATCAACGTCGACCGGGTGCGGATCTCGGTGTTCGCCCTGGCCTCGATGCTCTCGGCCATGGGCGGCATCATGCTGGTCTCGCGCTCCTTCTCGGCCAGCCTGGACACCGCTGCCGGCGAGGAGCTGATGATGGGCATCGCCGCCGCGGTCATCGGCGGAACCAGCCTCTTCGGCGGTCGCGGCAACGCCTACTCCGCCCTGCTGGGCGGACTGGTGCTGGGCGCCATCACCTCGGGCCTGTACCTGCTGCAGATGGGCACCCCGGTGCGGTTCATGATCACCGCCCTGGTGCTGCTGATCGCCGTCACCCTCGACGCGATGTCGCGCCGCAGCCGCCGCGCGCACGCACGAGGAGGCTGATCGACCCCCGCGTGCGCACTCCCGGCGCACGCATCCCCGGCCGCCCCGTCCCTCTCCCACCCCCGGTGCGGTGCGGCCGCCCCCGGCGCCCCCAGAGCCCCTCCCCTCTGGGGGCGCCGCCCTGTGCAGGGGCGGAGCCGGAAGAGGTCCCATGGCCCTACCCCTCAGTTCCGATCGGACAAAGGGGGATATAGCGTCGGCCTCCTATGCCCGAACTCTCCTTCCTTCTGGTAGCGGGCACGGCCGTGCTGCTGGGCAAGTCGGATCGTAGCCATGTCGTTCTGTGAGCCAAGGAGTTGACTGCCTGTTTTGTCTTCCTAAGACCCGCTTGGCCTCCGACTTCCGGGGGCGATGCTGATCGCCACCTGTGTACTGCCCGCGTTCACGGTGGCGGTGGAATGGCGCGGCATCGACCGGCACGGGCTGTTCTGGGCCGTCGTGGGGCGCACCCCCGGCTCGCTGGCCGGGGTGTGGCTCGTGGCCACCGCGGACCCCGAGGTGATCGCGGGCGGGGTGGGTGCGATGGTGCTGGTCGCGGTGGCCCTGTCGGTCCGCGAGGTGCGGGTGCGCATCCGGCGCCGGTCGCTGCTGGCCGCCGGACTGGTGTCCGGGTTCACGGGCACCGCGACCTCCATCGGCGGGCCGCCCGTCGCGCTGCTCTACCAGCACGAGAGCGCGAGCCGCATCCGCGGCACCCTGGGCGCCTACTTCCTCGTCAGCGCCCTGATGTCGCTGGGCATGCTGGCCGCGGGCGGCGAACTGCACGCCGACGAGGCCGCCGCAGGACTGTGGCTGATGCCCTTCGTGGTGGTCGGGTTCCTGGTCGGGCGCCCGCTGTGCCGCGTCGTCGACGCGGGCCGCATGCGGACCGCCCTGCTCGCGGTGGTCACCGTCTCCGGCGCCGTGCTGCTGGTGCAGTCGGTGCTGGGGTAGGTTCGGGGCGATGAGCTCCCCACGCAGCCCGGAGGACGCACAGGAGCCCCGGGAGCCCGAGGAGGTCGGCCCCGGCGGCAGGCCCGCCCGGCGCCCCGGCAAGGAGGAGCTCGCGGCCGCCCGCGGCGCCGTGATCCCCGACATCCTCGCGCCCGGCCTGGACATCCTCTTCTGCGGCATCAACCCCGGCCTCTACTCCGGCTGGAGCGGCCACCACTTCGCCCGCCCCGGCAACCGGTTCTGGCCCGCGCTGCACCGGGCCGGCCTCACCCCCCGGCGGCTGCGCCCCGACGAGCAGGACCTGCTCCCGCAATGGGGGCTGGGGATCACCAACCTGGCCGCCCGGACCACCGCGCGCGCCGACGAGCTGAGCGCCGAGGAGCTGCGGGCGGGCGCCGCCGACCTGGAGCGCACGCTGCGCGTGCACCGGCCCGGGGCGCTGGCGGTGCTGGGGGTGACCGCCTTCCGCCAGGCGTTCGGCGACCCGGCGGCCCGGATCGGCCCGCGCCCGGAGCCGATCGTCGGTACGCCGGTGTGGGTGCTGCCCAACCCCAGCGGCCTCAACGCCCATTGGAGCGCCGACGGCATCGCGGCCGAGATGCGCCGGGTGGCCGCGGCCGCGCGGACGGGTGGCGGGTTCGGTTAACACGTGCATCGAGCGGCTCATAGACTCGGTGCAACCGAGCAGGATGGGCGTGCCGGGCGCGCAGGAGGCACCGCTGTGCGGACACGCCGGACGAGGGGACTGACGAGACGTTGACGCAACTCGACTCGCTGCGCAATCCGGAGGACCTGAAGCGGCTACCGGCGGAGAACCTGCCGCGGCTTGCCGCCGAGATCCGGGAGTTCCTCATCACCGAGGTCACCCGCACCGGAGGCCACCTGGGTCCCAACCTGGGCGTCGTCGAGCTCACCCTCGCGCTGCACCGGGTCTTCGACTCGCCGCGCGACCCGGTCCTCTTCGACACCGGCCACCAGTCCTACGTCCACAAGATCCTCACCGGCCGCCGGGACTTCTCCAAGCTGCGCAGCCAGGGCGGGCTGTCGGGCTACCCCTCGCGGGAGGAGTCCGAGCACGACTTCATCGAGAACTCCCACGCCTCCACGGTCCTGTCCTACGCCGACGGCCTGGCCAAGGCCAACGTCATCCAGCGCCGCTCCGACCGCACCGTGGTGGCCGTGGTGGGCGACGGCGCCCTCACCGGCGGCATGGCCTGGGAGGCGCTGAACAACATCGCGTCCGCCCCCGACCGCCGGGTGGTCATCGTCGTCAACGACAACGGCCGCTCCTACTCGCCGACCACCGGCGGCCTGGCCGACCACCTCGCGTCCCTGCGCATGACCCAGGGCTACGAGCAGGCCCTCGATCTGGCCAAGACCGCGCTGAACCGGGCGCCGGTGGTGGGCCAGCCGCTGTACGAGGCGCTGCACGGGCTGAAGAAGGGCCTCAAGGACGCCATCCAGCCGCAGATGATGTTCGAGGACCTCGGCCTCAAGTACCTCGGCCCCATCGACGGCCACGACGAGCAGGCGGTGGAGAAGGCGCTGCGCCGCGCGCGCGACTTCGGCGGCCCGGTGATCGTGCACTGCCTGACCCAGAAGGGCAAGGGCCACGCCCCCGCCGAGAACCACGAGGAGGACCAGTTCCACGCCATCGGCGCGGCCAAGCCCGCGCCGGCGACGGGGGAGCAGCCCGCGCCCGCACCGCAGAAGTGGACCAAGGTCTTCAGCCGGGAGATGGTCGCCCTCGGCGCCGAACGGTCCGACCTCGTGGGAATCACCGCCGCGATGCTGCACCCCACGGGCCTGGCGCCTTTCGCCGAGGCCTACCCCGACCGCTGCTTCGACGTCGGCATCGCCGAGCAGCACGCCGCGACTTCGGCCACCGCGCTGGCCATGGGCGGGCTGCACCCCGTCGTCGCGGTCTACGCCACCTTCCTCAACCGCTGCTTCGACCAGGTTCTGATGGACGCCGCCCTGCACCGCCAGGGCGTGACCTTCTGCCTGGACCGCTCCGGGGTCACCGGCCCCGACGGCGCCAGCCACCACGGCATGTGGGACCTGTCCATCCTGCAGGTGGTGCCCGGGCTGCGGCTGGCCGTGCCGCGCGACGCGCCCCGGCTGCGCGAGCAGCTTCGCGAGGCCGTCGACGTCGACGACGCACCTACCGTGCTGCGCTACCCCACCGGCGCGGTTGCGCCCGAGATCGAGGCGGTGGGGCGCACCGGCTCGATGGACGTGCTGCGCCGGGCCATCCGCGGCGGCCAGAGCGAGGACCTGCTGCTCGTCGCCGTGGGACCCATGGCCCAGACCTGCTGCGAGGTCGCCGACCGCATGGCCGACCAGGGCATCGGCGTCACCGTGGTCGACCCCCGCTGGGTGAAGCCGCTCGACCCGGTGCTCGTCGAGGAGGCCGCCCGCCACCGGGTGGTCGCGGTGGTCGAGGACAACGGCCGTGTGGGCGCCGTGGGCGACGCCGTGGCACGCGCGCTGCGCGACGCCGAACTGGACATCCCGGTGCGCACCTTCGGCATCGAGCAGGAGTTCCTGCACCACGCCAAGCGCGACGACATCCTCGCCGAGCTGGGCCTGACCCCCCAGAGCCTGGCCCGAAAGCTCACCGAGACCGTCTCGCGCCAGTCCGACCGGCGGGCCGCCGAGGAAACCGCGAGCAAGTAGCGGTCCCGCGCTCCATCACGGGAGGGCCGCACCGCCGCCCGCCGCTCCCCACCCCCTCCCGGTTCCCGACGCCGGGCGCCGGCCCCGTCCCAGGCGGCGCCCGGCGGCCCGACCGGCGCCCGGCGCGGCGCCTGAACCGCCGTGCCGGCGATGCGGCGCGATGCCGGGGCTATGGGTCAGAATGGGGCCATGACCACTCCCGAGCCCCTGCGGGTGGCGGTGATCGGCGCCGGCCCCGCCGGTATCTACGCCGCGGACGCGCTCACCAGGCAGAGCCGTGAAGAGGTGGCCGTCGACATCGTCGACCGGCTGCCCACCCCCTACGGTCTGGTGCGCTACGGTGTCGCGCCCGACCACCTCAAGATCAAAGGTGTGGCCCGGTCCCTGCGCGAGGTGCTGGAGCGCCCCGGCGTGCGGTTCGTGGGCGGCGTGGAGTTCGGGCGCCACCTCACCCGCGAGGGCCTGGCGCGCGCCTACCACGCGGTCGTCTTCGCCACCGGCGCCAGCGTCGACCGCCGGATGGGCGTTCCCGGCGAGGACCTGCCGGGCAGCGTGGCGGCCACCGACTTCGTCAACTGGTACTGCGGCCACCCCGACTCCGGGGTCGAGTCCTTCCTGCTCGACTCCGAGGAGGTCGCGGTGGTCGGGGCGGGCAACGTCGCCCTGGACGTCGTGCGCATCCTGGCCAAGAGCGCCGACGAGCTGCACCGCACCGACGTCCCCCAGCCCATGCTCGATGTGCTGGCCGCCAGCAAGATCCGGCGCATCGCCCTGCTGGCCCGGCGCGGCCCGCTGCAGGCCAAGTTCACCGCGCCCGAGCTGCGCGACCTCGGCAGGATCGACAACGCCGAGGTGCGGGTGCGGCCCGAGCAGGTCGACGTCGATCCCAACGGCAGTGCCGTGCTCGGTGCCGCGCGCGCGGCGCGCACCAACCTCAAGATCCTGTCCGAGTGGGCCGCGCGTCCCGCCCGCGACCTCCCCCGCAGCATCGAGCTGCGGTTCTGGGCGCGCCCGGTCGCGGTGCTGGGCGGCGAGCGCACCGCCGGCCTGCAGGTGGAGGAGACCGAGCTGGACGGCGAGGGGCGCCTGCGCGGCACCGGCGCCTTCGACACGGTCGAGGCCGGCATGGTCTTCCGGTCGATCGGCTACGCGGGTATCCCCTTGCCGGGGGTGCCCTTCGACGAGGACACGCGCACCGTCCCGCACAGCGAGGGCCGGGTGCTGGGCACCGACGGCGAGGTGCGCCCGGGCGACTACGTCGCCGGGTGGGTCAAGCGCGGCGCCACCGGCGTGATCGGCACCAACAAGTCCGACGCGGCCGCCACGGTGCGCAGCCTGCTCGACGACGCCGGCGAGCTGCGCGCCGCCGCCCCCTCCGGCGGGCTGGAGCCGGTCGAGGACGTACTGCGGGGCAGCGGCGCCGAGGTCGCCTACTACGGCGACTGGCTGAGCATCGACGCCGCCGAGGCCGAGCTCGGCGCCGCCCTGGGCCGCGGCGAGCGTGTCAAGCTGCGCAGCTGGTCGGACATGTACGGCGCCATCGGCCGCTGAGGCGCCCGGCAGGCCCCGCGCGGGAGCGCCTCAGCGGATCTCGGAATCGGGCGCGGCATAGGTGTTGCAGGCGCCGAGGGTGTCCTGGTGGGCGCCGCTGTCGAACCAGTGGCGGCGGTTGCCGCCCGAGCCGTGGGTGTCCAAGTCGTTGCCGCCGGCGATGAACGCGCCGACCCGGTCGATCTCGTCGTCGCCGACACCCTCCAGCCCCCGCATGGCGACGCCGGACAGGCACTCGGCCTGCAGCTCCGTGCGGCGCAGCGCCTCCATCCGCGCCTCTTCGTCGGGCGCCTCGCGCTCCAGGGCGTAGCTGACGTCGAGGATGCCGGCGAGCTGCTGCACATGGTGCCCGTACTCGTGGGCCAGCAGCTGGCTCCACACGCCGACCTGGTCGGTCTGCGGCACCTGCGCGGCCAGCTTGGTCACGTTGGGGAGCACGACGGTGACGGCCATCGGCTCGCCCTCGTAGTAGGCCAGGGTCATGCCCTGGCGGCCGGACCCCGCGTCGGGGTTGGTGCGGGTGACCCGGAACTCCGGCTCGACGGAGCGCAGGCCCAGCTCCTCCAGCCGCGGCCGCCACAGCTCGGTCAGGCACCCCGAGAGCGTGCCGCTGAAGGCGCGCCAGGAGTCGGCGGAATCGGGGTCGAGCGCGGGCAGGGAGCACGCCACCGGCTCGGGGGCGGGCAAATCATACGCCGGGTGGTCGGTCACGTCCACCTCGACCGCGGCGGGGCGGGCGGCGAACTCCTCGCTGGTGTGGCGGGCGGGGTCCGCGGCCGCCGGTGCGGGCTGCGGCTGCTGTGCCGGGGGAGCCAGCACCACCAGCAGCACGCACACCGTGAAGGTGGTCACCGAGGTGAGCGCGGCGGCGGCCACGGCCACCCACACGACCGGTGTGCGGTCGGGGCGCGGCGGCGGGCCGTTCGCGGCCCACGCGGCGGCGGGCCAGGCGGTCGCGCCGGGCGCCGCGGCGCCCGGCGCGGCCTGCGGGGATCGGGGGACGGTCGGCGCAGAAGGGCTGCCGGGCCCCGGCAGGCGTTCGCCGTCAGGGGTGGGCTCCACGGGGGGACTCTTCTCGGTTGTGCGGCTATGCGGCTGTGCGAAGTCGGAGGCCAAGCGGTCTTAGGAAGACAAAACAGGCAGTCAACTCCTTG
>NZ_BAABIK010000043.1:0-30255 GCF_039542725.1 Streptomonospora halophila | reverse complement strand
CCCCCCGCGGGCCCCGGGCCGTTGGCTCCCGGGCCGCCCCGACACGCAGCCAGGTGATCTCCCCCATGACCCAACCCCAACCGACCGCGAGCAACGCCCCGAAGCAGTCCCCCAGCCGGTTCGAGTCGACCCGCGCCGCCGTCCAGCGCTTCGGCGGCTACCTGTCGGGCATGGTGATGCCCAACATCGGCGCCTTCATCGCCTGGGGCCTCATCACCGCCCTGTTCATCCCCGACGGCTGGTTCCCGAACGAGACCCTCGCCCAGCTCGTCGACCCGATGATCGGCACACTGCTGCCCCTGCTGATCGGCTACACCGGCGGCCGCCTGGTCTACGAGCAGCGCGGCGCCGTCGTCGGCGCGGTCGCCACCATCGGCGTGGTGGTCGGCTCCGAGGTGCCGATGTTCCTGGGCGCCATGATCATCGGCCCGCTCGCCGCCTATCTGATGAAGCTGGTCGACAAGGTCGCCCTCCCGCGCATCCACGCCGGCTTCACGATGCTCTACAACAACTTCAGCGCGGGCATCCTCGGCGGCGCGACGGCGATCCTCGGCCTCTACGCCATCGGCCCGGTCGTCCAGGGGATCACCAACGCCCTGGGCGCGGGCGTGCAGGCGCTGATCGACATCCAGCTCCTCCCGCTGGTCTCGATCATCGTCGAACCCGCCAAGGTGCTGTTCCTGAACAACGCCATCAACCACGGCGTCTTCGCGCCACTGGGCGCCGCCCGGGTGTCCGAGACGGGCCAGGCCATCGAGTTCCTGATCGAGACCAACCCCGGTCCGGGCCTGGGCGTCCTGCTCGCCTGCATGTTCTTCGGCCCCAAGGTCAGCCGCTCCACCGCCCCCGGCGCGATCGTGATCCAGTTCCTGGGCGGCATCCACGAGATCTACTTCCCCTACATCCTGGCCCAGCCCAAGCTGATCCTGGCCGCGATCGCGGGCGGAATCACCGGCGTGACGACCTTCATGCTGCTGGGTGCGGGCACCGTCTCGACGCCGTCGCCGGGCAGCATCATCGCCCTGATGGCGGTCACACCCCGCGGCGGCCACCTGTCCGTGCTCGCGGGCGTGGCCGCGGCGACCGTCGTCTCGTTCGTCGTCGCCTCCCTGCTGCTCGGCTTCGGCCGTCCGGAGCGCAACAAGGAGAAGGCCCAGCACACCAACGCGGAGGCACAGTCATGAGCAGCATCAACGGAGCCGACATCAAGAAGGTCGTCGTCGCCTGCGACGCCGGCATGGGCAGCAGCGTCCTCCTCACCTCGCAGATGTCGAGCTCCCTGTCGCCGCACGGGGTGACCGTGGAGCACGCCTCCGTGGACCGGATCCCAGCGGACGCCGACCTGGTGCTGTGCCACTCCAGCCTGGTGTCGCGGGCCCGCTCCACCCGGCCCGGAACCGTCGTCGTGGGCTTCCAGATGTTCATGGGCGACCCGGCGTTCGCCCGCGTGGAGCAGGCCGTCAGGGCCGGCGAGACCATTGACGACTGAGCTGCGGATCGGCCCCGAGGCGGTGTGGCTGGGCCGCACCGCCCGGGACAAGGCCGAGGCGGTGGACCTGTGCGGTCGGCTGCTGCTGCGCCTCGGTGCGGTGCATCCCGCCTACCTCCCGGCCATGCACGAGCGCGAGCGGTCGGTCTCGACCTACATCGGCGAGGGCGTGGCCATCCCGCACGGCACCGACGCGGCGCGGACGCTGGTCGAGCGAACCGCGCTGGCGTTCGTCCAGTTCCCGCAGGGCGTGGACTGGGGCGCCGGCAACCGCGCCGTGATCGGGATCGGCATCGCCGCGCACGGCGACGAGCACACGGGTGTCCTCGCCGCGCTGGCGCGCGTCCTGTCGGACCCGGCGAAGGCGGAGCGGCTGCGCGGGGCGGAGGACGCGGCGACCGTCGTGGAGCTGCTGGCCCCGGTCGGCGCCGAGCCCTCGCCCTAAGCCGGGCCGCACGCGCCCCGCGTCCCGGAAAGACCGGCCGAAGACCACAGCACGAGCAGAGAGAAGGCAGCCATGTTGGTCGCCCGCTTCTACGCTCCCGGCGATATCCGCCTGGAGGAGGCGCCCGAACCGCAGGCCGGTCCGGGCGAGCTCAAGATCCGAGTCCGCAACTGCTCCACCTGCGGCACCGACGTGAAGATCCACCGGCACGGCCACCACCACATCGTGCCGCCGCGGGTGATCGGGCACGAGATCGCCGGGGAGGTCGTGGAGGCGGGATCGGGCGTCGCCGGATGGCGTCCGGGCGACCGGGTGCAGGTGATCGCCGCCATCCCGTGCGGTGAGTGCGCCTACTGCCGGCGCGGGTGGCAGACGATCTGCCCCGAACAGGAGTCGATGGGCTACCACTACGACGGCGGGTTCGCCGAGTACCTGGTGGTGCCCGCGAAGGTCCTGGCGGTCGACGGGGTGAACCGGATCCCCGAGGGCGTCGGGTTCGCGGAGGCGTCCGTCGCCGAACCGCTGGCGTGCGTGCTCAACGGCCAGGAGATCGCGGGCGTGGGCGAGGGCGACACGGTCGTGGTCACGGGTGCCGGGCCGATCGGGTGCATGCACGTGCGCATGGCCCGGGCCCGGGGCGCGGCGCAGGTGCTCCTGGTCGAGCTGAACCGTGCGCGGCTGGACATGTCGGCCGCGGCCGTCTCGCCGGATGCGGCGATCGCGGGCGTCGACACCGACCCGGTCGAGGAGGTGCTGCGCCTGACCGGCGGCCGGGGCGCGGACGTGGTGATCACCGCTGCGGCGTCGGGCCGCGCCCAACAGGACGCGGTGCGTATGGCGGCCCGCCGCGGGCGCATCAGCTTCTTCGGCGGGCTGCCCAAGGACGATCCGGTGATCCCGCTGGACTCCAACGCGGTGCACTACCGCGAGCTGTCGATCGTGGGAGCGAACGGCTCCAGCCCTGCGCACAACGCGCGCGCCCTGGACCTGGTCGCCTCGGGCGCGGTGCCGGTGGCCGACCTGATCACCGAGCGGCTGCCGCTGGCGGAGGTGCCCAAGGCGATCGAGACGGTCGCCTCCGGCAGCGCCATCAAGGTGACGATCGAACCCTGACACGCCCGGCCGCCTCGCGGCCGGGTGCCGGAGGCGGGGCCTCCCCCCTCCCGGTCCCGCCTCCGGCTCCGCCCCGGGGCCGTCCGCCCGCTCGGTCGGGCGGCGGTGGAAGCGCCGCCCGATGCCGGCGCGGGATGCGATTCCGCCGGCCTCCGCGCCGCACGGGCCCATTCCCGCCCCGTGGACGGGTGGAGGTGTGTGTGATTTAAGTTGCCTTGGTGTGGCGTTCAGTTGCTTAGAACTTGTTTGCCACAAACTCCTTCTATAAAGTTACGCAAAGCCAAGGGATACCAAAGGCAACACCACACACGCCCGCTCCGCGGCGCGGTGGCCGACGACCGGATGCCCGAGCGACGGCCCCCGCGCCCGCCCCACGGTCGGCGAGCGCGGCCCGCCCTCCTTTCGCCGCGCCGTTCGGCGGAACGGCCCCCGGGCCCTCCGGTGGAGGCCGCCGACGGAACTCCTGGGATGGGAACGAATGCAGCCAACGACCCGCGCCGCGGTTGTGCTTCCGGCGTCCGGACGCAGCAGTCCCGGGACCGCGGACATCCTCCGGGCGGTCGTCGGCTGCGCGGCCTCCGTCCTGCTGGCGGCGGGATGCGCCGCCGGTCCCGGCGCCTCCACCGGCAGCGGGGCCTCCGCCTCGCCCGGGGCCTCCGCCGCTCCCCCCGCCACCGACCGGGAGCAGGCGGCGCTGGACGCCTACACCGCGATGTGGGAAGAGGCCGCGGCAGCCTCCCACCAGGGGGGCGGTGACACCGGCGAGCTCGACCGCTACGCCACCGGCGCCGCCCTCCTGCTGCTCAGCGAGGCGCTGGCCGGGGCCGACGGAACCGAGGTCACCGGGGAGCCGGTGCTCGACCCCGAGGTGGAGATCGAGAGCAAGGACCGCGCCAGCGTCACCGACTGCCTGGACGACTCCGGCTGGAACCTGGGCGCGGGCCCCGCCACGGCCGCGGGGCCGCGCAAGGTGGAGGCCGGACTGGTGCACGACGGGCTCGTCTGGCGTGTCAGTGAAATGCGGATATGGGAGCCGGGAACATGCTGAAAGCACCAGGAACCGTCTCTCTCGCGACCGCCGTGGTCCTGTTGGCGGCCTCGGCCCCGGCGCGCGCCGCCCCCGGTGACGGCGACTCGTTCCTCAGCACCGTCGAGTGCGGCACCGACGGCGGCGCCGGCTGCGACATCATGCTGCGCTGGCTGCAGCGCGACGCCGCCGCCCCGGGCGACGGCGGCGGGCGGCCCGCGGCACCGGAGTCCTCCGGCGGGCAGGGCGCGGGCGGCACCGACTGGGACGCCGTGAACTGGGACGCCGTGGATTGGGACGCGGTCGACTGGGACGCGATCGACTGGGAGTCCGTCGACTACAGCCAGGGCGGCGACGAGGGCGGCGAGCAGACCGCGGACCCCATGGCGGCGCTCGTGGAGTCCCTGGACTCCTTCCGGCTGCCGAGACCCGAGATCTCCTCCTCCCCGTCCCCCGACGCCCTGGTCCTCGTCAAGACCCCGGTGTGGCTGTGGATCGACGAGGAGGAGTGGCGGCCCGCCACCGCCCAGGCCGACGTGCCCGGACTGGCGCTCCAGCTGACCGCCACCCCGCGCGCCACCCGCTGGAGCATGGGTGACGGAACGCAGGTCACCTGCGAGGGCCCCGGAACCGCATTCGACCCCGCGGTGCACGCCGCAGACGAGGCCTCGCCCGACTGCGGCCACGTCTACAGCCGCTCCTCGGCGGCCGAGCCCTCCGGCACCTACACCGTCACCGCGGAGATCAGCTGGGACATCACCTGGGAGATGTCCAACGGCGACACCGGCGAACTCGACACCGTGACGACCACGTCGCAGGTCGAGATCGCGGTGCAGGAGTCCCAGGGCCTGGTGACCGGGAGCGGGGCGTGAGGCCCCGCGCCGGTGCGCGGACCCGCGCATGCCCCGCGGCGGCGCCGCGGGGCATGCCCACGACGAGGAGGACACGGTGAGCACGACGACCGGCGCGCGTCCCGCGGCCGAGCCGCGCCCCGCAACCGCACCGCCCCAGGTGCGCCTGCTGGGCACCGGCCCCCGGAGATGGCGCTGGCTGGGCCTGGGCCTGGCCATCATGACCGCCGGCGCCCTCGCCGGCGTCGTCGCCGTCGACCGGATGGACGAACGCCAGGCGGTGCTGGTGGCCGGGGGCGACCTCGCCGCCGGCCACGTGCTCAGCGCCGCGGACCTGGAGGTCGCGCGCATCTCGGTGACCAGCGGAGTCTCGGTCGTCGGCGAGGACCGGCTGCAGGAGGCGGTCGGCAGCACGCTGACCGTCCCCGTCCTCGAGGGCGGGGTCCTCCCCTCCTCGGCGCTGGGCCCGGGCGCGGACTACCCGGCCGAGGGGAAGGCCGTCGTCGGCGCGGTCCTGCCGCCCGGCCGCTTCCCCGCATCGCTGGAGCAGGGCGCCTCGGTCTCGGTGGTCCTGGTCGACGACTCCTCCGGTCCGCCCGCCTCCGGCGGCTCCGGGGCGTCCGGGTCCGAGACAGCGGGCGGCTCGGCGGCGGGCGGGGGCGCCGCCTCCGCCCACGCGGGGGTCACCGCCTACCCCGCCCGCGTCCAGTCCGTGGAGCTGTCCGAGACCGACGGGTCGGCCTCCGTCGAACTCGTCGTCGACGCCGCGGCCGCCGCCCAGGTCTCGGCCGCGGCGTCCACCGACCAGGCCGCCGTCGTGCAGGTCCGGCCGAGGGGGCAGGGCTGATGAGCCGCACCGTCGCGCTCTTCTCGCTGGCCGGGGCGCCCGGGGTCACCGTGACCGCCGCGGCCCTCGCCGCGGTCTGGCCCGAGCCCGCCGGCGCGGTGCTCGTCGAGGCCGACGCCTCGGGCGGCGACGTCGCCGCCTGGCACCGGCTGCACCCCTCGCCCGGCGTCACCGACCTCGCCGCGGCGACCCGCCACCGGGCGGCCGACCCCCTCGACCACACCCAGGCGCTGCCCGGCGGCCTGCCGGTGTGCGCCGGCCCCGCATCGGCCGACGCCGCCCAGGGCGCCGTCCAGCTGCTGGCCACCAACAACCCGGCGCTGGCCGGCGAACCGGCGGACGGCGGGCGGCCCGCCCTGGTCGTCGACCTGGGCCGCCTCGCCCCGCGCACGCCCACCGCGCACCTGGCCGCCCACGCAGGCGAGGCACTGCTCGTCGTCTCCGACGACCTCGCCCAACTGCGGCGCGCCAAGCAGTCCGCGGCCGGCCTGGCCGACACGGTCGCGCGGCTGCGGGTCGTGGTCGCCGGCGGTTCCGGAACGACCGACGAGATCGCCTCGGTCCTCGGCCTCCCGGTGTGGAGCGGGCGCATCCCCGCCGACGCCCGCAGCGCCGCGTTCCTGCGCGGCGAGACCCCGGTCCGGCGCCCCGGGCGCCGCCCGCTGTTCAAGGCCGCGCTCGCGCTGGCCCGCACCGTCGTCGAGCCCCGGCAGGCCGCGCCTGCGGCCGCGCACCCGGAGGCGGAACCGGCACCCCCGCAGCCGCGTGCGCAGCCCTACGCCACCCGCGGCGACCGCGGACCGGACACGCAGCCGTGAGCCACCGGAGGGCCAAGTGAGCGAAACCGACCTCTCCCCGCACAGCGGGCGCTTCGACCGCTTCGCCGACCCCGACCGCGCCGAACGCGAGGACGCCTGGACCGCCTGGGTGACGACCGAGGCGGGGCGGCGCCTGAGCGACCTGCTCAGCGGCGAGGAGGCGGGTGCGGAGGACTACCGCCGCCACGCCGAGCGCGTCATCGCCCAGATCCTCGACGAGGCCGCCCGCACGGCGCTCTCCCAGGGCCGCGCCGTGCTCGACTCGGCCACCGAGGAGGTCATCGCCGGCCGCGCGCTCGCCCAGGTCTGCGGCATGGGACCGCTCCAGCCGCTGCTGGACGACCCCTCGATCGAGAACGTCAACTGCAACGGCACCCAGGTGTGGGTGCGCTACGCCGACGGCACCCGCGAGCGCCGCCCTCCGCTGTTCGCCAGCCCCGACGAGCTGGTCGCGCTGGTGCGGCGCATCGCCGCGGAGTCCGAGACGGGAGAGCGGCGCTTCGACCCCGGCGCGCCCATCCTGGACATGCCGCTGCCCGGCGGCGAGCGGCTGAACGCCATCATGGACGTCGCCCGCGTACCCGCCGTCTCCATCCGCCGCCACCGCCACACCACCACCACATTGCGCCGCCTGAGCGAACTGGGCACCCTGGACCCGCTCACCGAGGCGCTGCTGGGGGCGGCCGTGCGCTCCCGCCGGAACATGGTGGTCACCGGCGGCACCGGCGCGGGCAAGACCACGCTGGTGCGCGCGCTGGCCGCGGAGATCCCCCGCACCGAGCGCCTGGTCACCATCGAGGACGTCTTCGAACTGGGCCTGGACCGCGACGTCGGGGCCCACCCCGACTGCGTCGCGCTGCAGGCGCGCCCCGCCAACGTCGAGGGCGCCGGCGAGATCACCATCGCCGACCTGGTGCGGGCGGCGCTGCGCATGTCGCCCGACCGCGTCATCGTCGGCGAGACGCGCGGCCAGGAGACCGTCCCGCTGCTCAACGCGATGAGCCAGGGCAACGACGGCAGCCTCACCACCCTGCACGCCGCCGACTCCGCGGGGGCCTTCACCAAGCTCGGCGCCTACGCCGCCCAGTCGGCCGAGCGCCTGCCGCTGGAGGCCACCGCCTCCCTGGTGGCCGCGGCCGTCCACCTGGTCGTGCACGTCTCGGCGCTGCCCACCGGGGGCCGCATCGTCACCAGCGTCCGCGAGGTCGTGGGCTGCGAGGGGCAGCAGGTCGTCTCCAACGAGATCCTGCGCCGCGACCGGGACGGCACGCCGCTTCCGGCCGCGCCGCCGAGCCCCACCACGGCCGACGCGCTCGCCCAAGCCGGGTTCGACGCCGCACTGCTGGGCGAGGGCATGGGCGTCGGCGGGTGGGTCGCATGAGCGGGGGAGCGGCCGGCGCCGCCCTCGCAGCCGTCTGCTGGGCACTGGCCGGAGCCGGCCTGTGGATCGCGCTCGCCGCCTTCTTCTCGGTGCCGCGCTCACCGCGCCGCGGCGGCCCCTCGGTGCGCGGGCTCCTGCTGAGCGGGCGCCCCCTGCTACTGGCCGCCGCGGTGGCGGCGGGCGTGCTGGTCTGGGTGCTCACGGGCTGGCCCGTCGCCGGTGTGCTGGCGGCTCTGGGGGCCTGGTGGCTGCCCGGGGTGCTGGGGCCCGACCGCCACTACGCCGACCACGTGTCCGGCGTCGAGGCCGTCGCGGCCTGGACGGAGATGCTGCGCGACCTGATGGCCGGCGCCTCCGGGCTGCACCAGGCCATCGCCTCGACCGTGCCCATCGCCCCCGATCCCGTCCGCGGCGAGGTCGCCCGGCTCGCCGAGGCGCTGCGCCAGGGGCGGTCACCACAGGCGGCGCTCGGGGAGTTCGCGGCGGAGGTCGACAACCCCATCGCCGACCTGGTGGCCGCGGCGCTGACCACGGCCGCCTCCCGGCACGCCACGGACCTCGGCGTCCTACTGGGCTCGCTGTCCGAGGCGGCCCGCGAGCAGGCCGCGATGCTGGTGCGCGTGGCGGCGAACCGCGCGCGGGTGCGCACCTCCATCCGCATGATCATCGCCGTCACGCTCGGCACGGCCGCCGTCCTGCTGCTGTTCAGCCCCGACTATCTCGCGCCCTTCGGCACGCTGACCGGGCAGGCCGTCCTCGCCGGGACCGGCGCCATCTGGGCCGCGGCCCTGACCTGGATGGTCCGGCTGTCCCGGCCCCGGCAGAACCCGCGGGTCCTCGCGCCCAGCGCGTCCGCGGCACCGTCCGGCGAATCGGCGGAGGTCACCGCATGAACGGTCCCACCCTGCTGCTGGCCGTGATCGGCGGAACCGCCGTCGGCCTGGGCCTGTGGCTCCTGCTGGCCACCCGATTCTCCCGCCCCACGCTGAGCGAGCGCCTGGCCGACCCGCCGCCGCGCGAGCAGAGCACGGTCCGCGCCCGCAGCACCGCCCAGGGCCCCCTCGCCCGGATCGGGGCCGTCGGGGCCCCCGCGATCGCGGCGCTGGGCCTGCCGGGCGAGCGCGTCCGCCGCGATCTGGCGGTGTGCGAGCGCGACACCTCCGCCTACCTGGCCGAGAAGGCGACGGGCCTGGTGCTGGCCGTGGCCGGGCCGCCGCTCGCGGCGGTGCCGATCGGCCTGGTCGGAGGCGACGCCGGAACGATGTGGGGGCTGGTGGCCTGGGCCGTGTTCGCCGCCGTCGCCTGGTTCGCGCCCGACCTCTCCCTACGCGACGAGGCCCGCAAGCGCCGCGAGCAGATGCGCCACGCCTTGGCCGGGTTCGCCGACCTCGTCGTCGTGTCCCTGGCCGGCGGTGCCGGGGTCAACGGCGCACTCACCGACGCCGCCTCCGCCGGGGGCGGCTGGGCCGTCGGCCGCATCCGCGAGGCCCTTCGCGTGGCCGCGCTGCGGCGCATCCCCGCCTGGTCGGCGCTGCGCGACCTGGCCGAGCACTACGACACGCACGAGTTCGCCGAGCTCGCCGCCAGCCTCCAGCTCGCCGGCGCGGACGGCGCCCGGGTGCGCGGCTCGCTCGCGGCCAAGGCCAAGACGCTGCGCACCCAGTTCCTCGCCGAGCTCGACGCCGAGGCCCAGTCCGCGACCGAGCGGATGAGCCTGCCCGTCGTGCTGCTCTTCGCCGGATTCCTGATCCTGCTGGGCTATCCGGCCCTATCGCACATCCTGACCGCCCTGTGACGCCGCGGCGCCACACTCCGGACCCGCTGAGGAGCCCCGATGAACCACCTGCGCCGACTGCTCCGCGACCGCGGCTGGCGCGGCCGCGGCGATGCCGGCTACTCCACCGAGACCGTCATCGTGATCGCGCTGCTGGCGGTGATGGCCCTCGGCGTGGTGACCACCATCACGACCGTGGTGACCGACAAGGCCGCTTCGATAACGCTGGACTGACCGTGGGCCCGCACACCGGCCGCGGCGACGACCGCGGCAGCGTCGAACTGGCCGTGGCCACACCGCTGATGCTGGTGCTGGTCCTGCTCGTGGTCCAGGCGGCGGTCTGGGCGCACGCCGACCACGTCGCGGCCACCGTCGCCCGCCGCGGCCTGGAGGCCGCCCGCGCCGTCGAGGGCGACGGCGCCCAGGCGCAGGCCGAGGCGGCGGCCGACAGCCTCGGCGGGACGCTGCTCACCCATCGAAGCGTCGTGGTCGAACGCGGGCCGGAGAACGTGCGGGTGGTCGTCGCCGCCGAGGTCCCCTCGCTCATCCCCGGCATGACCTGGCCCGTCCGCCACGAGCTGACCGGGCCCGCCGAACGCTTCGTCGGACCGGAGGGCGCGGCCCCGGGCGGTCAGGGCGGCGCGCCCGCGACTGAAGGAGGCCCACCGTGAGGCGGCGCGACTCCCAACGGGGATCGATGGCCCTCGAACTGACCGTCCTCACACCGCTGCTGCTGCTGTTCGCGCTGCTGATGATCCTCGCCGGACGGGTCACCCGCGCCGAGGCCACCGCCGACGAGGTCGCGCACTCGGCCGCCCGCGCCGCCTCGCTGGAGCGCACCCCCGACCGGGCCGAGGCGGCCGCCGCCTCGGTCGCGGCCTCCGCCCTCGACAGCCAGGGCCTGGCGTGCTCGGACTACGACCTCCGGCTGGAGCACGGCGGGCTGTCCGCCGGCGGCGCCGTGACCGCGGTGCTGGCGTGCCGCGTGGACCTCGGCGACCTCTCCGGCCTGGACGTGCCCGGAAGCCACACCGTCGAGGGGGAGTCCACGGTCGTCGTGGACACCTTCCGGGGGCGTCCGTGAGCGCCCGGAGCGCCCGCTGCGGCCTCGGAAGCCTCAGGGGGTTCCGGGCGGGGGAGGCGCGCTCGGAGGAGGGCCAGGCGACCGCGTTCGTGGTGGTGATGACCGCGGCGTTCCTGATGTGCCTGGGACTGGTCCTCGACGGCGGCGGCGCGCTGCACGCCCACGGCCGGGCGCAGTTGCTCGCCCAGGAGGCCGCGCGGGCCGGAGTCCAGCAGATCGACTGGGAGGAGTACCGCTCCGGCGCACAGGAGGTGGACCTCGACCCCGTCGCCGCCGGGGCCGCCGCCCGCACCTTCCTCGCCGACGCCGGCGCGGCGGGGACCGTCACCGTCGAGGGCGACACGGTGACGGTGACCTGCTCCGTCCCCTACGACTTCGCGCTCCTGCCCCTCGGCTCGGCGGCGCTGGAAGCCACCGCGAGCGCACGCCCCTACAGCCAATCCCCCGCCCCGTAGCGATCCGTGGAGGCGACCATGGGCACCTTCCGTCGGCTGTGCGCGCTGCTGCTCGCGTCGGCCGTCCTGATCGGACTTCCCTACCTACTGCTGTGGGTGCTGTCCTGGCCCCAGCTCGACCTCACCTGGCAGAACGCGTCGGTCCACCTGCGCAGCCTCGCGGTGCCGCCCGGCGTGACCACGGCGGTGCTGATGAGCGCGCTGTGGGCGGTGTGGGGGCTGTACGCGGCGGCCCTCGCGGCGGAGGCCGCGGCCCGGGCGCGCGGCGGCGGGCTGCGGTTCCGGCCGCTGGGCCCGCTGCAGGTGCTCGCCGCCACCGCGCTCGGTGCCACCGTCGCGGCCCCCGCCGGGGCGCTGGCCGACACGGTGCAGGTCGACCAGACCGACGCCGGCCAGGAGGACGACAGCGGCGCGGGCCGGCCCGAGGACACCGGCCCGGACGGCGGCGGCGCGCCCCAGACACCGGTCGCCGACCCGGGATCGGCGGTCGAGCGCTCCCGCACCGTCGCCGGTTTCGCCTTCGGGTCGGCGGAGCTCACCGGGCCGATGCGCGACGACCTCTCCGGTGTGGCCGGTCTCGTCCGCGACTTCGGCGGCGAGGGCACCACGGTCCGCATCGTCGGCCACACCGACGCGACCGGGCCCGACGACGTCAACCTCGCCCTGTCCAGGGATCGGGCGGACAGCGCCGCCGAGTACCTGCGCGGCGAGCTGGGCGAGGACGCTCCCGAGATCGAGACCGCGGGTGCGGGCTCCCACGACCCGCGCTCGGGCGACGACCGGGCGCAGCGCCGGATCGAGATCGTCTACAGCGTGTCCGCCGGGCAGTCCGGTGGCCACGGAGGTGCGGCGTCGGAGGCGTCCACCGGAGCGGCGGAGGGCCGGGGCGAGCAGGCCGACCAGGCCGAGCAGGACGAGCAGGCCGCCGAGGCTGCGGGCGGCGGCTCGGAAGCGGGGAGCGCGGCCGCGGCCGCCGTCGGCGCCCGGGGTGCCGGCGCGGACGCCGAGCCCGACGACGCGGGCGGCGCCGCCTCCGCCGGAGAACCCGCCGGCGGGGACGGCGGGCCGGTCGTGATGCTGGAGGTCCCCGACGCCGCCTCCGCGTCGGCGCTGGCCCTCGCCGGCATCGCGGGCGGCTACGTACTGGGGCGCGGCGGCGTCCGCATGCCCGCGATGCGGCTGTCGCTGCCCCGCTGGGCGCGGCGCGATCCCGAGCGGCCCGCCCTGCCTGCGGTGCCGGGCCGTCCCGAACCCGGCATCGACACCCGGGTGACGGTCGAACTCGACCACGTGCCGGGGATCGGCATCACCGGCCCCGGGGCGCGGGCGGCGGCCCGGCGCCTGGTCGTCAACGCCCTCGGCGACGCGGCGGAGCGCCCCGCCGAGATCCTGATGACCGCCTCCCAGGCCGTGCGGCTGCTCGGCCCCGAGGCGTACGGTGTGCTCACCGCGCACCCCTGCGAGCCGGTGCGGATCGTGGAGTCCGCGGAGGAGGCGCTGGAGGCGCTCCAGCGCGAGCTGCACGAGCGCGCCGACGACCCGGAGCGCCCCGCGGAGGGCCGCCCCCTGGTACTCGTCACCACCAGCGACCCGGAGCACGAGGCGGCGCTGTCCGGTCTGCTGCTGCACGGGCAGCGGCGCGGGGTCACGGCGGTGGTGATCGGGCGCTGGCCGCTGGGCGGCAGCTGCGAGATCGCCGAGGACGGCCTCATCACCGAGACCAGTCCGCCGCTGAACACGCTCCACCACGCCTCGTGGCCCGGGGCGAGCCAGAGCGAGGTCGTCGCCGCGGTCCGCGCCCACCGGCACGCCCGGCCCGCGGGGCCGCGCGCCGCCCGGTCCTCGGCGTCCGCCGCCGCGAGCGGGACGGCGCGGAAGCCCGGCGAGGGCGCCATGGCCGACGGGAGCGATGGGACGGCACACGCGCAGGAGGCGGCGGGGCTCCGCTCCCGCGCCACCGACGAGGCGGGGCCGCGCTCCGCCGCGGCGCCGCCTGCCTCCCAGACCGCGCATTCGGACGCGGCCGCCGCCTCGGCCGGGCAGGCCGGGTCCGCGGAATCTGCAGAGTCCGCGGGGTCCGATCCGTTCGCTGCCGCGGCCGCCCCCGCCCGCTCCGCCAAGGCCGGGAGGCTGCGCGCCGCGCGGGACCGGAAGCGCGGCCCGCAGGATGCGGGCGCAGGCTCCGAGAGCGCGTTCGACCCCAGCGGGTTCGCCGCCGCGCTCACGCCCGGAGACGCAGGCGGCGAAGGAACAGGAGACGGAGAAAGAGGAGGCGGCGCCGTCCGCCGCCGGCGGGACGGCGCGTCCGGAGCCGCGGCCCGCCGCCGGGGAGGCCGTCTCGGCTACCGGAGGGTCGGATGCCGGCTCGTCCGCCTCGGCGGCGAACGCGGAACCGGATGCGGCCGAGTCGACGCAGGAAGCCAAGGCAGCCGATCGCCTGCGGAACCGTCGAGCGGCTCCGGCCGCCGCCGAGAGCTCAGCGGCGGCCGGGCCCGCCTCGGCCGTCGGCGGACCAGAGGGCAGCACGCCGATGACGGGCGTGGAGGAGGCGGCTGCCTCGCGGAGGCGGGAAGCGGCGCGGTCGGCCGCCGCTGAGAGGCCGGTGAGCGCTGAGCCCGCCCCGGGTGCGGACCTCGCCGCGTCGGCGGAGGACGCCGAGGATGCGGACGGCACCGGTGGTCCGGACGGGGCGGTCCCGACCGCCGACCGGGAATCCGAGAGCGCGCCGGCGGGGCCTGTGTCGCCCCTGCCGCTGCGGAATGCGCCCGCCGCGGGGCCCGCGAGCCCGCTACGCAGACGCGGCGGCACCGCCCGGGACCGCACCCCTGCCGACGGCGGCTCGAAAGAGTCCGGCGCATCCCGGCAGGAGCACCTGAGGACTTCCGAAGAGTCCGCCACTCCCGCCGCCGGCGCGCTCGGTCGACGGGCGGCGGAGCGCTCCGGCGGCGAGGCCGGCGACGCCCGGGCTTCGGGCGCCGCGCCGGCCGAGGCGGACGGGGAGACCGCACCGGCGGACGGGCACGGCGGGGAGTCGGACACGGCCACGGCCCCGACCGCCGGCGAGGACGGAAACCGGAGGCGGGACGCCACCGCACGCGCGGCGCGTGTCCGGCGCATGCGGTCGGCGCGGCTCGGTCCCGCTGAACGCGGCGACGGGTCCGGCGGAGACGGACCCGAGTCCAGGGCCGCCGCGTCCGAGGGGGCGGCGGCCCCGGACTCGCCTGGCACCGGCACCGGTGCGGGCGCCGCCGCTCCCGGGGCGGCCCCCGCACCGTCCCGGCCCCCGGAGGCGACGCAGTTCTCCTCCGAGACGGCACAGTCGCCCTCTCCGGAGGAGGCGCCACCGGACGCCGAGGAGAGTGCGGGCGGCGACGAGGACGCCGACACGCGGCGCTCGCCCCGCAAGGTCCGCAAGGCGGGGCGCGGCCGCAACTGGCGCCCCCGCGAGACCACCTGAGGGGCCCGGGCGCCGGGGCCGCTCGGTCCGGATCGGTGTGGGGCGGGGCCGGGGGCGCGCAGGACGAGTAGGGTGTCCACCGGCCGCCGCCGCGGTGGCCGTCTCACTCGCCCGACCGGTCGCCCGGGCCACCCGTTCGACCGGCGCCGAACTGATCCCCGCGCCCGACCGGCCGAGCGGCAGCTGTGCGCCTCCCGCGACAGGCTCCGGGGCCTGCCGGCGCCGCCGTCGCGCGCCGTCGCCGCACCCGCGGCGCGCCGGGCGCGGCTGTGGGCATGTGCACACGCGAGCGGCCGCGCGTACGGGTACGTACAGGGCCCATCCGGCCACGCCAGGTGGTTTGCGCACGATGACCTGCAGCACTCGCGCGCCACCCGCTTCAGGGACTTGCGTAGTGGGTAGGGCGGTCGTAGGTTAACCACAACATCTAGTGCTCGCCTTGGAACAAGCAGCCTAGAAATTGTGCTTTAGTAGGTACCTGATCCTCGTGGATCGCTTGTCGCGCAGGCGGTCTGCGAACGGGGGCCGACCACCGGAGCGCCCGCCGGACGGCGCGTCCCGCGACAGCGGGCCGCGCCACCGCGGCGGTCCGGGGCCGGGAGGAGCCAGCCGAGTCGGGGGAGGCGCGTCGGCGTGCATTGTCCGTTCTGCCGCAATCCGGACTCCCGGGTGATCGACAGCCGTTCCACCGAGGACGGCTCGGCCATCCGGCGGCGGCGGTCCTGCCCGCAGTGCGAGCGCCGCTTCACCACGCAGGAGACGGTCCTGCTGATGGTGGCCAAGCGCTCGGGTGTGACCGAGCCGTTCTCGCGGAGCAAGATCGTCGCGGGTGTGCGGCGGGCCTGCCAGGGTCGGCCGGTCACCGAGGACGAGCTGGCCCAGCTGGGTCAGCGGGTCGAGGAGGAGATCCGCTCCCAGGGCGTGGCCGAGGTGCCCGCACACGAGATCGGGCTGGCGATACTGGGCCCGCTGCGCGAGCTCGACGAGGTGACCTACCTGCACTTCGCGTCCGTCTACCGCGGCTTCGAGTCGCTGGCGGACTTCGAGAAGGAGATCGAGTTGCTGCGTGCGGGGCGCGAGCGCAGCGGGCCGGAACGGGAGCAGCCGGCCGAGGACGGAAAAGAGGAGTTGGGCTGACCAGGACTGGGCCGCGGAGAACGGCCGAGGCGAGCACGATGCACCGCATCCGGCCGGGCGGATGGGTGCCTGAACCGGGTACGCGACGAGGAGCAGGGGGAGCGAGATGACTGAGACCGCTAGCGGGCCGGCCCGCAAGGGGAAGGACCGCCGCAAGGGACTGAAGATGGAGCGCATCTTCACCCGGCCCGGCGTCCACCCCTACGACGCGGTCGAGTGGGAGCGCCGAGACGTCGTCATGACCAATTGGCGCGACGGTTCGGTCAACTTCGAGCAGCGCGGCGTGGAGTTCCCCGCGTCCTGGTCGATGAACGCGACCCAGATCGTCGCCAGCAAGTACTTCCGCGGCGCGCTGGGCACGCCCGAGCGCGAGTGGAGCCTCAAGCAGCTCGTGGACCGCGTGGCCGGCACCTACACCGAGACCGGCAGGGCCGCCGGCTACTTCGCCAGCGACGAGGACGCCGAGATCTTCGACCACGAGCTCAAGCACGCTCTGGTCAACCAGTACTTCAGCTTCAACTCCCCGGTCTGGTTCAACGTCGGAACCGCCTCGAAGCAGCAGGTCAGCGCGTGTTTCATCCTCTCCGTGGACGACACCATGGAGTCGATCCTGGACTGGTACAAGGAAGAGGGGATCATCTTCAAGGGCGGCTCCGGCGCGGGCGTGAATCTCTCGCGCATCCGCTCCAGCCAGGAGCTGCTGACCTCGGGCGGCACCGCCTCGGGCCCGGTGTCGTTCATGCGCGGCGCCGACGCCTCGGCCGGGACCATCAAGTCCGGCGGCGCCACCCGCCGCGCCGCCAAGATGGTCGTGCTCGACGTCGACCACCCCGACATCGAGGAGTTCGTCGAGACCAAGGCGCGCGAGGAGCACAAGATCCGCGCTCTGCGCGACGCCGGGTTCGACGTCGACCTCGGCGGCGCCGACATGTTCAGCGTCCAGTACCAGAACGCCAACAACTCGGTGCGGATCTCCGACTCCTTCATGCGGGCCGTGGAGTCCGGCTCCGACTTCGGGCTGACCTCCCGCACCACCGGCGAGGTCCTGGCCACCGTGGACGCCAAGCGCCTGTTCGCGAGCATGGCCAAGGCCGCCTGGGAGTGCGCCGACCCGGGGCTGCAGTACGACGACACCATCAACGACTGGCACACCGCGCCCGAGAGCGGGCGCATCACCGCGAGCAACCCCTGCTCGGAGTACGTCCACCTGGACAACTCGTCGTGCAACCTGGCCTCGATCAACCTGCTGAAGTTCCTCGACGAGGACGACAGCTTCGACATCGCCCCCTTCGTCAAGCTCACCGAGCTGGTCATCACGGCGATGGACATCTCCATCACCTTCGCCGACTTCCCGACCGAGAAGATCGGTGAGACGACGCGGGCCTTCCGGCAGCTGGGCATCGGCTACGCCAACCTCGGCGCCCTGCTGATGGCCACCGGCCACGCCTACGACTCCGACGGCGGCCGCGCCGTGGCCGGCGCCATCACCTCGCTGATGACCGGCACCGCCTACAAGCGCAGCGCCGAGCTGGCCGGGGTGGTGGGCCCCTACGAGGGCTACGCCAAGAACGCCGACGCCCACAAGCGGGTCATGCGCAAGCACGCCGCCGCCAACGACGACCTGCGCACCGTGGGCGCGATGGACCGCGCCGTCTCCGCCGCGGCCACCACGGCCTGGCAGCAGTGCCTCAAGACCGGCGAGAAGAACGGCTGGCGCAACGCCCAGGCCAGCCTGCTCGCCCCCACCGGCACCATCGGCTTCATGATGGACTGCGACACCACCGGCATCGAGCCGGACTTCTCGCTGGTCAAGTACAAGAAGCTGGTCGGCGGCGGGTCGATGCAGATCGTCAACCAGGCCATCCCGCGGGCGCTGCGCAACCTCGGCTACCAGGAGGAGCAGGTCGAGGCGATCGTCGAGTACATCGCCGAGCACGGCCACGTCGTCGACGCTCCCGGACTGCGCCCCGAGCACTACGAGGTCTTCGACTGCGCCATGGGCAAGCGCTACATCCAGCCCATGGGCCACGTGGAGATGATGGCCGCGGTGCAGCCGTTCCTCTCCGGCGCGATCTCCAAGACGGTGAACGTGCCCGAGGAGGCCACCGTCGAGGACTTCGAGCACATCTACTTCCAGGGCTGGAAGCTGGGCCTCAAGGCGCTGGCGGTCTACCGCGACAACTGCAAGGTGGGCCAGCCGCTGTCCACCGCCTCCACCGAGAGCAAGGCCCAGGACAAGCCCGAGCCGGAGGTCATCGAGGTCAACCGCCCGGTGCGGCGCCGACTGCCCAAGAAGCGGCCGAGTGAGACCGTGTCCTTCTCCGTCGGCGGCGCCGAGGGCTACATCACCGCGGGCTCCTACCCCGACGACGGCCTCGGCGAGGTCTTCATGAAGCTCGGCAAGCAGGGCTCCACGCTCGCCGGCGTCATGGACGCCTTCTCCATCGCCATCTCGATCGCGCTGCAGTACGGCGTTCCGCTGGAGACCTACGTCGACAAGTTCACCAACATGCGCTTCGACCCGGCGGGGATGACCGACGACCCCGACATCCGCATGGCGCAGTCGGTCGTCGACTACATCTTCCGCCGCCTGGCGCTGGACCACCTGCCCTACGACGAGCGGGCCGCCCTGGGCGTCCTCTCGGCGGAGGAGCGCCGCGCCATGGCCAACGGCGAGGACCCCGCCCAGGTCGCGGCCCAGGTCGAGTCCTACGCCCAGTCCGCACCGCTGACCCCGGCCGAGCGCGCGGCAGAGGAGGACGAGCGTCCCGGCGCCGCCGCTGCGGCGGAGGAGCGCGACGAGCCGCACACGACCACCGAGCTGGTCGAGCGCAGCCAGGGCTTCGTGGCCGACGCCCCGCTGTGCGTCACCTGCGGCACCAAGATGCGGCCGTCCGGCAGCTGCTATGTCTGCGAGGGCTGCGGCTCCACCAGCGGCTGCAGCTAGAACCAGGCGAACAGGCGACGTTGCGATCGATGCAGCGTCCGCACTAGCGGATTGACTGCGCAATAGCAGCGCAAAATGGGGGATCCGACCGCGGTCGGATCCCCCTTGCCCATTGCAAAGCGCTTGCGGCCCGCTGTTCCCCGCTGCAACATCGCTGCATTCGCTGCAACAGGGGTGGCTAAATCTGGTGATCTGCCGGATTCGGCGCGCAACGGCGTCGCCTTCAGCGCGAGCCCCGCATCCAGAGCCGGTGAGCCATGCGCGGACTCGGCGCGACAAGCAGAGGTACGTAGCGTACTTGACGTACTTACTGGTCGATGACAAGCTGAGAGCAGGGCCCGATGGAGGTATCGCCATGACGACTGTGCACTACGACAGTTATTCCGAAGCCCGCGCCCACCTCAAGGCGATCCTTGACGCGGCGGAGAGGGGCCGAGTCGCCACGGTGCGCCGCGAGTCGGCCCGAACCGCTGTTGTGGACGTTGAGAGACTGCGCCACTACCTTGCTACAGTCACTCCCTCGCGTGCGCAGGTGGTACCTGAGGCCGAAGGATGGTCCGTCTTCATTCCAGGGTTGCCCGTGGCCGCAGACGGAGCCTCCTTCGAGGAGGCCCTCACTGAAATGGTCGACGCCCTGCGGGAGTACGCGGAGGACTGGCAGGACCACCTGCTGGACGCACCCAACCATCGCGAGAACTGGGGGCTGGTCCAATTGATCAGCCTCAGCGACGATGAGCAGCTGCGCGACTGGCTGGTGGGCAAGGCGCGGTGACCTGGCCACAACCCACACGCGAGCATCATGACCGCTTCTGCAAGGCGGAAGGGTGGCGCCGCGTCAGGAACGCCCGCAGCGGCGCGGGCACTCATCACCTGACCTATGAACTGGACTTGCCGGATGGTCGGATCCTGAGAACGCGGGTGTCCCGGCCTGTGGATCGGACCGACTACGGCAGGAGCATGTGGGCGCATATCCTCCGGGACCAACTCGACGTCGACGAAGCCACGTTCTGGGCCTGTGTTCGAGACGGAGCCGTTCCCCATCGGGGCGTGCCCGTGCCCCCCGCGGAGGCTTTGCCCGCCGATCTCGTCCGTTTGCTGATCTCCAACCTCGGTCTCGACGAGACCGAGATCGCACAGATGAGCAAAGAAGAGGCGGTGGGCAGACTTCAGCGGTACTGGATGGAGAGTGGCCGGTCGGGTGGCTCGGGGGATACCGCACCCTCCGAGTGAGTGCACTGCGCCGGTAGACCGGGCGGAGCCGCGTTCGGCGCCGCGTCCGGCGGAGTGAGCACGCAGTAGCGGTGCAGAAGGGGGGATCCGGCCGTGGTCGGGTCCCCCCTTCTGCCGTTGCCGCCGGTGCCGCTACGCCGTGAAGAAGTCGGCAAGGGCGCGGGCGACCCGGCCGGGCGCGTTCTCCATGGGGATGTGGCCCGCTCGGGGGACGCGCACCAGCGTGGTCTGCGGGATCTCCGAGGCGAACCGCTCGGCGTACTCCACCTTCTGGAAGCCGTCGTCCTCGCCCCAGACCAGCAGCTTGGGCGTCGCGGATCGCTGCAGCGCGGGAACGAGGTCGCGGGTGTAGCGGCTGTCGGCCGCGCCCGCCATGGCCATCCTGGAGCGGCGGACGCGGGCGGCGCTCCAGGGAGCCAGATAGTCGGTGATCCGCTCTTCGGTGGCGGCCCCGGCCAGCGCCGCCGCCACCACACGCCGGCGTGCGGCGAGGAACTCGTCGGCGGTGGTCGCCGCGACGGCCTCCGGGTCCCGGAACCGGGCCACGCTGGGTACCGGCCAGGAGTCGTAGGTGACCGAGTCGAGCAGTGCCAGCCGGGACACCTCCAGCCGACCGCGGGCGAGGAGATGCTGGGCGACGCCGCCGCCGATGTCGTGACCGGCCACGGCGACGGGCCCGGAGACCTTGAGCGCGGCGGTGAACCGCGCGACCCACTCCGCGAGGGCCGGGACCGCGGCCGTCTCCAGGGTGAGCTCGCCTCCCGAACGCCCCAGCCCGGGAAGATCGACCGCGACGGGCCGCAGGCCCGCCTGCGCGAGGCGGCCCAGCACCGGAAGCCAGACCCGGCTCCAATACGTGCCGTGCAGCAGCAGCACGACCGGGCCGTCCCGCTCCACGGTCAGGTAGCTGGCCGATTCGCCGCCGACCTGGACGGCGGTCCTCAGCACTCGCGTTTCCGGGGTTGCACTCATGGGACCACTGTGACCGGTGGCCGGCCTTCCGGCCGAGAGTCTGGAAAGACACCCAGGGGTACATTATGGCCATGAGCCTCCATCGGGTGGTGGCCCTGGTCACCGCCCCTCAGTCGCCCTTCGAGCTCGCCTGCGCCGCCGAGGTCTTCGGCACCGCCCACCAGGACGCGCCGGCCCGCTACAGCTTCCGGGTCTGCGCCGAGCGGCCCGGCCCCGTGCAGACCACCGCGGGCTACGCGATGCTCGTCGACGCGGGGCCGGCGGCCCTGCTGGAGGCGGACACCGTGATCGTCCCCGGGCGGCAGCCCCCCGGCGCACCCGTGCCGCACACCGTCGCCGGGGCTCTGCGTGCGGCCCACCGGCGCGGAGCGAGGATCGCCGCAATCTGCACGGGGGCGTTCGTCCTCGCTCAGGCCGGACTGCTCGACGGCCGCCGCGCCACGACCCACTGGCGCCGCGCCGCCCAATTCGCCGCCGCCTACCCCGAGGTGCAGGTCGATTCGGACGTGCTCTACGTGGACCACGGCGACGTGGCGACCAGCGCCGGAACCGGCGCGGGCATCGACCTGTGCCTGCACCTCGTCCGGTGCGACCACGGCGCGGCGTATGCCGCCCAGGTCGCCCGGAACATGGTCCTGCCGCCGCACCGGGAGGGCAGCCAACTCCAGTACGCCGCACCGCCGGAGCAGCCCGCACGGGCCGGTGCTGACGCCTCGCTGGCGCCGCTGCTGGAGTGGGCCGCCTCCCGGATCGACGCCCGGCTGACACTCGACCGCCTCGCCGAACGCGCCGGGCTGTCCAGCCGGACGCTCGCCCGGCGTTTCACCGAACAGCTCGGGACCAGCCCGGGACAGTGGCTGCTCGGCCGGCGCCTCGACGCGGCACGGGTCCTGCTGGAGCAGACCGACCTGCCGGTCGACGCCGTCGCCGCCCGGGTCGGACTCGTTTCGGCGGTCAATCTGCGCCGCCGTTTCAAGACGCATCTCGGCACCACACCCGGCGCCTACCGGAGGATCTTCAGCGAGGCCTGAGGACGCTCCCGGACAGGGGACAGGGGACAGGGGACAGGGGACCAGGGGGTCAGGGGACGGCGCGCGACGAGTCCGACGCCGTCCGGGCTCCGGCGCCGCCCCCCGCCGCTCCGGCAGCCCGCCGGATCGGTGTGGCGCGAGGGGCACGATGGTCGGGGGAGTGCCCCTGTCACCTGGGTTCCTTGCGTCGTGGTCGTCGGCTCTCTAGCATCGGGGGTCATAACCGACCGAAACCAACCGTTCACACACAAAACAGCGTTCAGGTGCAGCGCACAGGCGCCCGTTGGCCTGGAAACCCCCGCGGTCCTCCTGGTGGCGGTCGGTCGGCGGTCCGAGAGGGCCCATCCGCGGTGGTCGAGCGGGTCGGCCCGGGCTCGGCCGCCTCCGCGGGGCCATCCCGGCGACAGGCGCCTTCGCCGTGCCCCCACACACCTGAACAGAATCCGAGCATCTTGCTGACTCCCTGCCCCGAGGAAGACGAGATGGACAGCCCCCAGCCCCGCCCCCGCGCGCCCGCTTCGCCGGGCCCACCGGCGCCGCCCGCCTCCGCGGCCGCTCCGGCACGCGGCCGCCGCCCCGCCGGCCGCGCCCCCCGACCGCGCCCGGGGCCGCCGACCGCGCCGGCCTCCTAGACCGGGCCGGCGCACCCCGAGGTGCCGCGGGCTCGTCGAGAGCCCGCTCCGCGCGGCCGCCGGTCCGGCCCCGAAACGCCGGACCGGACACGGCCGCACCCCCGTGCGGACGGCCGCCGCGCCTGCCCGCTCATGCGCGGCGCCCGCCCGCCCAACCCCGCAAGAAGGGAAACCACATGTTCGACCGACGCTCGTTCCTGCGCGGCGCCGGAGGGGCCGCCCTGGCCGCTCCGATACTCGGCTCGGCCGCCTGCGGCGCATCGACCGGCGGCGCCAAGCTGACCGCCGGCGACAAGGCCGCCTCGGCCGGCGCGCTGCCGGTGTCCTTCACCAACGAAAGCGGCTACCCCGACAGCGCCGTGCGCCTCTACATCGTGGGCACCGACACCGCCACGGGCAAGCAGGGCCGGGTCAAGGCAGACGGCACCTTCGCCCCGGTCCGGCTCTCCGACAACACCGACGGCGGCTACACCGACTACGCCATCCCGCTGAGCGAGGCCGGCGGACTGACCCTGCCGTTCATGTCCGGGCGCATCTACCTCGCGCTGGAGGACAAGCTGCGCTTCAAGGTCGTCGAGGACGGCAACGGCAACCCCGCCCTGCAGTACCCGGCGGGATGGGTGAAGTCCGACCCCAGCTTCGGCGTCCTGCACGACACGGTGGAGTTCACCCACGACGACTCCGGCATGTACTGCAACACCTCGATGGTGGACCAGTTCAGCGTCCCGCTGGCCATCGCGCTCAGCGGGGAGCAGGAGCAGTCCACCGGGCGGCTCAAGCCCGGCGGGCGCGACATGGTCTTCGACGCCATGCTCAACGACCCCGACTACTCCCCGCTCGTGGTCGGTGACCGCCGCCGGGTGATCGCGCCCGGGCACGGCATCGACTCCGGCCGCTTCGCCGCCGACTACTTCGACCCCTACATCGAGCAGGTGTGGTCCCGCTACAGCGGCACCGACCTGAAGGTGACCACCAACGCCGGCACGTTCACCGGCCGGGTCAACGGGTCGGGGCAGCTGGCGTTCGACGGCGGCGTGGCGCCCATCGCCAAGCCCTCCACCCGCGACGTGTTCTTCTGCGACGGCGCCCTGGTCGCCCCCAACGACGGCATCACCGGGCCGGTCGCGGCGATCCTGGGTGCGGCGTTCAACCGGGCGACGCTGCTCAACACCGCCGATCACCCGGTGGCCGAGGCGTCGGCCTTCTACAACAACGACATCCACAACAAGTACGCGGCCGTGTTCCACGAGGCCACCGAGGACGGGCGCGCCTACGGGTTCGCGTTCGACGACGTCTCGGGCTTCGCGTCCTACATCCAGGACCACGCCCCGGCGTCCTTCGAGGTCTCCCTGACCCCGTTCTAGGCACCCCCGTACCCCGCATCTGTCGCAGGGCACATCCCCGGCGGGCGAGAGAGCGCTCTCTCGCCCGCCGGGGCCGACGGGTCCGATTAGTCCCCGTGCTCAGGGGGTAACCCATGGTCACCCTTCGCGAAAAGGTGGCCGCATGCTGATCGCTGAGATTCTGCGCAACAAGGACAAGGGCTCCGGCGTCGTGTCCGTGAGCCCCGGGGAGTCGGTGGCCGGACTGCTCACGCGGCTGGCCGCAGACAACATCGGCGCGGTGGTGGTGATGCACGACGGCAGGGTGGTCGGCATCGCATCCGAGCGCGACATCGTGCGCGCGCTCGACCGGCGCGGTCCCGAGCTCCTGGGGGCACCGGTCTCCGACATCATGACCACCGGTGTCGTCACCTGCACCACCGAGGACACCGACGACACCCTCACTGTGCTGATGACCGAGAACCGCATCCGGCACGTCCCGGTGCTCAACGGGGGCAAGCTCGTCGGCATCGTCAGCATCGGCGACGTCGTCAAGAGCCGCATCAGCCAGCTGGAGCAGGACCGCCGCCAGCTGGAGGCCTACATCACCCAGGGCTGAGCCGCCCGGTGCGCGGGGCGGTCCGCTACCGCACACCGCGCGCCGCGCCTCGGCCGCGCCGTCAGGCCCGCCCGCGCCGCCGGTCGGCGACCACGTGGGCGGCGGCGCCGGTCGCGGCGGTCACCGCCAGCACCGACGGCCATGCGCCCAGCTTCTTCGACAGCGGGTGCGAGAGGCCGAACGCCCCGGTGTAGACCGCCGACAGCGCCGTCGCGGCGGGCAGTCCGGCGCTGCGCCGCCAGCTCGCGAACGCGCCCGCGCCGCAGACGGCCAGAACCGCACCGCCCAACCGCCGGTTGCCGGTGGCGCGCGCGACGCTGTACCCGCCGATCAGGCCGGCGGTGGTCAGCAGGCTGCTGGGAACCGAAGCCATCGTCCATCTCCCGTCGTCTGGCGAACTGCGCGGGCCCGGGGCGGGCGCCCCGGGCCCGACGCTTCGGAGACGACGCTACCCCGGCACGCCCCGAACCCGACGCCGGGCGGCCCGCGCTTCGGAGGCCGCGGGGTGTCCCCGGCCGGCGGGGCGCGTGGCCTGGCCGGATCTGGACACGTGTTTCGGACATGGATAGAGGATGGTTATCGTCCGGCCACAGGTCGGCACCTGGCGGTGTGGGACGATGCCTGCACTCTCAGCAGGAGCCGCGGAACCGCAGAGGCGATGCCCGCGTCGAATCCGCAGTTCCGCAACCAGCAAGGAGTCGATACCTATGTCCTTCGCGCAGACGGTGCGCGGAGCCGCTTCCTCGATCGCCCAAGGGGGCGACCCACGCGAGGCGGTGTCCGACGCGCTCGGCGATGCGGCGGAGGGGTTCGGCCTCGATCCGGGCGACTTCCTGGCCGCTCGTGACCAGGGCGCCTCGGTGGGAACCCGCATCGAGCAGCAGAGCTCCTCCCTCAACAACGCCGGCGAGGCACTGAACCGCAGCTCCTACGAGCGCGGCTCCGGCGGCCCGG
Organism: Streptomonospora halophila; assembly: GCF_039542725.1. Classification (NCBI taxonomy): domain Bacteria; kingdom Bacillati; phylum Actinomycetota; class Actinomycetes; order Streptosporangiales; family Nocardiopsidaceae; genus Streptomonospora; species Streptomonospora halophila. The sequence continues at coordinate 4,670 of NZ_BAABIK010000043.1, read as the reverse complement.
TCCACGTCATCTGCCCCATGGTGATCCCGCGCGGGCGCACCTTCACCACCATGCTGCCGGTGATCCTGCTGCTGGTGGTCGGCGTTGTCGGCCAGGTCGTCACCTTCCCCGTCTCGGCGGTCACCGGCCCGCTGCTCAACCCGTTCTTCGGTGTGCACTTCTGGGTGGTCCTGCTGCTGTTCGCGGCCTTCATGTGGTGGCGCCAGGGCATGGTGATGGTGCCCGACGGCTGCGCGGCGCTGATCACCCGCTTCGGCAAGCTGGAGCAGGTCGTGGGCCCCGGCCGCGTCACCCTGCTCAACCCGTGGAAGCGGGTCTCCTACATCGTCAACACCACCCGCGAGTACCCGTTCAACGCGCCGATCCGCGAGGCACCCACCAAGAGCGGCGTCCAGGCCTCCATCGACCTGTTCGTGCAGTTCAAGATCGAGGACCCCGAGCAGTTCATCTTCGTCCTCGGCGCCGTGCAGGGCTTCCAGGAGAAGCTGAACAACGCCATCAGCGAGGTCACCCGCAGCCTGATCTACGACCAGCAGGCGTCGGAGATCTACGACATGGTCGGTGAGAACACCGCGCGGCTGCTGGAGCAGCTCAACCAGCAGTTCCTGCCCGCCGTCCGGCTGACCAACGCCAACATCACCCACGCGGAGCCCTCCAGCAAGGAGTACCGCATGGACCTGGCCGCGCCGGAGATGGTGCGGGTGGCCAAGGAGGCCTACACCTACGAGTACGAGCTCCAGCTCCGCAAGGAGCAGAACGAGGGCGACCTCAACAAGGAGCTCGCCTCGCTGAACGAGACCCTCTCGGCAATCCAGGCCGACATCGCCCAGTACCAGGCGCAGATGGACACCGCCCTGGAGCGCGAGACCAACCGGGCCCGCGCCCAGGCCCGTCAGCGCTTCGTCGAGGCCGAGAGCACCGCGAACGCCAACGCCGCGCTGCTGGAGGCCCAGGCGCTGGACATCCGCGCGGTCAGCGCGGCCGAGGCCCCGGAGATCCTCAACTACCGCTACCAGCAGGACCTGCTGGACAAGCTGGAGTCGGTCGCCGACAGCCTGCCGCAGGTGCTGCACATCGGCGGCGGCGACGAGACCAGCGTCGACTTCCTGCGCGTGGCGCAGGGGATCATCGGCGAGGCCGAGGCGACTCTGTTCACCGACGACGACATGGCCGCCATCCGCTCCCGCCTGCACGAGATCTCCGACCGCATCGCCGAGCGCGAGGCCGAGATCTCCCGGGTCCTGGAGGAGGACGAGGAGACCGTCGAGCCGGCGGAGCCCGACGAGGTCCCCAACGCCGACCGGATCGAGGAGATCCGCCAGTCGGTCAGCGACGAGACCATCGACGACCGGATCAGCTCGGCCGCGGGCGAGGAGCCCGAGGGCGGCGCGTCCGCGCCGCGGTTCGGCGGCTCCGCTCCGGCGGCACCCGCCGGAGGGGCGCCGGGCCGGTCCGAGCGGCAGGCGCCGCAGCCGGGGGAGTTCCCCTCGCCTGAGGGCCCGCCCGCGCCGCCGTGGTCCCAGCCCGGCACGGACGAGGGAGGCAACCGATGAGCCAGCACCAGCCCGAGCCGGGCACCGGCGGCTCCAGCATCAAGGAGGCGCTGGCCTCCTGGAACGACATCGCGCGTCTGCTGCGCGGCGGCGACCAGGGTGCGCTGGTGCCCGTGGTCATCCCGCGCGACAGCCGCGGCCTGAAGTGGACCGCCCTGGTGTGGTTCGCGCTCTACATGCTGCTGACCGCGCTGCTGCTCGGCGTGGTCGGCGGCCTCCTCCTGTCCTGGGCGGCGATCCCGGCGTTCGCGCTCGCGCTCGGTGCGCTCATGCTCGGCCTGCTGTGGTGGTGGCGCTCCTCGATCGTGGAGATCGAGCAGGGCACCGTCGGCGTGCTCACCAAGTACGGTGCCGTCGCCGGACAGCTCGACCCGGGCCGGCACTACCTGTGGCACCCCTGGTCGCGGGTGGACTTCGTGGTCGACATCTCGACCGAGATCCCCTACACCGCGCCCGTTCTGGCCTGCCCCACGCACGAGAACGTGCCTCTGAAGTCGATCGAGTTCTTCCTGAAGTTCCGCATCACCGATGCGGTCGCGTTCGTGCGCAGCATCGGCGCCAGCAACTTCGACCTGGTGCTGTCCAACGCCGTGCAGGACGCCATCCGCCAGCGCAGCCGCCAGGTGCTCACCGAGAGCGCTTACGACCTGCGCGGCTCCGACGTGGCCGACATGCAGGAGCTGCTCAACCGCCAGCTCAGCCGCTACGGCGTGCGCATCATGGGCTGCAACATCCCCGACGTCCAGCTGCCCAGCCAGTACCAGCAGCACCTGGCCACCCGCGAGCGGGTCGCCAAGGAGCTGGTGGCCTACGAGCAGGAGTGGGAGCTGACCCGCAAGCGGCGCATCGACACCCTGCTGATGGACATCGAGCGGTCCAAGAAGACCCGCGACGCGAAGATCGTCGAGGTCAACGCGGCGCTGAACAAGGCCCGCAAGGACGTCGCGCAGATGCTGGAGGAGCAGGAGACCGAGGCCCAGCGCGTCCGCTTCGAGATCGAGACCCGCGGCAAGTCCGACCTCGTGGCAGCGCAGAACGAGGCCAAGGCGCAGCGCCGACTGGCGACCTCCTACCGCGACAACCGCGCGGTCCTGCGCTACGAGCTGGCCAGGCGCCGCCTGGACGTGGGCGCCACCCTCGCCGAGCACGCTCCGCAGCCCGTGGTGGTGCGCACCGACGGTCAGAGCGGCGACGCCTCCGCGCTGTCGACGCTGCTGCTGGCCCAGCTCCTGCCCGATCTGGGCGGCAACGCCCGGGGCGGCGGCAAGCGGCGGTCGCTGGGCTCCGCGGACACCGCCGATGCTGCCGACGCGGCCGACGACGCCTTCCAGCAGGTCCAAGGCGCCGTCGCGGCCGCGGCCGAACGCGGCCGGCAGACCGGCGACCAGGCCTCCGGCACGGGCGGCTCCGGCGGCGGTCGCGGCAAGGGCGGCGGCCGGCGCTGACGGGCACCCGCTCCGGCCACCGGAGACGACGAGGGGGAGGCGGCGCGCCGCCTCCCCCTCGTTCGTGTTCCGCCCGGACTCGCCGGTCCGGCCGGCGCCGGGCGCGGGGCCGCCCCCGTACAACGGGCCCCGCGCCGCGGGCCGGCGCTCAGGCGGCGTCGGCCAGCTCGCCGTAGCCGCAGTCGATGTCGACGCCGTGCCGCGCCGCGATCTCCACCAGGTCCTCAAGCTCACCCGCCTGCAGCAGGCACAGGTCCGTGTCGCCGTGCTCGCGCGCCTCGTGCAGTGCGCTGACGGCGTCGTAGATCCGCAGGTGCAGTGCCGTCATGAACTCGTTCATCGCAATCTCCCGTCCCTGAGGAGAACCTGTCGCATCCCTGTCTATCGGCGCCGGATAAAGGCAGGGTGAGACACGGCCCGCAAAACGGGAAAACCCGGGCGTGAGGAGAAGCACGGCGGTGCGGGGAACCCGCGCGGTCAGTACTCGGTCCAGGAGTACCAGGGGCCGCTGATGTGCTCGTAGACGATGCCGCCGTGGCCCTTGACGAACACGTCGGTGGGCAGCGGCTCCGCGCTGTAGGCCAGCCCGGAGGAGTCCAGCAGCCCCGCTCCGCGCACCGTGTAGCGCGTGACGCCGTCGTCGGTCACCGACACCGACTTCAGCGGGTACAGCCCCGCCCAGGTGTCGAGGGGAGCCGTCGTGGCGGGCTGGGCGGTGGCGGCGACGTCCTTGAGCGCCGCGGCGGAGGTGTCCACCCGCGCCTGGAGCGGGATGTCGGTCAGCGACAGCGCGATGGCGGCGGCGGCGATCAGCGGCGCGGTGGTCCAGCGCAGCCAGTAGCGGACGATCATCGGGCGGGCGATGCTCAACGCGATGCCCAGGCGCAGCGCGCCCATGGCCGCGAGCAGTGCTCCGCCGCCCATGCCGAGCACGAAGGTCGGCAGGTGCCCGCCGGGCACGCTGTCCTCGTACAGCAGGACCAGACCCACGACCGCGCAGGCCGGGATGTAGAGGCGGCCCGGGGGCCGCGAGGCCCACGAGGCGATCCGTTGCCGGGGAGTCGGCGGATGGGCGATCTCGATGAGCTTCGCGACCGAGCCCTCATCGGCGGCGGACATGCGTGGCTATTCCCCTTCGGTGCGTGACACAGGCCGACCAGAGGGAGCGGGCTTGGGGGCCTCCGGCGACACCGGGTCAGATACGGGAGGGCCGCGTCGATTCGACCCTCCCCCCAGGATAGGGGAGCGGCGGAGCTTCCTCAGGCCGTCTGCCGATCCGCTCGTCCTCGAAAACCGCATTCGCCCCGCTCCGAAGGGTCCTTCGCCGGCCGCGCAGGCGTGTCAGCAGCGCGTCGAGCGAGATCCGGCCCGGCGTCAGCGCCCCCAGCAGGCAAACGGCGGCCAGCGCGATCCACCACGGCGCCGCGGTGGCCGAGGGCAGCAGCGCCGCCGAGGCCCCCTCCGGTCCGGCGGCATGCGGGATGCCCGGCCCCGCCGGCGGTTGCGCCGTTCGCAGCTGCGCCAGCGGAGCCGCCGCGGCCAGAACCAGCCCGGCCGGCCGCGCCGCCAGGCCCGCCGCGAACGCGGCGGCGCCCGCCAGCACCGCGCCCGCCGCGAGAAGTCGGAGGGCCAAGCGGTCTTAGGAAGACAAAACAGGCAGTCAACTCCTTGG
>NZ_BAABIK010000042.1:0-30523 GCF_039542725.1 Streptomonospora halophila | reverse complement strand
TCAAACGGTCGCTGATCGCCTACGACCACTGAAGACATCGGACTCACTCATCTAGGGCGCGCCCGCCCTCGCCGGCCCGCCGCGGTCCGTGCGGGCCGGCAAATGGCGCCCCTGCCGCGATGAGTTCCGGCCGGCGCGCGAGTCTGTTCCGGTGACCGCCCGAGTACGCCGAAGGGCGCTGCCCGGCACGAGACCCGGAGGACGCCATGACGACCACGCCCGACGACCGCACCGCCGCGCTGCCCGGCCGCCCGCCTGTGGTCGACCCGGCCACCTGGCAGGCGGCCCGCGACGAGCTCCTGGTCCGCGAGAAGGCCCACACCCGCGAGGGCGACGCCATCGCCGCGGCCCGCCGACGGCTGCCGATGGTGGAGTTCGACGCAACGGTCGAGGTCGCGGGTCCCCGCGGCCCGGTCCCGTTCCTGGACCTGTTCCAGGGCCGCGACGAGCTCGTCGTCTACAAGCACATGTGGTACGACGGCGCGCCGCACCAGGGGCAGTGCGAGGGCTGCACCACCACGGCCTGGCACCTGAAGGACGCCGTCTACCTCAACGCCCGCGGCGTCTCGTTCGCCGTTGTGACCACGGGGCGGTGGGAGGAGGTGGCCTCCTACGTCGCGTTCATGGGCTACACCCAGCCCTGGTACTCGGTGCGCGGCCTGGAGGAGCCGATCGGCGGCGGCATGGGCTACATCACCTGCTACCTGCGCGACGGCGACCGCACGTTCCTCACCTACGCCACGACGGGCCGCGGCAACGAGCCGGTCAACGGGTCCCTCGCCCTGCTCGACAGGACGCCCTACGGCCGCGGCGAGGCGTGGGAGGACAACCCCGAGGACCGGCCCGACGGCGGGGCCCCGTGCTGGTCCTGGCGCTCGGACGCGGACGGCAACGCCACCTGGGGCCCGACCAGCCGCCCGGTACCGCAGTGGACCCGCCCCGGCGCGGATCCCGTGGAGACCCTCGGCCGGACGGGCCACCACCACTGACGGTGCCCGGTCGACGGCGCTCCGTGCCGCGCGGCCCGGCCGCGATCGCGCCGCACAGGGCCGGCTCTCAGGCCTGCTGTCGGCGCACCATCTCGGCGATCCAGGCGGGCGCGTACGGAGACGTGCAGCCGGGAGATGTCGGGTAGTCCCTGAGCACCTGCAGGCGCTCGCCGATGCCGATCGCGCGGGCGCGGTGCTCGGCGTGGTCGATCCCGATCTGCGCCAGGCAGTGGTTCATCGCCCACTGCAGGCGGTCGGGGGCGCCCTTCATCTCCGCCTCGATGACGTCGAGCAGCCCGGCGAGGTCCAGGCCCTCGGGCCGCTTGGCCACGCGCTCGGTGGTCAGCGCCCAGCCGGCGCTCGCGACCACCGGATCCGGGTCGGCGGACCAGGCCGGGCGCAGCTCCTCGGCGTGCGGGCCCTTCTTCACGACGTAGTTCACGAGCCAGTCCTGCACCTTGGGCGTGCGCGCATCGCGCAGCATGGCGTCCAGCTCGCCGCGCTCGAACGCCTTCGGCCGGCAGATCAGCAGCGCCAGGAGCCGCGCCGCGGTGTCGCCCGTCTCCCAGAGGCGGCGGGCGAGGTCCTGCTGCGTCTTCAGCCGCTTGGCGAGCGCGCGCAGCTTGGTGAGGTTCACGGCGTGGTCGTCGCCCTGCTTCTCGTTCACCTCGCGCGCTCTCGGGTCCTCGAGCGCGGCCAGTTCGGCCATCACCTCGTCCACCGTCGTCTCGGCCACCTCGCGCCTCCTGTCCAGCATGTGCGGGCTCCAGCCTACGACCGTCCGGGCGAGCGCCGCAGTCGGCGCAGTCGGCGCCGGAGGGCCCGCCGTCGAACCCAAAGACGCCGGTCGCCGCCGTGGCGGGCACAGCACCACCTGCGTGCCACGCGTGCCGGTTCGGCCCCACCGAGCGGATCGTCCCCGTGGTGCGCGCAGAGCTGCGGACCGCCCGGGACCGCAACCGGCGGCCCGGCGCAGGGCCGATCGGGCTCCCCGACGGTGAGGGGCGCCGCGCCGTGGGGCGAGTCCCGCGGTCAGAAGGTGGCGATCGGGTTGACCGGACTGCCGGACGTACCGGCGAAGCGGACCGGCGCGACCGCGAGGTGGAAGTCCCACCGGCCGAGCTCGGCGGCCGTGGCCGCGCACGCCTCCAGGTCGCAGTTGTCGAGCAGCCACAGCCCCATCGCGGTGAGGCCCACGGCGTGGACTGGCATCACCACGTCCTCGTATCCCGACGGCTGAACGTCCTGGGGTGTGTCGGCGCCGATCAGCGCGACCTCCCGTTCCCGCAGCCACGGCAGGCAGGACGCGTGCCAGCCGGCCTGCGTGAATCCGCCGGCCGCACCGGCCTCGTGCCGGGCCCGGCCGTAGCCGGTCCGCAACAGGACCGCGTCGCCGGATCGCACCCGCACACCCTGGCGGCGCTCGGCCTCCTCGAGATCGTCCGGAAACACGCCCTGCCCCGGTTCCAACCACGGCACACCGCGGACGCCCGCGACGTCCAGCAGGACACCGCGCGTGATGATCCCGTCCGCCGCCGCCGTGACGGCCGCCCACGCCGATCCCGTCGCGGCGCCGACCAGTGAGTGCGGCCGCCCGTTGTACATCGCGCCGTCCCAGAAGAGGTGGCACGGCGAGTCGAGGTGGGTGAGGGTGTTGCCGTGGAACGTGATGCCGAGTCGCTCGGTCGCAAAGCCCCAGCGCCGGTCGTTGCGGAATCCGGGCAGCGGCATGTCCTCGGCACCCGGCATGTCGGCGGCGCACGGGCAGATCGTCGTCGACCGCTCCATATCCTGCGGTACGGCGACCTCCCATGCGCACGACACGCTCCTTCCGCGGCGCACGGCCCGCGCCGCCGCCAGCCGGACGTCGTCGGTGATGTGGTTGAGAGTGCCGAGTTCGTCGTCGTCGCCCCACCGGCCCCAGTTCGACAACGTGTCGAAGTACCCGAGCACGTCGTCCTGCGTGGGCGCCGACCGCCCTGCCGTCATCGCAGCATCGACTCCTCCGGTTGCACGGTCTAAGGCACCGCAGGCAGGATAGCCCGCCCTCGCCCTTCGGCGCCGCCGGAAGCGAGCGGAGCCGCCTAGCCGGCGCTCCAGCTCTCCAGGCGGACGACCGCGGGCTTGTCGGCGGAGGAGAAGCCTTTCAGGCGCAGCGCCGCGGGCTCGCTGCCGGGCGGGACGTCGAAGACCAGGCCGCCGCGGACCTGCTCGCCCGGGGCGAGGCGGCCGAACAGGGCATCGGGGTTGCCGGCCCGCAGGCCCGCCGAGTTGTCGGGGCGATGGCGCGCGCCCCCGGTGTCGGTGAGGCGCTGGTCGGCGTCGGTGAACATCGCGGCCTCCTCACCCACGTTGTGCACCGTCAGGCGGGCGACCACGAAGCTGCCCTGCGCGGCCTCGCCCTGCACGGTGCCGCCGACGTAGTCGAGGCCGGTGTGCACACCGGTGACCGTGAACTCGAAGGAGCCCGAGGAGACGGGGTCGCCGACACGCCCCCACGCGCCGTCGGCGGGCGGCTGCTCGACGTGGCGGGCCGCCGTGGGCAGGTGCGCGGCGACGCCGCCGAGGGTGTCCGTCCCGCCGCCGAGGAGCAGCACCGCGGCTCCCGCGCCCCCGATCAGGACCGCGGCGCCGAGCGCGGCCGCGACTTTCGGCCACCTCCGCCGCCGGGCACCCGGTTCCGTTTTCCAGGCGCCAGGGCCGCTTTCGGCCGGTCCGGCCGCCGAGTCCGGGCCCGCGGGAGCGCCCGGTTCCGCGCCGGGCACGGTGGTCTGGGCGGCGCCTTCAGCCGGCTCCTCCACGTCCGGCGCGGGCGGCTCCCGCGGTCCGGGGGCGGTGTCGCCGAGGCCGGCCGCAGCCGGCCCGGCGGCGCCGCTGTCCGCCGGTGCCTCTCGCTCGTCCACGCCGCCTCCTCCGAGGGGTGCCACACTATTCACGTACGGTAACCGTCGACGTGGACGATACCGATGGCCGCCTGCCGGAACACGCAGGTCGACGGGCGTTTCCGCGAATCCGGGCGTCACTGTGCGTCATACCCGCGACGGCGGGGCGGACGGCCCGCCGGGGGCGCGCGAGTGAGCGGGGCCGGTCAGCGGGAGCGGCGGGCCCGCACGGCGAGCAGCAGCACCGGCAGGACCAGCACCGCGGCGAAGGCGTTGAGCGGGCCGAACCCGAACGCCACCAGCAGCGCGCCCGAGAGCGCCGAACCCGCTGCGCCGAAGGCGTGCATCATCAGGTCGGCGGTGCCCTGCGCCTGCGGTCGGCGCTCGGGCGGCAGCGATTCGGCCAGCAGGGCCGACGCCGACACCAGTCCGAAAGACCAGCCCAGGCCGAGGAACACGAGTCCGGCCGCGACCTGCGCGTCGCTGTGGCCCGCCGTTCCGGCCAGGGCCGCCGCGACCAGCAGCAGCCCCTGCCCCGCCAGCAGCACCGGTACGCGGCCCAGCCGGTCGGAGAGCCAGCCGACCAGCGGAGAGAAGGCGAACATGCCCGCGATGTGCAGGCTGATCGTCAGCCCGACGACGCTCAGCGCCGCACCGCCGGACTCCATGTGCACCGGGGTCATCGTCATGACGGTGACCATGGCGGCGTGCGAGGCGGCCATACCCGTGATGGCCAGCAGCGCCCGGGGCTCGGCGGCGATCGCCCGCAGGGACGCGGCCAGCGGCCGGCGCTCCCGGCCCCGATCGCCCGCCTCCTCCGGCGCGGCACCGGCGGCGGCGCGGGCCAGCGCCAGCGGGTCGGGGCGCAGCAGGAGGGCGATGACGGTCCCGGCCGCCGCGAAGGAGGCCGTGCTGAAGACGAGCGGTCCCGCCAGCGGGTCGAGGCCCAGCGCCCCCGCCAGGGCCGCGCCCGGACCGGTCAGGTTCGGCCCGGCCACCGAGCCGATCGTGGTCCCCCACACGACGAGCGAGAGGTCCCGGCCGCGGGTGCGGTCGGTGGCCAGGTCGGTTGCGCTGTGGCGGGACTGCAGAGCGGTGGCGCTGCCGGCGCCGAAGAGCACCATGCCCAGCAGGAAGACGGGGAAGAGCGCGGCCTGGGTGCCGGCGATCGCGACGGCGCCGCCCAGTGCCGCCAGGAACCAGCCCAGACCCAGCCCGAAGCGCCGCCCGCGGCGCGCCGCCGCGCCGGCCAGCGGCAGGGCCAGCACGGCGGCGCCGAGCGTGACCATGGTCGTGGCCATGCCGGACCAGCCCTGGGAACCGGTGAGGTCGCGGGCGATGAGGCCGATCACCGAGGCGGCGGCCGCGACGCCGACGCCGCCGACGACCTGCGCGCCGGTCAGCACGGCGAGAACTCGCGGCCGCGCGCGGGCGGCGGCGCGGACCGCCTCCTGGCCGGGGGCGGCAGCGGAGGCGGCGGAGCCGGTGAAGGAGGGTGCCGCGACCTCGTCCGGCGCCGTCATCGCCGCGTCGAGCCTGCGCGCATGCTCTCCCCCGTTCTGCGCGGCGGCCCGCGCCGCTGCGGCTGCTCGGAACGGACCGAGCATAGCGACCGATACCGACGGATCAGCGGGCAGTCCGGGCGTCGCCGAACAGCGCGGGCGCTGCGGCCCCGGCGCTCACCGGTGTGCGGCCGGTCGCGGGCCGCCACCGGCCGCGCACCGCCCCGCCCGCCTGCGTCCCGCGCAGGTCGTGCATGTCCAGACCGGGTTCCATTGCACGGGGTCGCTCCTAGGTGCCGCGTCGGTGCCGTTGACACGCCTGGAAGATGGCACCGCCTGGGAAAGGCGAATCCACTGCGGCCGTTGACGGAGGAAGCCCGCCTTGCCGCGCCGGGCCGGGCCGGGAACGGGGCACCCGGCACGAGGTGGCCGTGATCGGCGGCGGAATGCGGCACGGACGGCGCCGCCCGCGTGCTCGGCGCCGCAGTCTGCGCCGTTTCGCGGTGCCGCTCACCCCCGGCCGTAGCGCCAGCGCAGGAACCCGTGCTCGCGCTCGATGCGGCGCATCTCGGCGTAGAGGGCGTCGGGGTCGACGGCCGAGACGACGGCGCCGCCCTGGGGGACGGGCCAGCACGCGTACGCCCAGAAGCGGCGGGTGTAGGCGCCCCACAGCACGAGCCACATGCCCTGCTTCTGCCACTCGATGTAGGCCGCTGTCTCGTGTCGGTCGTCCTCTTCGCCGTCGTCCATAGCGAGTGGCTCATACCCGGACCGATATCGGCCGATAGGGCCGGATGTGGTCACCGCGGGGGCCTGGACACCGGCCGTTCCCGCGCACCGGGAGGCCACACGCGCCTCTAGCGAACCGGCGGCACCGATCCGGGGCACGCCTGCGGTTGTTCGGCGCGGGTTGATCACCGGTGCCGGACGGTGTGCGCCGACCGGGCGGGCGCCTGCCGTTCGGAGAGCGGGGGCGGGGCGGCGCCCGCCCGCCCCCGGCACCGCCCCTTGCGAAGGACGGACGGCTCTTGGCGGATGCCGCGCCGCGCTGGAGACTGTCGGCGGCCGCCGCCCGCTCGGTAAGCGCCCGCGGAGGGCGGGACCGCGCGGCCGCGCGCACCGCCGATCGGGCGGTCAGGCGGTCGGCCGGCACCGGCCGGAAATCGATGGCGGGATTTCCGTTGTCCCCCGGGCACGCCCCCGTCTCCCAAGGGTGGAACGGGGTGACGGGCCCCTGCCGGTCCCCGTCGCCGCCGGAGACATCCGAAGGGAAACGAGCAATGAGCCACGATCCAGGCCCGGGGCCGGACCCCGCACTGGTGGCCGCCGCCCGCGACGGCGATCCCGAGGCCGTCGAAGCGCTGCTGTCGCAGTCGCTGCCGCTCGTCTACAACATCGTCGGCCGCGCATTGGACGGCCACAGCGACGTGGACGACGTGGTGCAGGAGGCCCTGCTTCGTGTCGTACACGGCCTCGGCCGGCTGGAGCGGCCGGAGGCGTACCGATCCTGGATGGTGGCCATCACCGTGCGCCTGATCAGGGACTGGATGCGCGCCCGGCAGCGGTCCCGGGAGAACCTCAGATCGCTGCCGCAGGCCGAGCACCTGCCCGACGCGTCGGACTTCGTGTCGCTGACGATCCTGCGGCTGAACCTGACCGACCAGTGCCGGGAGGTCGCCGAGGCCACCCGCTGGCTGGACGGCGAGGACCGCGACCTGATGTCGCTGTGGTGGCTGGAGGAGACCGGCCAGCTCGACCGCGCCGAACTGGCCGACGCGCTGGGGCTGTCGGGGCGCCACGCCGCCATGCGTGTGCGCCGCCTCAAGGACCGGCTCGACGTCGGCCGCGGCATCGTGCGCGCGCTGGCCGCCCGGCCGAGTTGCGCGGGGCTCGACGAGGTCGCCGAGGGCTGGGACGGCGAGCCGAGCCCGCTGTGGCGCAAGCGGCTGGACCGCCACGTCCGCGGCTGCTCCCGCTGCGGCGAGCGCACCGAGCGGCTCGCGCCGGTGGAGGGGCTGCTGCGCGGCCTGCCGCTGCTGGCTCCGCCGCCGGAGCTGTACCGGGCCCTCGCCGACTCCGCCCTGCTCGGCTCCCCCTACCCGGCCGAACCGGCGCCCGACGGCGCATCCGCGGACGACGCTTCCGCGGACGACGCGGGCGCCGGGGGATCCGAGGGCGCGCCCGCGGACGGTACGCACAGCGCCCCATCACCGAGCGGCGGCGCGCACGCGGGCGCGGTCCCGTCCGCGCGCCACCGCCCGCATACGCCAGGACTCCGCCGGGCACGCCCGCCCGCTGCCCGGCGGAGCATCCTGGTCGCCGCGGGCGCGGGAGCGGTCGCCACGGGTGTCCTGGTCGCGGTCGCGGTCGCGGACAACACCCCGGTCGCACCCCAGTCGGCCGCTCCCGCCCCGGGGCCGATGGCGGTCCGGGAGTCCAGCGCGGCGCCGGACTCCCCCTCGCCCTCACCGTCGGCCTCCCCGAGCGCGGCACCCTCGCCGTCCCCCTCCGCTCCCCCGCCGTCGCCGTCCCCCACCCCCGGCCCGGAGACCGCCGAGGCCGTCTCCTCCGGCGGCAAGGGCGTGGCGGCGTGGGAGTTCGGCGGCGCCGACGCCGCGCTGCGGCGATCGGGTGCCGACTGGTACTACACCTGGTCCACCGCCCATCCCGGCGTCGGCTCCGCAGCCGGGGCCGAGTTCGTGCCGATGATCTGGGGCGCGGAGTCGGTCACCGACCAGGCTCTGGCCGAAGCCGAGGCGGCCGGCCCCCACCTGCTCGGGTTCAACGAGCCGGACATGGCCGAACAGGCCGACATGTCGGTGGAGCAGGCCCTGGACCTGTGGCCCCGGTTGGAGGAGACGGGCAGCACGCTGGGCAGCCCGTCGGTGGCCTACGGGGCCGACACCGAGGGCGGCTGGCTCGACCGCTTCATGGACGGGGCCGAGCAGCGCGGCCACCGTGTCGACTTCATCACGGTGCACTGGTACGGCTCCGACTTCCGCACCGACGCGGCCGTGCAGCAGCTGCGCGGCTACCTCACCGCGGTGCACGAGAAGTACGGCAAGCCGGTGTGGCTCACCGAGTACGCGCTGATCGACTTCTCCGGCGGGACTCCGCGCTACCCCGCGCCACAGGAGCAGGCGGCCTTCGTCTCCGCGTCCGCGCAGATGCTGTCGGACCTGCCGTTCCTCAAGCGCTACGCCTGGTTCGGCCTGGGCACTGACGAGTCCGGCCCGACCACCGCCCTGTACCGCAGCGGCCCCACTCCCACGGAGATGGGGCGCGCCTTCCAAGCGGCTCCTTGACCCCCCGCCTGCGACCGGCCGCCGTGCACCCGCGGCCGACCCCGCACCGCAGGCGAGGACCGCTTGGCAGGCGCCCCCCGTGCCCGCGCCCCTCGGGCACGGGGCCCGTCCGCCCGGTGGCGCCCCTGCCGCGCCGCCGGGCGGGCGGTTTCATGCGTGCCCGCGCCTCCGGGCGTGGGGCCGGCCCGGAAAAAGCCGGAATCAAAGGGAGAGGGGAGCGGACGGTGCAACATCACCGTGCGTACAACCGGTCCAATGCCGACTGGCTCGCGTCGTCCGCGGCGCGGTAGATCAGCAACCGCTGGTCCGAATCCTGAAGCGGCATGAGCACTTCGAAGTGCACGTCGATCAGACCGGCGTCAGGATGCCGCAGCACCTTCCGCCCGCGGCCGTTGACCTCGACGTCCCGCTCGGCCCAGAGCCGCGCGAACTCCTCGTCGCCGGCCATGAACTCGGCGATGAGACCGGTCATCGCCTCGTCCTCCGGATGCGCGGCCCAGGCGGCGCGCAGGTGGGCGATCCCCTCGCGCAGGGCGCCTTCGCGGTCGACGTAGAAATCGCGCATCCGGGGACGCATCAGGCACAGCCACATCGCATTGCGCTGCGGCGGCGGCAGAGTGTCGAAATCCAGGAGCAGCCGCGCCATCTCGCCGTTCCAGGTGAGGATGTCGAAGCGGTGGTTCATCAGCATGGCCGGCTGCGGCGCCAGGTCGGCGACCAGTCGGGCCAGCGACGGCGCCGCGGCGGTGGCCGGCTTGTCGGCGCCGCTGAGGTGCTGCCGGGTCAGGTTGAAGAGGTAGTCGCGTTCGTGGCGGGCCAGGCGCAGCGCCCGGGCCAGCCCTTCGACCACGTGCACCGAGGGGCGCAGCCCGCGGCCCTGCTCCAGCCGGACGATGTAGTCGACGCTGACCCCGGCCAGTTCGGCGACCTCTTTGCGGCGCAGCCCCGGGGTCCGCCGGGCCTGCCGACGCGCCGGAAGGCCGAGGTCGCGCGGGTCCAGGCGCTCGCGCCGGGTCCGCAGGAACGCGGCCAGCTCCTGCGTGGTGTCCACCGTGCGGGTCATCGTCCTCGATGCTACAGCGAGGGTAGGACCGACCCTCCCAGGAGACTCCTTCCCTTACCTCCGGCCCGCGGCGATCACAGGCTTGTCTTTCCGACAGCGGATCACGAGCACGGGAGGACACCATGACGCTCACCCTCGACACCTATCGGCTGCTGGGCCGCTCCGGGCTGCGGGTCTCCCCACTGGCGCTGGGCGCGGCGACCTTCGGCACCGAATGGGGTTGGGGCGCCGAGCGGGACGAGGCGCGGAAGCTGTTCGACTGCTACGTCGAGCGCGGCGGCAACCTCATCGACACCGCGAGCACCTACACCGACGGCAGCTCCGAGCGGATGCTGGGCGAGTTCGCCCGCGGCAACCGCGAAGGCCTGGTGCTGGCGACGAAGTACACGACGCAGCGCCGATCCGGCGATCCGAACTCCGGAGGGCCCCACCGCAAAAGCCTGTTCGCCTCGGTGGACGCCAGTCTGCGACGGCTGGACACGGACTACATCGATCTGCTCTACCTGCACGTGTGGGACTTCACGACGCCCGTCGAGGAGATCCTGCGCGGCCTGGACGACCTGGTCCGCCAGGGCAAGGTCCTGTACGTGGCGATCTCCAACGCGCCGGCCTGGCAGGCGGCGCGCATGCAGGCGATAGCCGACCTGCGCGGCTGGTCGCCGCTGGTCGCCCTGCAGATCCAGTACAGCCTGATCGACCGCACCGGCGAACGCGATCTGATCCCCATGGCGCGCGAGATGGGGCTGGGGGTGATGCCGTACTCGCCGCTGGGCGGCGGGGTGCTCACCGGCAAGTACAGCCGCGACGACCTGACCCCGACGGGGGCCGGGGCCGGCGGTGGTTCCACCCGCAAGAGCTTCAACCTCGCCGCGGGCACCCTCAGCGAGCGCAACCTCGCCATCGCTGACGTGGTGCGGGAGGTCGCCGCGGAGCTGGGCCGCCCACCCGCCCAGGTCGGGCTGGCCTGGACCCTGCGGAACCCTGCTGTGACGGCGCCGATCATCGGCGCCCGCACCCTCGGGCAACTGGAGGGCAATCTGGGCGCCCTGGAGGTCGACCTCACCGCCTCCCAGGCGGCCCGCCTCGACGAGGCCAGCGCGATCGAGCCCGGCGCGCCGCACGACCTGATCGGCGGCGACTTCGGCCGCACGCTGACCCGCGGCGATCTGACGATCGAAGCCCGCCGCTGACACGGGGCGAGCCCTGGGGGCGGCGGCAGTGGCGCCGCCCCCAGGGCCGCCGGGCCGAGGCATCGGGCGCGGCGCCGGGCTCAGAGCGCGTGCGCGGCCCGCAAGAAGGCCCGCCATTCGGCGAGGGGGAAGGCGAGATGTCCGGCCTCGCGGTGCCGGGTATCCCGCACGAGGGCCCGATCGGAGTCGGTACGGCACTCGACGCAGTTGGTCGCACCGCCCTCGGAGTAGGAACTCTTCTTCCACTCGTTCTGCATCATGCTGAGATTCTCCCTTATGAGCTCCTGAGACGCCCCCGGGGGTAGAGCGACTGAGCAGAGGTCGGTGAAGACGTGTGCGTAGACATCCACGACTTCGGGGCCATCGGACGGCATACCGGAGACCTTGGTCTCAACGAAAGCCACGACTCCTTTCTCAGGGACCGTGAAGAGCAGGAACCCTCCGTCCTGTCCGGGGTTGGAGTCGGCCGCCATAGGAACGACGAGGACGCGCACGCGCGGACGCTGGGAAAGCAGGAGAAGCCGCTCCAACTGTTCGACCATGACTTCCCGACCGCCGATCGGCCGTTTGAGGACAGCTTCCTCCACGACAGCACGGATGATCGGAGGGCGCTCCCCTTCGAGGATCTCCTGTCGCTCCATCCTGGCTTTGACGCGACTCTCGATCTCCGCCTCGGTGTCGTCGGGACGTCCTGTTCTAAACGAGGCGCGCGCGTATCGCTCGGTTTGGAAGAGGCCCGGTATCAGCAGCGGACTGTACTCTCTGATCTCTCGGCTCTCGCGCTCGGTCACCGTGACGCCGGCGAACCAGCTCGCGAACCCCGACGGCGATTTTCGGCTATCTTCCCACCGGCGGATCAGCTGGCCGTTAGCACTAAGCACGGCATCAAAGCGGAGCACTTGCTCCTCAGTTGTCCGTTTCGCTCCTCGCTCGATGGCCGAGACATGGGATTGGGAGATCGGAACGGCACGCGCAAGTTGCGTCTGGGTGTAGCCGCGGTTCTCACGCCAGCGCTTGAGTTCCCTCCCGAACCGTACATCCATGGAATCACTATCCAGCTCTCGAATAGCTCTAGGCAATGCCAAGTAACAAAGCTGTGGCCTGCTCGGAACTAGCACTAGCGCAGCTCTCGCCGTTGGTCGAATCTGGGAAACATGCAAACCACGGCACCGGCCCATTGGCCGATCGAGATCCGCACGCGAATCGCCGACCTCAACCGGGTCAACCCGTCCATGTACCGCGTTTGGGGATCACAGCACGAGGACGGATCCTTCGGCGCCTATTACGCCTCTCTCCACCCGCACCTCAACCGCACCGGCAGCAGGTTCGCGCCGACGCTGGCCAGCGGGAGCCACCTTCAGCTCGAACGCCTCCTGATGTGCCCGCCGGACCGGATCGACGCGCTGAGGTGGCCGGGCGGCGCGTGAGCGCCCTCCGCCGTCCGCGCGCGACGCGGCGACGCCCTCGGAGTCGCCGACTCCGAGGGCGTCGCGATTGTTCTCCGCACCGGGACGGGGCCGCGGGGAGTACCGGCTCAGGCCGGGGCGGCACCCGAGACCAGGTCCGAGCCGGGGACCGGCTCGGCGGGGTCGTCGCCCAGGGCGACGATGCGGTTGGCGGTGTCGACGTGGACCACGCGCGGCCGGTGGCCGGCGCGCTCGGCCTCCTCCAGCTCCACATACGACATGATGATGACCAGGTCGCCCGGGTTCACCAGGTGGGCGGCGGCACCGTTGATCCCGATGACGCCGCTGCCGCACTCGCCCGCGATGGTGTAGGTGACAAGGCGGTTGCCGTTGTCGATGTCGACGACGTGGACCTGCTCGCCCTCGACGATGTCGGCCGCCTCAAGCAGGTCGGCGTCGATGGTGATCGATCCCACGTAGTGCAGGTCGGCCTGCGTGACCGTCGCGCGGTGGATCTTGCCGTGGAACAGGGTGCGACGCACGATCTCCTACCTCGTTTCCCTCACTGCGGTCTGGCTACAGGCCCTGGAACAGGGTCCCGTACACGCTCGTGGCGGCGTCCGAAGCACCGCGGCGGCGCGGAGCGCCGGACAATCCCGCAAACGCCCCTGATACACGCCCAATTCCGCGATATTCCGCGATACTCCGCGATACTCCGCGATACTCCGCGATCGCCCCGAGCGTAGTGCGCACCGGTTCGCGCGTGTGCATCGGGGTCGGTGCATGTGCGTCCGCACCGCCACAAGGGCGGGAAGCGGCCCCGCCCGGTCGCCGCGCGCCGCGCAGCACCTGCCGGCCGCCACTGCGCCGGCTCCGCCGCGCGCCGCGCGCGACCGCGGGCCGGTCTGACGACGCGCCGGCGGGTCGGCGAAGAGCTAGTTCCCGTCCTCGTGGTGGTCGTGGTTGCTGGTACCGCGCCGCCAGTAGCCGTCGACGTCGAGGCTCCTGCCGCGCTCGAATCCGGCCTCCCTGAGGTACCGGCGGATCGGCTTGAGGGTGGTGGCCTCGCCCGCGCACCAGGCGAACCCGCGGCCGTCGGGCAGGTCGGCGCCGCGGATGGCGCGCTCCAGCAGGTCGGTGCTGCCGGGGGCCGCGCCGTCGCGGTGCAGCCAGGCCACCACAGCGCCGGCGGGGACGTCCAGGTCCTGCTCCTCGCCCGCGTCGGCCACCTCCAGGAACGCCAGCACGCGCGCGTCGCGCGGAAGCTCCTGCTCCAGCCAGCGGGCGGCCGCGGGCAGGGCCGTCTCGTCGGCGCCGATGAGGTAGTAGTCGAAGCCGTAGTCCATGTGGTGGGTGCCGCGCGGGCCGAGGACGCCGAGCCGGTCGCCGGGGCGGGCGCGCGCCGCCCAGCGGCCGCCCGGCCCGTGGTCGTGGGCGACGAGGTCGACTGTCAGCTCGGCTGCGCCGGCGTCGAACCGGCGGACCGTGTAGTCGCGGTAGACCAGCTCGGGCGCCCGCATGTTCCACCGGCCGCCGTCGTCGAACCGCGGCAGGTGCAGCTCGCCGGTCCGCTCATCGGGGAAGAACAGCTTCACGTGGTCGGTGAAGTTGTCGCTGCGGAACCCGTCGAGGTCGGAGCCGGTGAGGACGACGCGGACCATCGCGGGGGTGACGCGCTCGACCGTGCGCACCTCCAGCATCCGGGAGCGCAGGGGATAGAACTCCACTCGCGGGTCGCGGACGGTGGTCATGGCACATCACTCCTGTTGTCGTCGCGGGCCGGCCGCACTCGGCGGCATGCCCGCTGCGGGTGGGCGGACCGGACTCGTGCGAACCTTAGCTTTGCCTTGGCTAACTTCGCATCCCCCGCTCCTCCGGGGCGCCGCGAGCGGGTGCGTCTGCGCCCGAGCCGGAGGAGGACAGCGCGGACGGGCGCGGGCCCGCGTGCGGGTCCTCTCCCCCGCTCCCGCCGCCCGCGTTGACGGCCCGGCGCAGCCCGGGGGCGGCCGCTGCCAGCACCGCCACGAGGACCGCGGTCACCGCGCCGCCGGTCACGATGGCCGCGCCGGCGCCGATCAGCGGCGCCAGCGACCCCAGCGCGAGCGCGCCCAGCGCTCCGCCCACGGTGTTCTGCGCGGTCCAGACGCTGTTGACCCGGCCGCGCAGCGCATCGGGGGTGTGCGACTGGAGCAGGGCGAAGCGCAGGATCTCCTCGACGATCTCGGCGAACCCGAGCACCGCCAGCGCCGCCACCGCGAGCGCAAGCTGGCCCGACGCGCCGAAGCCGGCCGAGGCCAGGCCGCAGACCGCCACCGCGGCCAGCAGCACCGCGCCGCTGCGCCGGACGGTGCGCGTCCATCCGCTCGTGAGGGAGGCCAGGACCGCGCCGACGGCGGAGGCGGAGTAGAGGAACCCGGCGGCGGTCTCACCCGCGTGCAGCACGGTGTCGGTGAACTCCGGGATGAGCACATAGGGCGTGGCGAGCAGCAGTTGGACGAACCCGAGCACCAGCAGCGGTCCGACCGTGCGGTGCCGGACGGCGAAACGCATCCCGTCGACCGCGGCGGCCGCCATGCCCCGGGCCCGCTCGCCGTCTCCCGCACCGGTCGGCGCCAGCGGCGGCAGGCGCAGCACCAGCACCGTGGTCGCCGCGCAGACGGCGGCGGTGATGGCGAAGACCGCGGGGTAGCCCCAGAGCGCGATGACCGCCCCGCTCAGGGCGGGCGCGGCGATGGACCCGAGTTGGCCCGTCAGCGCCAGCAGCGCACCGGCGGCGGGCAGCCGGTTGCGCGGGAGCAGCCCGGGCACGGCCGCCTGCAGCGCCACCGTGCTGAAGGTGCCCACGAAGCCGTTCAGCGCCGCGCAGACGCAGATCACCGCGAAGCCCGCCTCGCCGCCCTCTGGCGCCCACAGCGCGTTCAGCGCGAGCCCCGTGAAGGCCATCGTGGCGGACGCGCGACCGGCGACGATCAGCCGGCGGCGGGGGAACCGGTCGGCCAGCACTCCCCCGACCAGCGTGCCGCCGAAGACCGAGGTCCCGTTGACGGCGCTGACCACGGCGACCAGGACCGAGGATCCGGTGGCCGAGTAGACCTGCATCGGCAGCGCGACCAGTGCGAAGCCGAGGCCGAAGACGGAGATGAGCCGCGCGGTGAACACCACCCGGAACTCGCGGCTGACGCGCAGCGGTGTGAGGTCGATGAGTGCGTCGCGCAGTTTCACGGCCGCGCCTTTGCGGGAGACGGCGGCCGCACCCGGACGGCCCGCCGGTGGGCGCCGCCTGCGCATGCGCTCGGCTCCGGCGGTCCAGGGGGCATCCGCGCCGCGCGGCGCGGATGCCTTCCGGTACCGCGCTGAGCCGCCCGTTTCCGGGGGCGCGGCGCAGGGGCGCGGGTGCGCGAAGCGCCCCCACCGGGCGAGTCGCGCCCCGCGGCCCCGGCCGCCGGGCCTCGCCGACTCGGGCGGCCCGCGGCGGGCTCCCCGGCGAGCGGCGCACGCCTGCCGAACCGCCGGAGGCCGGGGACGGCGCACGCCGCCGAAGGGTGCGGAGCCGGCGGTTCAGGACCCCGGGGCCGTGGGCTCACGCCTCGCCCATCGCCACGCGCAGGCTGCGCGGGCGCAGGTCGGTCCAGTTCTCCTCGACGTAGGCCAGTGCCGCCTCGCGGTCCACGGGCCCGTGCACCCGGCGCCAGCCGTCGGGCACCTCGGCGAACTCCGGCCACAGCGAGTGCTGGTCCTCGTCGTTGACCAGCACCAGGAAGCGGCCCTCGGGGTCGTCGAACGGGTTGCTCATGCTGCGATTCCTTCCGTTTTAGGCGAGGCTTACCTTATCAATACGGTGTGTCGTCGTGGAAGGCCGGAGCGACGCCCCGGGTGGCCAGCAGGCCGGGCGCCGTCAAGGCGATCGCGCCGACCAGTGCCGCCCCCAGCGCGCCGGCCGCCACCAGCGCCGTCGCCGTTCCCAGGACCGCGGCGAGCCCGCCCATCAGCGACGCACCCAGCGACCCGCCGACCGTCGCCTGGGCCAGCCAGGCGCTGTTGACCCGGCCCCGCAGGGCGTCGGGCGTGTGCGCCTGGATCAGCGAGTAGCGCAGGATCTCCTCGACCGCCTGGCAGCACCCCAGCAGGACCAGCGCGGCCAGCGCCGCGACCGCCGTGCGGCCGAGGCCCAGCAGCACCACCGAGACCCCGCACAGCGCCACCGCCGCGGGCACGATCGCGCCCGTGCGGCGGACGCTTCCGGTCCAGCCGCTGGTCAGCGACGCCAGCAGCGCCCCGGCGGCCGGGGCCGTGTAGAGCAGCCCGGCCAGGGCCGCGTCGCCGCCGAGCACGCGGTCGGTGAACTCGGGGATCAGCACCGTGGGCATGGTGAACAGCACCTGGGTGAACCCGAGGAGCAGCAGCGGCCGCACCACCGGGTGGCGGGCGACGAACGCCAGCCCGTCGGCGACCGCGCGCAGCGCGGGCACGCCGCCGGCCGCGGTGTCGGCGGGCGTGGGCGGGACGAACCACACCGCCGCCGTGGCTACGGCGGCGATCGCGCAGGTGGCGAGGTAGCCGGAGCCGACACCGCCGAGCGAGATCAGCGCACCGCCCAGCGCGGGCGCGGCCACCGCGCCCAGTTGGGCCGTCACCGCGAGCAGGGCGCCGGCGGCGGGCAAGCGGTCAGGATCCACCAGCGCGGGGACCATGGACTGCTGGGCGATCAGGCCCATGGTGCCGATGACGCCGTTGACCGCGGCGCACAGATAGATCACGCCCAGCAGCGGCCCGCCCGGAAGGTGGGTGTTGACCGCGAACACGCCGACGACCAGCGTCTCCACCGCCAGGCTGGCCTGCATGAGCCGCCGCCGGTCCAGCCTGTCGGCCAGCAGCCCGCCGAGGACCGTGCCGCCGAAGCCGGCCACGCCGTTGACGACGGTGACACTGGCCACCAGCACCGAGGATCCGGTCATGGCGTAGACCTGCATCGGCAGCGCCACCAGCCGGAACCCGCCGCCGAAGAGCGAGATGAGCCGGACCGCGAAGACGATCCGAAACCCTCGGCCGCTGCGCAGCGGGCTCAGATCGATGACCAGGCCCGCAAGAACCGGCCTCGCGGCCACGCCGACCCCCTTCCCTTACCCTGCGCCGGCCTCGGCCGCCCGGGCGGAGGCGACGGCCCGGGGCGGGCCGGCGGGCGCCGGTCGGCGGGGCCGCTCCCGGGACGCCACCCGGCGCACTCGCCGCGCCCGTGCCCCGGCGGGGCGGAGCCGCCGGTCCGCGCGCGCCCGGGGACCTCCTGCGTGGAGTACGCGGCCCCCGTCACTCCCGCGCCCGGACGTACAGCGCCGCCCGCTTGTGCGGCAGGTCGGCCTCGGCGAGGAAGGCCAGCCCGGCCTTGGCCGCCGCCCGGCGGGCCGCGGCGTTGGCGGCGTCGGGCTCCATCAGGATGCGGCGGCAGTCCGGATCGGCGGCGAAGACGGCGGCGGCGAAGGCGTCGAGGATCTCCTTGCCGACCCCGCGCCCGGTCCGGCCCGGGTCGCCGATGGCGATGTGGAAGCCGATGTCGTGCGGCTCGGCGTCGTAGTGGCGGGCGACGACGTCGCGGGCGGCCCGGTACAGCTCGACGTAGGCCAGGTCGGCTCCGTCGCGGCTGACGACGAACGGCCGCGAGAAGGTGCCGGCGCGCTGCGCGGCCAGCTCCTCGGCCCACCTCCCCCGGCTCCAGGCCTGGTCGTAGAACGGGGCCACGTGCGGCAGGTTCATCCAGGCGTGCACGCGGTCCAGGTCGGTGCCGTGCGGCTGCGCCGGCCGGGCGGAGTAGGGCGGCGCGAGCACGGGGACCGGCGGCGGGCCGGCCGCCAGCACCGCCTCGCCGACCGGGATCTCGCGGGGCGAGGGGCGGTGGACTGCGCCGGCCACCTGCTCGAGGTCGGTCGGTTCGGGCGCGGACACGTGCGTCACCTCCGGTGCCGCCCCGTTCGCAGGGGGCGGTGTGCTGCTGTGCGGGGCCGGTCGGGCTCGGGCGTTCGGCGGGCTCCGCCCGGGGCGCGGCCGCGCGGACCGCGCCGCCGGGCGCGCGCCGCCGCCCTGCTCTCCTCCGGGCGCGCCGCGGGCTGTCACAGGTCCTGCAGGACGCGCTCCTCCAGTTGGTCGAAGAGCTCCAGACCGGTCGTGTAGCTCATCGCGCCCAACTGCGGGACGGGGTAGACGCGGTCGGCCCGCACCGGATCGAGGTCCTGCCACACCCCCTGGTCCATGACCTCCTGGACGGGCTCGGTGGGTTCGCCCTCGGCGTCGGCGCGGGTGAGGACGGCGTCGTACTCGTCGAGCCGGTCCAGCCTCTCCAGCGGCAGGGACTCGCTGAAGCCGCCGTCCGCCAACTCCGGCGTGAACCGCAGGCCCGCGTCGGCGGGGACCGTGGTGCCGTGGGAGCCCTGGTGCTCCAGGGTCCAGTTGCCGTCGCCGTAGGCGTCGATGGAGACGAACACGGTGTCGGCGAGGACGTCGGCGTACTCCTCCTGCAGCTCGGCGGCGCGGGAGTCGTAGGTGTCGATGAGCGCGGAGTGGGCGTCGGACACGCCGGCGGCGTCGGCGATGCGGCGGTTCATCTCCTTCCACTCCGAGGGGATGTTCATCGCCGCGACGGCGACCGGGGCCACCTGCTCCAGCTCGGAGTAGTCGAACTCCATCGCGGCGGGCAGCCCGGAGACGATGAGGTCGGGCTCCAGCTCGGCGACCTTCTCGACGTTGATCTCCAGGTCGCGGCCGACCTGCGGGAGGCCCTGCGCCTTCTTCAGCTCCTCGGGGGTCATGCCGGTGTCGTGGGTGCCGCTGGAGACGCCGACCAGGTTCGCCTCCTCCACCGAGATCAAAGCCGTGACGGACCAGCCGACGGCGACGATGCGCCGGGGGTCCCGGGGGATCTCCACCGGCTCCTGCGCGTGGTCGCTGTCGAATGCGCGGGTGGCACCGGATTCGGACTGGGAGCCGCCCGCGTCGCCGGCGGTGCCGCCCGTGCAGCCGCTCAGCACGAGCGCGGCCGCGGCGACCAGACCGATGCCCCATCGGGGGATCGAGGCGCGGTATCGGTTCATGGACACTCCAGAGATCATCAGAAGGCGAGCCTTACCTTAGTAGCCAGGTGCGGCGGTGCCACGGCCGGGTGGCCGCGGCGCGGGCCGGACCGGCGCTCACCCCTCCGGGTCCGCGGACGCGGCGAGGCGGGCGGCGAGAGCGGGGCCGATCACGGCCAGCCCTTCGGCGGACAGCAGGTCGTCGTGGGATGCGGGGACCTCGTGGTGCTCGATCCCGCCGCCGATGTGGGGCTCCCAGGCGCGTGCGGCGCCGTCGGGGGCGTCCTTGGCCGTGAAGCAGAGTGCGCCGCCGGGGTGGCGGCGGGGCTCCTCACCGGCGGAGGCCTCCAGCAGGCGGGCGGCCCAGCGCCGGTTGGCCTCGGCCATGCCGGGGTCGCCGCGTTCGGCGCCCATCTCGACGGCGACCTCCCCAGCGCCCCCACCCCGCCCCCGCTCGGCGCACGGGTCCTCGACGGCGACCTCCCCAACACCCACACCCCGCCCCCGCTCGGCGCACGGGTCCTCGACGGCGACCTCCCCAGCACCCCCACCCCGCCCCCGCTCGGCGCAGGTGTCATGGGCGGATGCGCCGGAGGCGCCGGCAAAGTGCCGCCGCGCGTGCCAGGGCGCCGGGTAGGCGTCGAGCAGCGCGAGCAGTTCGACGTCCGCGCCCGCCCCGGCCAGCTCGGCGGCCACGGCCTGGGCCAGCGTGCCGCCGAAGGACCACCCGGCGAGCCGGTAGGGGCCGTCGGGCGACTCGCGGCGGATGCGCGCCGCGTAGGCGCGTGCGAGCCCGGCGACGGTACCCGGCGCCTGCGCACCCGGTGCGGGCGCCTCCAGGCCAAGGATGGGCACCTCGGCGCCCAGGTGGCGGCGCAGCCCGACGAAGGGCAGGCTGAACCCGCTCGCGGGGTGGATGCAGAACAGCG
Organism: Streptomonospora halophila; assembly: GCF_039542725.1. Lineage (NCBI taxonomy): Bacteria > Bacillati > Actinomycetota > Actinomycetes > Streptosporangiales > Nocardiopsidaceae > Streptomonospora > Streptomonospora halophila. The sequence goes on along the minus strand of NZ_BAABIK010000042.1, from coordinate 10,199 downwards.
GCGGCCGTCCGCCGCCCGCGCGCAGCACGGCGACGCGCGGCTCGCCGGGCGCCTCCCGCGCCGGTCGGGGCCCGGTCCGCGCGCCGGGGCCGGCGGAGCGGGCGCCGAGTGAGGCCAGGTGCGCGGCGACGGCGGCCGGCGAGGGGTTGGCGAACAGGTCGGCGATCGCCGCGCGGGTGCCGGTCTCGGCCTCGATGCGCGAGCGCAGCCGCACCAGCAGCATCGAGTGGCCGCCCAGGTCGAAGAAGTCGTCGTCCGCGCCGACCCGGTGCGCGCCCAGCACCTCGGCGAACACCTCGCACAGCACCGCTTCGGCCGCGTCGCGCGGCTCGCGCCCGGGCGCCGGCGCCAACTCGGCCGGGTCGGGCGCCGGGAGCGCCGTGCGGTCGAGCTTGCCGTGCGCGGTCAGCGGCAGCGACTCCAGCGGCAGGAACGCCGCGGGCACCATGTAGTCGGGCAGCCGCCCTGCGAGGTGGGCGCGCAGCTCGGCGGTGTCGGGCAGACCCGTTGCGTGCGGCGCCGCGGGCGGCTGCGGCGCGCCGGAGCCTTCCCGCTTCGCGGGTGCGGGGATGACATAGGCGGCCAGGCGCCGGTCGCCCGGCGAGACCTCCCAGGTGTCGACGACCGCCTGGTCGACGGCGGGGTGCTCGCTCAGGGCGGCGGCGATCTCGCCCGGCTCGACGCGGAACCCGCGCACCTTGACCTGGTCGTCGGCGCGGCCGACGTAGTCCACCGACCCGTCGGGCATGCGCCGCACCAGGTCGCCGGTGCGGTACATGCGCGCGCCGGGCCCGCCGAACGGGTCGGCGACGAACCGGTCGGCGGTCAGCCCGCCGCGCCGCAGGTACCCGCGCGCGAGCCCGGCACCGCCCAGGTACAGCTCGCCGACCACGCCCGGGGGCACCGGGCGCAGCCGCTCGTCGAGCACATGGGCGGCGGTGTTGGCGGTGGGGCGGCCGATGACCGGGCGCTCGTGCTCGCCCGCCCGCGCCGCGAGGGCGTCGACCGTGGTCTCGGTGGGGCCGTAGAGGTTGTAGGTGGCGGTGCCCTGCTCCTCCAGCTCGCGCAGCCGCCGCCACAGCGACGCCGGCACCGCCTCGCCGCCCACGCCCAGCGTCGTGGGGGTGTGCGTGCCCGGCTCGCTCAGCCCGGCGCGGATCAGCTGGAGCAGGTGGGAGGGCGTCACCTCGATGAAGTCGAAGCGCTCGGTGCGGATACGCTCCACCAGCAGCGCCGGGTCGTGCATGGCGTCCTCGGTGACGACGTGCACGGCGTGGCCGTCCAGCAGCCACAGCTGCGGCTGCCACGCGGCGTCGAAGGAGAACGACCACGCGTGGCCGACGCGCAGCCGGTCGCGTCCGGCGCGGCGCCGGGTGGGCCGGTGCAGCGTCTCGCGGTGGCTGCGGAACAGGTTGGCGAGGCTGCGGTGGGTGACCGCCACGCCCTTGGGTCTGCCGGTGGAGCCGGAGGTGTAGATGACGTAGGCGGGGTGGTCGGGGTGCAGCGGCGCTGTGCGGTCGGTGTCGGCGGGGTCGGTGTCCGGCCGCTCGGCCGCGGTTTCGGGCGTCAGGGCGAGGATTCCGCGGGCGCCCAGCGCGGCGGCCCGCTCCGCCAGCTCCGGTGCGGTGGCGGTGATCAGCGGGGCGGCGTCGGCCAGCATGTGGGCGACGCGCTCGTCGGGGTAGGCGGGGTCGACCGGCAGGTAGGCGGCGCCGGACTTGAGCACGGCCAGGATCGCGACCAGCGTCTCGGGCGAGCGCGGCAGCAGCAGCGCCACGACCGACTCCGGCCCGGCGCCGCGGACGGCCAACTCGTGTGCGAGCCGGTTGGCCCGCCGGTTCAGCTCGGCGAAGCTCAGGCTCTCGCCCCCGCCGACCAGGGCGGGGTGGTCGGGGCCGCCTGCGGCCGCGGCCTCGAACAGCGCGGGAAGGGTCGCCGGGGCGGTCACGGGCAGGCGCGGTCCTTCGGCGTCGCGGGTGATCCGGGCGGTCTCCTCGGCGTTGAGCAGGTCCAGGCGCCCCACGGGGGCGGCGGGGTCGTCCGCGGCGGCCGCGAGCAGCCGCTCCAGGCGCAGCGCGACGTTGCGCACGGTCGGCGCGTCGAACAGGTCCGTGCTGTAGTCGACCACGCAGCACATCGCCCCGTCGGCGCCGTCGGCGCCTCCGCCTTCGCCGGGGTCGCGGAACTCGAAGGCCAGGTCGAACTTGCCGCCGGGGGCGGCCACCGGCTCGCGCTCGGCCCGCAGGCCCGCCATGGTCAGCCTGGGCCCGGCGCCGCTCTGGTAGGCCAGCATGACCTGGAACAGGGGGTGGCGGCTCATCGACCGCGCGGGGTTGACGATCTCCACCAGGTGCTCGAAGGGGATGTCGGAGTTCTCGTAGGCGGCCAGGTTGGCCTCGCGCACCCGCGCCAGCAGGTCCGTGAAGGCGGGGTCGCCGGAGGTGTCGGTGCGCAGCACCAGCGTGTTGACGAAGAACCCGACGAGGTCGTCGAGCACGGCGTCGTCGCGCCCGGCCACCGGCGAGCCGATGGGGATGTCGGTGCCGGCCCCCAGCCGCGTCAGCAGCGCGGCCAGCGCGGCCTGCAGCACCATGAACACGCTGGTGTCGTGACTGCGGGCCAGTGCGCGCAGCCGGGCGCTCAGCTCGGCCGGCAGCTCCAGCTCGACGGCGGCGCCGCGCCCGCTGGAGGCGGCCGGGCGGGGCCGGTCGGTGGGCAGGGACAGCTCCTCGGGCAGCCCGCGCAGCGCCTGGCGCCAGTACGCCGCCTGCGCGTGGACGGCGCTTGCGGGGTCGTCCTCGGCGCCCAGCACGGCGCGCTGGTGCAGGCCGTAGTCGGCGTACTGCACGGGCAGCGGCGCCCAGCCGGGCGCACGGCCGCCGCTGCGCGCGGTGTAGGCGGTCCCGATGTCGCGCAGCAGCGGGCGCGCCGACCAGCCGTCGCCGGCGATGTGGTGCAGCAGCAGGAGCAGCACGTGCTCGTCCTCGCCGGTGCGGAAGAGGCGGGCGCGCAGCGGCGGCTCGGCGTCCAGGCGGAAGCCGTAGGCGGCGGCCTCGGCGAGCAGACCGGGCAGCTCGTCCTCGCCGGCCTCGGTGAGCGGCAGCTCGGGCCGGGCCCGCTCCGGATCCAGGATGTGCTGGTAGGGAACGCCGTCCTCGTCGGGGAAGACGGTGCGCAGGCTCTCGTGGCGCGCGGTGGCGTCGGCCAGCGCCTCGGCGAGCGCCGCGCGGTCCAACGGGCCGCGCAGCCGCGCGCAGAAGGGGATGTTGTAGGTGGGGCGCGGGCCGTCGAGCCGGTAGAGGAACCACATCCGCTGCTGGGCGTGGGACAGCGGGGGGCGCTCGGGCCGCTCGGCGGGCCGCAGCGGCGGGCGCCCGCCGGCGGGGCGCAGCCGTTCGGCGAGCCGGGCCACCGTGGGCGCGTCGAACACCGTGCGCAGCGCGACGTCGCGGCCCAGCACCGCGCGGATGCGGGTGACCAGCCGGGTCGCCAGCAGCGAGTGGCCGCCCAGCGCGAAGAAGTCGTCGTCGACGCCGGCTTCGCCGACCTCCAGGACCTCCCGGAAGAGGCCGCACAGCAGCTCCTCGACCTGGTTGCGCGGCGGGCGCCCGCCGGCCGCGGCGGTCAGGTCGGGTGCGGGCAGGGCGGCGCGGTCGGTCTTGCCGTTGGGCAGGACGGGCATCGCCTCCAGCGGGACCACCGCGGCGGGCAGCATCGCGGTGGGCAGTGCGGCGGCGAGGTGGTCGCGCAGCGCCCGCGCGTCCAGCACCCGGCCCGCCCGCGGAACGGCGTAGGCGGCCAGGACCGCGGACCCCGCCCCGTCGCGGTGCACGGCGGCGGCGCTGCCGGCGACGTCGGGGTGGGCGGCCAGCGCCGACTCGACCTCGCCGAGCTCGACGCGCATGCCGCGGATCTTGACCTGGTCGTCGGTCCGGCCCAGGAACTCCAGGTCGGCTTCGGCGTTCCACACGACCCGGTCGCCGGTGCGGTACATGCGGGCGCCGGGTGCGCCGAATGGGTCGGCGACGAACCGCGCGGCGCTGAGCCCGTGCCGCCCCAGGTAGCCGCGTGCCAGCCCGGCGCCGCCGAGGTACAGCTCGCCGGGCACGCCGGCGGGCACCGGGCGCAGCATGGAGTCGAGCACGTAGGCGCGCACACCGGGGTCGGGGCGGCCGATGGGCACCCGGTCCCCCACCGCGTCCGGCCGGCACTCCCCCAGCGTGGCGTTCACCGTGGCCTCGGTGGGGCCGTAGCAGTTGAACATGGCGCGCCCGTCGGCGGCGAAGCGGCGCACCAGGGCGCCCGGCACGGCCTCGGTGCCGGCGAGGACCGTCATGCCCTCGGGCAGCTCGGCGTCCTCGGGCAGCGCCGACAGCAGCGCGGGCGGCAGGCCGGCGTGGGTGGCCCCGCGGTCGCGCAGGTAGTCGGTCAGCGGCGGCCCGGGGACGCGCCGCTCGGGCGGCACCACCACGAGCCGACCGCCGGAGAGCACGCCCATGACGAACTCCCAGAAGGCCACGTCGAAGCTGGGCGAGCCGAGCTGGGCGATGCGGCTGTCGGCGCCGGCGCCGAGGCGGCGGGCGGCGGTGGCCACGAGCTTGGCCACGCCGGCGTGGCTGACGACGACGCCCTTGGGCAGACCCGTCGAGCCGGAGGTGTAGACGAGGTAGGCGGCGGTGGCGGGCAGGACCGGGGCGCCGCGCTCGGCGTCGGTGATGGCGCCGGGCCGGGCGGCGGCGATCTCGCCGGCGGTGGCGGGGTTCTCGGCCACCACCCGTTCGGCGCCGGTGAGACCGGCGACGCGCGCGCTCAGCTCAGCGGTGGCGACGACGCAGGCGGGCCGGGAGTCGGCGAGCATGTGCGCGAGCCGGTCGTCGGGGTAGTCCGGGTCGAGCGCCAGGTAGGCCGATCCGGACTTGAGCACCGCAAGCAGCGCCACGACCAGCTCCGCCGACCGGGGCACGGCCAGCGCGACCACGCGCTCCGGCCCGGCGCCGCGGCCCAGCAGCACCCGCGCGAGGCGGTCGGAGCGGTCGTCGGCCTCGGCGGCGGTGAGGACGGTGTCCTCGTCCTCCACCAGCACGGAGTCGGGCGAGCCGGCCACCCGCCGCCGCAGCAGTTCAACGAAGGTGGCCGGGCGCAGTGCGTCGGCCTCGGCCGCCTCCTCGGCCCGCGAGGGCCGCACCCGGCCTTCGGCGGCGGCGGGTGCGGGGGCCGGCGGCGGTCCGCCCGCGGCCTGGGCAGCGGGGGCGTGTGGGCCGGGGCCGTCGGTCCCGGCGGCGTGGTCGGAGGGGGCGAGCAGCGCATCCGTCCCCTCGGGCGGCTGCGCGCCCGCGGTCGCGGTCGTGCTCGGCGCGGCGCCGGAGCGCCGGGGCCGCCCGCTGCGGCCGATCGCGGCGTAGGCCGCCGTGCGGTGGGCGGCCAGGGCGGTGGTGGGCGCCGGTACGCGGTGGGGCGGGAGGACCGCCAACCGCGCCACCGGCGTACCGGGCGCGGCCGCCATCGCACGCAGGACGCTCGCCAGGCACTCCGCGGCCAGTTCGGCCCGGGCCCGGGAGACGGTGTCGGGCCGGTAGCCGAAGGTCAGCCGCAGCCGGGCGGCCTGGGCACCGGGCGGAGGGGGGACGACCGCGAGGGACAGCGGGTAGTGCGTCGCGTCGGTGGAGCCCAGCACGCGGGCCCGCAGCCCGGGGACGTCCTCGGCGGGGTCGGTGCCCTCCACCGGGTAGTTCTCCACGACCATCAGGGTGTCGAACAGCTCCGGCACCCCGGCCGCCCGCTGGATCTCGGCGAGGCCGACGTGGGCGTGGTCGAGCAGGGCGGCCTGCTCGCCGCGCAGCCGGTCCAGCAGCGCGGCCGCGCTCTCGGCCGGGTCCAGGCGCACCCGCACCGGAACCGTGTTGACGAACAGCCCCACCGCCTCCTGGGCGCCGGGCAGCTCGTGGGGGCGGCCCGAGACGGCGGTGCCGAAGACGACGTCGCGGCTGTCGAGCAGGTGCCCCAGCACCAGCCCCCACGCCGCCTGGAGCACGGTGTTGAGCGTGACGCCCTGGCCCCGTGCGAGGTCGCGCACCGCTGCGGTGAGCTCGGCGGACAGGTCGCGGACGAGGCCGCGCGGCTCGGCCGGGCCGCCGCCGTCCGCATCCGGCACGCCGGTCGGGCCGCCGGCGTCGAACGCCTCGGCGACGCGGGTGGCGCCCTCCACGCCGGCCAGGGACGCGCGCCAGGCCGCGAGCGCCGCACCGGTGTCCTGCCGGGCGAGCCATCGCAGGTGGTCGCGGAACGGCGCCGCGCGGGGCAGTGCCGCGCCGTCGGCGGCGTAGAGGCGGAACAGGTCGCGCACCAGCCGCGGCAGCGACCAGCCGTCGAGCAGGATGTGGTGGTGGGTGAGCACGAGGACGTGGTCGCCCGGCGCCCGGCGCACCAGGACGAAGCGGATGAGCGGCGGGGCGGCGAGGTCGAAGCGCGTGCGGCGCTCCTCGTCGCGGACGCGCTGCAGTTCGGTGTCCTGCGCGCCGGCGTCCAGGCCGGACAGGTCGGTCTGCGTCCAGCGGGCGGGCACCCGCGTACCGACGAGCGCGGCCGGCTGCCCGTTCTTGCGGCGCCGGAACGCCGCCCGCACGTTGGGGTGGCGCACCAGCAGGGCGTCGGCGGCGGCGTGCAGCCGCTCGGCGTCGAGGTTTCCCGCCAGCTCCAGGGCGATCTGGACGTTGTAGACGTCGGCGCCCTCGGCGTCGATCTGGCTCTGGAACAGCAGCCCTTCCTGGAGCGGCGTCAGCGGCAGGATGTCCTCCAGGCCGGAAGCGTTGCTCACGTGAGCCTCCACTCTGCTTCGAATTCGTCGATCTCGTCCTGGTCGAGGTCCGGCAGGGACAGGTCCGACGGCGTGTGCCCGCCCGCCTCCGGCGCCCCGCCGTGCGCGACGGTCCCGCTGAGCTGGGCGAACCAGGCGTCGGCGAGGTCGCGGACGTCCCCTTCGGCCAGCAGCCGCTCCGGCCAGGCCCAGGTGGCCGCCAGCACGGGCCCCTCGGCGCCGTCGCGGGTGAGGGCGTTGAGCTCCAGCGCGTGGCGCACGGGCATGCCGGGGTCGGCGCCGGGCGGAAGCGCGCCGGTCTCCGGTGCCACGGCCCACGGCTCGTGCTCTCCGGCGACCGCGACGCGGCCCAGGTAGTTGAACAGCAGCGGCGGCTCGGGGTCGGCGGCCAGCGCCCCGGCGGTGCCGGGGTTGAGGTAGCGCAGCAGGCCGTAGCCGATGCCCCCGTCGCCGGGGCGGGCGCGCAGCTGCTCCTTGACCCGCTTGAGCGCGTCGCCGGAGGCGGGCCCGCCCGCGCGGGCGTCGGCGGGGTCGAGGCCGGTGACGTCCAGGCGGGCGGGGTGGACGGCGGTGAACCAGCCGACGGTCCCCGAGACGTCGGTTCCGGGGAACAGCTGCTGTTCGCGGCCGTGGCCCTCAAGGGCGAGGCGCAGTACGGCGTCCGCGTCGCCCGCGCCGCCGGAGCGCGCGGCGCGCCATTCGGCGGCGGCCAGCGCGAGCGCACTGAGCAGCACGTCCTCGATCCCGGCGTGGAAGGCCGCGGGGACCCGGGTGAGCAGCGCCGCGGTGTCGGGCGCCGACAGCGAGACGGTGAACCGGCGCAGGGTCGCGGCGGTGTCGCGCTCGGGGTCGGGCCTGCCGAACGCCCGGACCTCCGCGGCCGCCTGCGACTGCGGGGCGGTGGTGATCTCCTGCCAGGCGGCCAGTTCGGCGGTGCGGTGCGCGGCGGCGGCCTCGGCGCGCAGCCGCTGCGCCCAGCGGGCGAAGGAGGTCTGCGGCGCCGGGAGGACCGGCGGCCGGCCGGCGGAGGCGTCGTTCCACGCGGCGGCGAGGCCGGCGCGCAGGATGTGCCAGGAGACGCCGTCGACGGCGAGGTGGTGGACGACGAGCACCAGCCGCCCGGCCCGGTCGGGGCCGCGGTCCAGCCACACCGCGCGCAGCATCGCGCCGGCGTGCGGGTCGAGGCGGCGCTGGGCCTCGGCGGCCGCGTCGGCGGCCGCGCGGGCCAGTCCCGCCTCGTCCAGTCCGGCCGCGTCGCGGCGCACCAGCACGTCGGCGGCCGCGACGGCGCCGGGCTCGGCGGCGCGCAGCAGCCATCCGTCGCCGCCGGCGGTCAGCCGGGCGCGTAGCATGGCGTGGGCGTCCAGGACCGCCTGCAGCACAGTGGCCAGGCCGCCGGTGTCGGCGCCCGCGGGGGTGGTGACCGCGGCGGCCTGGCTGAACCCGTCCACCGGTCCCCCGCGCTCGCGCAGCCAGTGCATGACCGGGGTCGGCTCGACGTCGCCGGTGCCGTCGTCGCGGCCGCCCTCCTGTTCGGCGGCGTCCCCGGCGGGTGCGCTCGCGGCGGCCAGGGCGAGGCGCTCGGGGGTCTGCTCGGTGAACACGTCGGCCGGGGTCAGCTCCAGCCCGCGGGCGCGGGCGCGGGCGACGAGCCGGATGGCGAGGATGCTGTCGCCGCCGAGGGCGAAGAACCCGTCCTCGGCGCCGACGCGCTCCAGCCCCAGCAGCTCGGCGAAGACGCCGCACAGCAGCTCCTCGCGCGGGTCGCGGGCGCCGCGGCCCGCGCCGGCGTGCTCGGCGAGGTCGGGCGCGGGCAGGGCGGCGCGGTCGAGCTTGCCGTTGGCGGTGAGCGGGAAGGCGTCGAGGACGGTCACCGCGGCGGGGACCATGTGCTCGGGCAGCCGCGCGGCCAGCCGGCGCAGCAGCGCCGCGGGGTCGGGGCCGCCGGATCGGCCTCCCGCTCCGGCGGCGGGCGTCACGTAGGCGGCGAGCCGGTCGGCGCCCGCCGCGCCGCGCCGCGCGGTGACGACGGCGCCGCCGACCTCGGGGAAGCCGGTGAGCGCGTGCTCGATCTCGCCGAGTTCGATGCGCATGCCGCGCACCTTCACCTGGAAGTCCGAGCGGCCGGTGAAGACGAGCCGGCCCGCGCGGTCCCACCGGACCACGTCGCCGGTGCGGTACATCCGCGACCCGGGGGCGCCGAACGGGTCGGCCACAAACCGCTCCGCCGACAGCCCCGCCCGGTTGGCATACCCCCGCGCCAGTTGGACCCCCGCCAGGTACAGCTCGCCCTCCACTCCGGCCGGGACGGGCCGCAGGCGCGCGTCGAGCACGTAGACCCCGGTGTTCCACACCGGCCGCCCGATCGGCACCCCCGGCCCGGAGAAGGCTTCGGCGCCGGTGTCGAAGGCCGTCACGTCCACCGCCGCCTCGGTGGGCCCATACAGGTTCGCCAGCGCGGCGCGCGGAAGCAGCGTGCGGAAACGCCGGGCCGCCTCGGCGCCCAGTTCCTCGCCGGAGGCGAACACGCGGCGCAGCGACGTGCAGCGCGCCGCGTCCGGTTCCTCGGCGAATACGCGCAGCATCGACGGCACGAAGTGGCACACCGACACGCCCGCGTCCCGGATCAGCCCGGCCAGGTAGCCGGGGTCGCGGTGGCCTCCCGGCGCCGCGACGACCAGGCCCGCGCCCGCTGCGAAGGGCCAGAACAGCTCCCACACCGACACGTCGAAGGACACCGGCGTCTTCAGCAGCACGCGGTCGCCGGCACCCAGCCCGTAGGCGCCCTGCATCCACACCAGCCGGTTCACGATCGCCCGGTGCGAGACCACCACGCCCTTGGGCCGGCCCGTGGAACCCGACGTGTAGATGACATAGGCCGGATGCCCGCCCCGCAACCCCACCGCCCGCTCCGCGCCGGCCACCGGGTCCGCGCCGCGGCTCTCCACCCGCTCCGCGGTGGCGGGGTCGTCCAGCACGAGCCGCGGCACGGCGGGCTCCGCGGGCAGGTCGGCGGCGTCCTCGGCGCGGCAGACCACCAGCGCCGGATGCGCGTCGGCCAGCACGAACGCCACCCGCTCGCCCGGCTGATCCAGCTCGACCGGCAGATACGCCGCACCCGCCCACACCACCGCGTGCAGCGCCACCACCAGGTCCACCGACCGCGGCAGCGCCACCGCCACCACACACTCCGGACCCGCACCGCGGGCGATCAGCTCCCGCGCCAACCGGTACACCCGCGCGTCGAACTCCGCACGCGAAAGGACACCACTGTCCACGCCGACCACCGCCGCGTCCGAACCGGCGGCCGGCGGCTCGGCCCCCCGGGCCAGCAGCTCCGGCAGCGTCTCCTCGGCCACCGGGTGCGACGCCGCCTCCGCCCCCA
>NZ_BAABIK010000041.1:0-31115 GCF_039542725.1 Streptomonospora halophila | reverse complement strand
GGAGGCGTCGGCGCGGCCCGGCGCACCGGCTCCCGCGCTCGCGCGGTCGGGCCAGGCGCTATCGTGGGGCGGGCCGCGACCCGCCGCGGGCGCACTCCCCGCGCGCCCCCTCCGCGCCGCCGCGCACAGCGCCCCGGCCTCGCGACCTTCCCCCGCCGTACCGCCGTCCCGCCGTGTCCGCCCCCGGAAGGTCCGCATGCCGCCTCGCCGCCTGTCCGCGCTGCTGGGAACCGCCGTACTGGCTCTGGTCCCCGCTATGTCCGGGTGCAGCCCGGACTCCGCTTCCTCCGGCGCCCCGTCCGCCTCCCCCTCCTCGGCCGCGTCCGAATCCGACGCGGCGGCCGAGAAGGCCCTCGAGCGCCTTGCCGGGATGTCGGTGGAGGAGAAGATCGGCCAGCTGATGGTGCTGCTCGCCGAGGGCACCACCGCCGAGGAGAGCACCGACCTGGTCTCGACCTACAACCCCGGCGGCCTGATCTACTTCCCCGAGAACCTGTCCGGGGCCCGCCAGATCGCCCGCATGTCCAACGGGCTGCAGCGGACCGCCGCCGAGAGCGGCGCCGGGGTCCCGCTGTTCCTCGGCATCGACCAGGAGCAGGGCATGGTGTCCCGGCTGCCGGTGGGCACGCGCTTCCCCGACGCGATGGCGGTGGGCGCCACCCGCGACACCGCCCACGCCGAGGCGCTGGCGGCGGCCACCGCCGAGGAGCTGACGGCGCTGGGCATCAACCTCGACTACGCGCCGGTGGCCGACACCAATACGAACCCGGACAACCCCGTCATCGGCATCCGCTCCTTCGGTTCCGACCCCGGCCTGGTCGCCGAGATGGCCACGGCCGAGGCCGCGGCTTTCAGCGAGGGCGGCGTGGTGCCGGTCGTCAAGCACTTCCCCGGCCACGGCGACACCGACGTCGACAGCCACACCGGGCTGCCCGTCATCGACAAGCCGCGCACGGAGTGGGAGAAGGAGGACCTTCCGCCGTTCCGCGCCGCGGTCGAGGCCGACGTCGACGCGATCATGACGGCCCACGTGCTGATGCCCGCGCTCGACGACTCCGGCGAGCCCTCGACGCTCTCGCCCGACGTCATCGGCGGCGTCCTGCGCGACGAGTTCGGCTACGACGGCATCGTCACCACCGACGCGCTGAACATGGAGGGCGTCCGCCAGACCCACTCCGACGGCGAGGTCGCGGTGCGCGCCGTCCTCGCCGGAGCCGACCAGCTGCTGATGCCGCCCGACCCGCAGGCGGCCTTCGAGGCGCTGCGGGGCGCTGTGCGCAAGGGGCGCATCAGTACCGAGCGCCTGGACCGGTCGGTCCTGCGCATCCTCACCGCCAAGGCCGAACGGGGCCTCTTCGGCGCCGAACCCGCCGACGCCGCCGACGCTCGGGCGGCGATCGGCACGAAGGAGCACCGCGCCGCCGCGCGCGCCCTCGCCGAGGACTCGGCGACCCTGCTGCGCAACGAGGACGGCGTCCTGCCGCTGGCGCAGGGGGCCACGGTGAGCGTCACCGGCTCGGGCGCCGAGGAGATCGGCGCGGGCCTGGAGGAGCTGGGCTACACGGTCACCGCCGATCCCGGCTCGGCCGACGCCGCGGTCGTCGGAACGCTCAGCGCGCGCGGCGACGCCGAGCAGCTGTCGCTCGTCTCGGCCGCCCGGGAGTCGGGCACCCCCGTGGTGGTCGTCGCGCAGGGCACCCCCTACGACATCGCCGACCTGGGCGCGGTCGACGGCTATCTGGCCACCTACTCGGCGGTGGACGCCTCCCGTGCGGCGGCCGCCCGCGTCCTCGCCGGCGAGGTCTCGCCGTCGGGCAGGCTGCCGGTGGGCGTTCCGGGGACCGACCTGGGCTTCGGCGACGGGCTGTCCTACTGAACGGGCTGTCCCACTGAGACGTGCCGGGGGCGAACCCGCCCCCGGCGGCTCCGGCGCCGGGAGCGGGCCTTACGCCCGCCGCCTGGTCTCCTGGCGGGCGAGGGAGCGCAGGTGCACCTCGTCGGGGCCGTCGAAGATCCGCATGGCCCGCGCGTGGGCGTACATCTCGGCCAGCGGGAAGTCGTCGCTGACCCCGGCGCCGCCGTGCACCTGGATCGCGCGGTCCAGGACCTCGACCGCCGCCCGCGGCGCCGCGACCTTGATCGCCGAGATCTCGGTGCGCGCCTCCTTCGTGCCGCGGTGGTCGATCAGCCAGGCCGTCTTGAGCACCAGCAGCCGCGCCTGCTCGATGGCCAGCCGCGACTCCGCGATCTGCTGCTGGACCACCCCCTGGGCGGCCAGCGGCTTGCCGAAGGCCTCCCGCTGCTCGGCGCGGCGCACCAGCAGCTCCAGCGCCCGCTCGGCCATGCCGATCGCCCGCATGCAGTGGTGGACGCGCCCCGGGCCCAGCCGGGCCTGGGCGATCGCGAAGCCCTCCCCCTCGCCCGCCACCAGGTTGCCGGCAGGCACCCGCACGTCGGTGAACCGCAGCTCGCAGTGGCCCTCCTGGTCCTGGTAGCCGAAGACGGGCAGCGCCCGCACGATCTCCAAACCGGGGGTCTCGCGGGGGACCAGGATCATCGACTGCTGCCGGTGCGCGGGGGCGTCGGGATCGGTCTTGCCCATGACGATGAAGACCTCGCAGCGCGGGTCCGCCGCACCGCTGATCCACCACTTGCGCCCGTTGATCACGTACCCCCCGCCCTCCCCGCCTTCGCGGACGATCGAGGTGGCGATGTTCGCGGCGTCGGAGGAGGCCACGTCGGGCTCGGTCATGGCGAACGCCGAGCGGATGCGCCCGTCCAGCAGCGGCTCCAGCCACCGCTCGCGCTGCTCGGCGGTGCCGAACATGTGCAGCACCTCCATGTTGCCCGTGTCCGGCGCGGAGCAGTTCAGCGCCTGGGGCGCCAGGACCGGCGAGCGGCCGGTCAGCTCGGCCAGCGGCGCGTAGTCGGTGACGCTCAGGCCGCCCACGTCCGGCAGGAACAGGTTCCACAGTCCGCGGCGGCGGGCCTCGGCCTTCAAGTCCTCCACGACCGGCGGCAGGTCGTGGCTGTCCCGCCCGGCCTCGGCGCGCTGGCGGCGGTAGACGGGTTCGGCCGGATAGACGTGCCCGTCCATGAACGACTGCAGCTCGGCTAGGCGGTCGCGGGCGGTGGCGCTGAGATCGAAGTCCATGACCGCAGTATGTCATCAAACCGACTGGTCGGTACCGGGTGGGCGACGGTCCGTCAACACCCCTGCGCCCCCGGCCCGGTCCGCGGCGAGGGCCGGCGCGGGGATTGGCGGAGCCCCGGCCAGGGAAGAAACCGTCCCCCGGCGCGGTCGGCTACGGACCGCGCGGGACGAGGCGCCCGAGGCAGGGCGCACCACGAGGGACGGAGGGCGAGTATGACCACCGCGTGCCGTGCGATCATCACCGACTGGGGAGGGGTGCTCACCACCCCGTTGCGCGAGACCATCACCGCCTGGCTGGCCGACGACGGCATCGACGACGCCCGCTACCGCGACGTCATGCGCTCCTGGGTCCAGGGCGCGTACGCCGGAGGAGCCGTCGACGGCAACCCCATCCACGCCCTGGAGCGCGGCGAGCTCGCGACCGCCGAGTTCGAGCGCATCCTCGCCGCCGAGCTGCGGCTGGCCGACGGCGGCCCCGTGCCCGCCGCGGGCCTGATCAAGAGGATGTTCTCCGGTTTCCACCCCGTCGAGGAGATGTACGCGGCACTGCGCCAGGCCCGCGACCAGAGTGTGCGCACCTGCCTGCTGTCCAACTCCTGGGGCAACGGCTATCCCCGCGACCGCTTCGGCGACGCCTTCGACGCCGTCGTCATCTCCGGCGAGGTGGGCATGCGCAAGCCCGAGGAGGCCATCTTCCGGCACGCGGTCGAGCTGGTGGGACTGTCGCCGCAGGAGTGCGTGTTCATCGACGACATCGAGCACAACGTGCACGCGGCGGTCGATCTGGGCATGGTCGGCATCCTGCACAGCGACCCCGCCGAGACGCGGGAGCGGTTGGCCGAGACCTGCGGCATCGAGCTCGACCCCATGCCGTTCTGAGTAGCCGCACCGGGGGAGCCGGCGGCCCGGGCCGCCGGCTCCCCCGGCTTCGAGCGGTCTCCGCCGCCCGGTGGGGGCGCTGCGTGCCGCGCACGCGAAGGCCTCTGGCACACTTTCGGTGGCACTCCCGGCTGCCGCCGCACCCTGCACCGACCACGTGAAACGACCCGCGGGACGACGATGCGCATCTACCTGCCCAGCACCTTTCCCGGCCTGGCCGAGGCCCTCGACTCCGGCGGCCTCGGTGAACCGCCGCTGACCGCCTTCGCCGTCACCGAGCGCCTGGCGGGCCCGCATGGGGCGCAGGACGACGAGGAGCTGGAGTACGAGGCGCTGAGCGGCGCCGCCGAGGCGTCCCTGCGGCTGCTGGCGGCCGACCCCTCGGCGCCGCGCCGGCGCGCCGTCCTCGCCGTCGAGGCCCCCGACGCCGCAGTCGGGCCGCCCGGCGACCGCGCAGGGCACCCGGCCGCGGTCGCCGTCATCGGCACGCTTCCGCTCAAGCGCGTGGCCGCCGTGCACGTCGACGCCCCCGCCGCCGAGGACGCCGTCGCCGCGGCCGCGGACGGCGCCGCTCCCGGCGGCGAGGGCGGCCCGCTGGAGGAGCACGAGCTGCTCTGGTACGCCACGCAGGAGCTGCCCTACCTGCTCGGCCGCAGCTGAGCGGCGTACAGCGCCGGACGATTAGCGCCCCCTCCCCAGCGGGTATGGACCGTCCCGCGGCGCCCGCCGCCGGGGCGCTCACCCCGCGCCCACCCGGCTCCGGGCTCCGCCGCCGTACCGCACCAGGGAGGCAGCGCGATGGATGCCGTGACCGACGTTCCCGTCCCCGTCAACGAGCCGAACCTGGCCTACGCCCCCGGGAGCGGCGAGCGGGTCGAGCTCGAAGCGGAGATCGCGCGCCAGTCGGCCGAGGAGACCGAGCTCCACCAGGTCATCGGCGATGAGCGCGGCCTCGGCGCGGGCGAGCCGATCCCGGCGCTCAAGCCGCACGGCCACGCCCACGTCCTGGGGCGGATGGGCAACGCCACGCCCGGCGAGGTGCAGCGGGCGATCGACGCCGCCCGCGCCGCCGCGCCCGCCTGGCGGGCGATGTCCTTCGACGACCGCGCGGCCATCCTGCTGCGCGCCGCCGACCTGCTGGCGGGCCCCTACCGCGCCCAGGTCAACGCCGCCACCATGCTCGGCCAGTCCAAGTCCGTCTGGCAGGCCGAGATCGACGCCGCCTGCGAGCTGATCGACTTCTGGCGGTTCAACGTCCACTTCGCCCGGAGCCTCTACGCCGAGCAGCCCATCTCCGTGCGCGGCGTGTGGAACCGCCAGGAGCTGCGGCCGCTGGAGGGGTTCGTCCTGGCGATCACGCCCTTCAACTTCACCGCCATCGCCGGCAACCTGCCCACCGCACCCGCGCTGATGGGCAACGTCGTGGTGTGGAAGCCCGCGCCGACCCAGACCTACTCCGCGCACTTCGTGATGCGCGTGCTGGAGGAGGCGGGGATGCCCCCCGGCGTGATCAACATGGTCACCGGCGACGGCCACGCGGTCTCCGAGACCGCGCTCACCCAGCCCGACCTGGCCGGAATCCACTTCACCGGCTCGGTCGCCACGTTCCAGCACCTGTGGCGGACCGCGGGCGAGCACATCGCCGAGTACCACTCCTACCCGCGCATCGTCGGCGAGACCGGCGGCAAGGACTTCGTCGTCGCCCACTCCTCGGCCGACCCCGACGTCCTGCGCACCGCGCTGATCCGCGGCGCCTTCGAGTACCAGGGCCAGAAGTGCTCGGCCGCCTCGCGCGCCTACATCCCGCGCAGCGTGTGGTCGCGGGTGCGCGGCAGCCTGCTCGACGAGGTCGGCCGGCTGACCGTGGGCGACGTCACCGGCGACGTGTCGACGTTCATGGGCGCCGTCATCGACGGCCGCTCCTTCGCCAAGAACTCCGCCGCGCTCAAGCGCGCCCGCGACACGGACTCGATCACCGTCCTGGCGGGCGGCGGCACCGACGACAGCGTCGGCTACTTCGTCGAACCGACGGTGCTGGAGTGCGACGACCCCGAGGACGAGGTGTTCCGCACCGAGTACTTCGGACCGATCCTCGCGGTGCACGTCTACGACGACTCCCGCTACGAGCAGGTCCTCGCCCAGATGGCCGACGTCGCACCCTACGCCCTGACGGGCGCCGTCATCGCCCGCGACCGCGCCGCCGTCGCCAAGGCCGACGCCGCGCTGCGGTTCTCCGCCGGCAACTTCTACATCAACGACAAGCCCACCGGGTCGATCGTGGGCCAGCAGCCCTTCGGCGGCGCCCGCGCCAGCGGCACCAACGACAAGGCCGGCTCGCGCTTCAACCTGGCCCGCTGGGCCAGCCCGCGCGCCATCAAGGAGACGTTCGACCCGCCCACCGACTGGCGCTACCCGCACATGGGCTGAGCCGGCCGCCGGGGCCCGCCGGCGCGGACGCGCGGCGGGTCAGGCCCGGGCGAGCAGCCGGCGCACGCTGCGCAGATCCTCCTGGGCGCGCTCGGCGGCCGAGGCGGCCTCGCCGCGCAGGCCGCGGTACTCGGCCGCACCCTCCTGCACCTTGTCGCGCAGCCGGCGGCGGGCGCTCTCCGTCGCGACGGCGGCATCGGCGGCGCCGCTGCGGCCCCGGTGGACGAACAGGCCGGCCGCGCCCAGCGCGGCCGCCGGCGCGACCCAGAGCCACGGCGCCGCACCGGAGACCGCGACGAGCACGGCCAGCACGACGGCGGCGCCGGCGGCGATGCCGGCGTAGACGTAGGGGCGCCGCTCGGGCGCGTACGACGCCTCCAGGGCGGCCTCGGCCTCCCGCAGCGAGGCGTCGTCGGCGCCTTCCGGGGTGACGCGCATCCGCCGCCCGTGGTAGGCGACCTCGGCGCTCGCGGGCAGCGGCTCGGCGGCGGTGCGGGCCAGGTCCTCGGCCGCCGACGCGACGACCGAGCCGTACACGCCGATCGCCAGCGCCCGCCGCGCGCGCGGGGCGAGCATGCTGGTCGCGTCGGCGCGCAGCAGTTCCAGGGTGTCCCCGGCCGGATCGGTCCATGCGGGGGCGGACTCGTCGGGCGATGCGGTCCCGCTGCTCTCGATGACCGCGCGCAGTTGGTTCGCCCGCGCCAGGTGCGGCGCCTCCTCCGAGGTCCCCTCGTCGACGAGCAGCCGCAGCGTCCGGGCCGACTCGTCGTCCAGCCGGGGCCGGTCCGTCCGCTCGCCGTCCTCGGCGCCCTCCCCGGCTGCGGCTCCGGCGTCCTGCCCCTGCTCCAGGGTCTCCTCCAGCCACGTGCGCAGCGCGGAGAGCCGCCCCGCCGCCTCCAGCTGCTCGCGGCCGGGTCGGCCCTCCAACGCCTTCGCGGGCGCGGACGGCCGCGGGGCGGACACCGCCGAGGTCCAGAACTCCGGGCCCGCCGCGGGGTCCTGCCCCTGCCCGGCACGGCGCGCCGCCTCCTGCGCCAGACCGGCCACCATCGCCCTGGCGTCGGCGCCCAGCACGCCGTCGGCCGCCGCCACCCACAGCGCCCTCTCGTAGCGCGAGACGCGCTCCGGCAGCTCCCGCAGGACCTTGGGCAGGATCCAGTCGGCCATCAGCGGCGCCTGGCCGGGGGCGGCCGCAGCGGTGCCCAGCAGCGCGAACGTGCCCGCGCGCAGCGCGTCGGCGCCCGCGGCCTCGGCCACCAGCGAGCGCGCCGCTCCCGCGTCGCCGCGCACGGCGGCGGCCAGGCCGCGCGAGGCCGGACACAGCCAGTAGCCCGCCGCCTGCTGGACGGTTCCGTCGTCGCCGGCGGCGGCGCCCTCCAGCAGGCGGTGGGCGCGGTAGCGGACCGCGGCGGGGCCGGGGAAGGCCGCCAGCAGTGCGCGCACGTCGCTGAGCTCCACGAACGCGTCGAAGGAGGTCGAGAGCCGGTCGAGCCGCTGCTCCAGGCTGCCGCGGATGCGGCGCATCTCCGAGTTGAGCCGGGCCTGCGTCCGCGAGATCTGCGCGTCGAGCGCGTTGATGGCGTCGTTCTGCCTGCGGTTGTGCGCGTCCGTCAGGAAGGCGTTGTCGGGGGGCAGGTCGTACACCATGGGGGCGGCCTCCGCAGGCGGGTCGTCGGGGTCTGGGGTGGACTACTGTGATTGGGACGCGGTTCCGGGGCCGGGCGTTCCCGCCTCGCCGCGGCCCCGCGCGGCGGCAGCGGGCCCGCGGACGGCGGCGGACGGGCGGTTCCGGCGCGGGGAACAACTGTGATGAAATGCCCGCACGTCCATTTCCTCTGAGGAGACTGTCATCAGCCGGCTGGTGTTGTGGAATATCGACCTCACGCTCGTCGATGTCGCCCAGGTGACCCGTGCGGCCTACGCCGAGGCGTTCGAGCGGGTCACCGGTGCGCCGCTGGTATATCTGGCCTCCACGGGCGGCCGCACCGACTCCGAGATCTTTTTCGAGTTCCTGGCGCGCAACGACGTGCGCCTGGAACCGGGCGAGGAACCCCTGTCCGACTTCGTCGACGCCCTGGGCGAGGCGTTCGCGCGCCGCCGCGACCAGCTCACGGCGCGCGGGCGGGCCATGCCCGGCGCCCAGGAGGCGGTGGCGGCCGTCGCCCGCCTGGAGGACACGGTGCAGACCGTCGTCACCGGCGCGATCATGGCCAACGCCGTGGCGAAGCTCTCGGCTTTCGGACTCGACGGCTATCTGGACCTCAGTATCGGCGGTTTCGGCTCGGAGCACTATCCGAAGGCGAGCCTCATCCAGTTCACCCGCATGCGCGCGGCGCAGGCCCACGGATTCGACTTTCCGGAGTCGGCCACCGTCTACATCACCGACTGCCCGCGCGACGTCGAGGCCGCCATCATCGGCCACGCCACTCCGATCGCGGTGGTCAGCGGGTCGGCCACCGAGTCCCAGCTGCGCGCCGCCGGCGCCAAGCACGTGCTGGAGGACCTCACCGACACCCTGCGGCTGGTCGGCGCGGTGCGCGAGGCCACCGGCGCCGCCACGGCCTGACGAGCCGGGCGGTGCCGCCTACCCCTTCCGGCGGTGCCGGTCACGTGTCTGACCGGCAGCGGCCGCAGCCCTTGCCGCGCGGCGCCCCGCGCATACCTTGGACGGGGGTTCGCAGGAACGCACGCCGCCTACCGCCGACCGGGGACTGCGCGCCGCCACCGCCCGAACCGCCGGAGCCGTTCGACGACGCACGATTGCGCAATCCACTCCTAATCCCCGAAACGCACAGTTAACGGTGTTGATCACAAAACCGCGGTACCCGAACCAGTAACCTGGGCCGCGGCGGGGTCGGACAACGACGTCCGACCGCTGAACCGCACCTGTGCGCACAGGTTTCCCGCGCCGGCGATCCGGAGAGCGGGACACGACGGGGGCGCCCACCCGGCGTCCGACAACTCCACATGACCCGACGTCCCGGATCCGCCCGCAGATCCGGGGCCGGCCCCCTACGACTCACAAGGGAGTGAGGTCGCACGATGCCCGGCCAGCCAGACGCCGTCCAGGACCGATTGCTGCGCGAGGCCGTCGCGCACTGCTCCGGTCGGCCTCCGTTCACCGGCGATCCCGAGCAGACAGCGCGGTTGCTCGGGAACTACTACCGCCACGTGGCCACCGAGGAGCTGCAGGAGCGCGACCCCGCCGACATCTGCGGGCCCGCGGCATCGCACCTGGAGTTCGCCCGGCACCGCCCCCGGGGCCGGGCCAAGGTCCGCGTCTACACCCCCATGCGCGAGCGCGACGGCTGGGAGACCGGCCACTCGGTGGTCGAGATCGTCACCGACGACGCCCCCTTCCTCGTCGACTCCGTCACCATGGAGCTGGGTCGCCGGGGCATCGGCTACGACCTGCTCATCCACCCCCAGCTCAAGGTCGCCCGCGACGTCGCCGGCGAGCTCATCGAGGTCGAACCCGCGCCGGACGCCGACGCCGGCGGCCTGGTGCCGTTCCAGGAGTCCTGGATGCACCTGGAGATCGACCGCCGCGGCGACCCCGCCGCCCACAAGGAGCTGGCCGCCGACCTCGAACGCGTGCTCGCCGACGTGCACAGCGTCCACGAGGACTCCGGCCGGATGCGCCGCCGCGCGCTGCTGCTGGCCGACGAGGTCGCCGCCTCCGCCGAGCGCCTGGCCGCGGGCGGCGTCGACACCCGCGAGATGTCGGAGAGCGTGGAGTTTCTGCGCTGGGTGGCCGACCGCCACTTCCACTTCATGGGCTTCCGCGAGTACCTGCTGGTCAGCGAGTCGGCCAGCGCCGACACCCCCGCCGCGGCCGACGAGGACTCCGAACGGCTCGGCCTGAGCCCGCGCCCGGGCACCGGACTCGGCCTGCTGCGCTGCGACGCCCCGGCCTCCGAGAGCTTCGCGGCCCTGCCGCCCGAAGGCCGCGCCAAGGCCCGCGAACCCCACGTGCTGGTGCTGACCAAGGCCAACTCCCGCGCGACCGTGCACCGCCGCAAGTACCTCGACTACGTCGGCGTCAAGCGCTTCGACGAGCAGGGCCGCGTGGTCGGCGAGCACCGCTTCCTGGGCCTCTACACCCACGAGGCGGTCACCACCGGCATCTCCCAGATCCCCATCCTCAAGCGCAAGCAGGCCGAGATCCTCGACCTCGCCGGCTTCGACCCCGAGAGCTACGACGGCAAGGACCTCGTCGAGATCCTGGAGGGCTTCCCGCGCGAGGAGCTGCTCCAGGCCCCGGTCGACCAGCTCTACGACATCGTCCTGGGCGTGCTGCGGCTGCGCGAGCGCCGCGGCACCAAGCTCTTCCTGCGCCGCGACCCCTACGGCAGGTTCATGTCCTGCCTGGTCTACATGCCGCGCGACCGCTACAACACCGACGTCCGGCTGCAGATCCAGCAGGTCATGAGCCGCGCCTTCGAGGGCGCCACCATGGACCACAACGTCACCGTGGGGTCCGCGCCCTTCGCCCAGCTCTACCTGGTGGTGCGCGCCGAGCGCGGCGGCCTCCTCGCCGACGTCGACCACGCGGCGCTGGAGGCCGAGGTCGTGGCCGCCACCCGGTCCTGGGACGACGACCTCGACCGTGAGCTGGTCGCCCGCCTGGGCGTCGAGCGCGCGGGCCGGCTCATGCACGACTACGGCTCGGCGCTGCCCGAGGGCTACAAGGTCGACACCGACGCGGCCGTCGCCGTCGACGACGTCGACCGCCTCGACCGGCTCGACCGGGACGAGCTCGCCGTCAACCTCTACCGCCCCGAGGCCGCGGAGCCGGGCGAGTGGCGGCTCAAGGTCTACCGCAAGGGCGACCCGATCTCGCTGTCCCGCGTGCTGCCGCTGCTGGAGGACATGGGCGTCGAGGTGCGCGACGAGCGCCCCTACGGCATCACCGGTCCCGAGAGCGGCCGCGCCTGGATCTACGATTTCGGGCTGGCCCCGATCACCGACGCCGTCGAGATCCCCGCCGAGCGCCTGAAGGCGCTGTTCGAGGAGGCCTTCACCGCACTGTGGCAGGGCCGGGGCGAGTCCGACCGGTTCAACGCGCTTGTGGTGCGCGGCGGCCTCGACTGGCGGCAGCTGACCATCCTGCGCGCCTACGCCAAGTACCTGCGCCAGACCGGGAGCACCTTCAGCCCCGCCTACATCGCCGATGTGCTCGTCGCCAACGTGCACATCGCCAACCTGCTGGTGCGCCTGTTCGAGTCCCGCTTCGACCCCGACCTCGGCACCGGCCGCCGGGAGCGCAGCGAGGCCATCACCGAGGAGGTCCGCGGCGAGCTGGACCAGGTGGCCAGCCTCGACCAGGACCGCATCCTGCGCTCGTTCCTCGCCGCGATCGAGGCCACTCTGCGCACCACCTACTACCAGGGCGGCGCCGGGGCCTCCAAGCCCTACCTGGTCTACAAGCTCGACCCCCGGCGCATCCCCGACCTCCCCGCGCCCCGCCCGCGCTACGAGATGTACGTCTACTCGCCGCGCATCGAGGGCGTCCACCTGCGCTTCGGCGCGGTCGCCCGCGGCGGGCTGCGCTGGTCCGACCGCTTCGAGGACTTCCGCACCGAGGTCCTCGGCCTGGTCAAGGCGCAGACCGTGAAGAACTCCGTCATCGTGCCCAGCGGCGCCAAGGGCGGGTTCGTGTGCAAGCGCCTGCCCGTCGGCGGCGACCGCGACGCGGTCCAGAGCGAGGTGGTCGCCTGCTACAAGCAGTTCGTCAGCGGCATGCTCGACGTCACCGACAACCGCGTCGGCGGCCGCATCGTCCACCCCGACCGCATGGTGCGCTACGACGGCGACGACCCCTACCTGGTGGTCGCCGCCGACAAGGGCACCGCCACCTTCTCCGACATCGCCAACGGCATCGCGATCGAGCGCGGCTTCTGGTTGGGCGACGCCTTCGCCTCCGGCGGGTCGGTGGGCTACGACCACAAGGCGATGGGCATCACCGCGCGCGGCGCCTGGGAGTCGGTCAAGTACCACTTCCGCGAGCTCGGCACCGACGTGCAGAACGAGGACTTCACCGCCGTCGGGGTCGGCGACATGTCCGGCGACGTGTTCGGCAACGGCATGCTGCTCTCCCGGCACATCCGGCTGGTGGCCGCGTTCGACCACCGGCACGTCTTCCTCGACCCCGATCCCGACCCGGAGCGGTCCTTCGCCGAGCGCCGGCGCATGTTCGAACTGCCGCGCAGCACCTGGGCCGACTACGACACCCGGCTGATCTCCCCGGGCGGCGGGGTGCATCCCCGCACCGCCAAGTCGATCCCGGTCACCCCCCAGGTCCGCCAGGCCCTGGGCATCGAGCACGGCGTCACCGCGCTGGCGCCCTTCGAGCTCATCCAGCGCATCCTCACCGCGCCGGTGGACCTGCTGTGGAACGGCGGGATCGGCACCTACGTCAAGGCCGCGTCGGAGTCCGACGCGGCGGTCGGCGACAAGGCCAACGACCCGGTTCGGGTCAACGGCGCCGACCTGCGCTGCCGGGTCGTGGGCGAGGGCGGCAACCTCGGCCTGACCCAGGCCGCGCGCATCGAGTTCGCGCGCAACGGCGGCCGCGTCAACTCCGACTTCATCGACAACTCCGCCGGCGTCGACACCTCCGACCATGAGGTGAACATCAAGATCATGCTCGACCGCGAGGTCGACGAGGGCAAGCTCGCCAAGTCCGAGCGCGACGAGCTCTTCCTGAGCATGACCGACGAGGTCGCCGAGCTCGTGCTGGGCAACAACCAGGCGCAGAACGCGGTGCTGGCGGCCGCGCGCAAGCAGGCGGGCGCCATGATGCACGTCCACGCCCGCTACATGCGCCGCCTGGAGCGCGAGGGCAAGCTCAAGCGCAAGCTGGAGGAGCTGCCCGACGACAAGGAGATCGCTCAGCGGCGCAGCGCGGGCCACGGCCTGACCGGCCCGGAGTTCGCCACGCTGCTGGCCTACACCAAGAACACGCTCAAGGACGAGGTCGCCGACTCCGAGCTGCCCGGCGACCCCTACCTGCGCCGGACGCTGGTGGAGTACTTCCCCACAGCGCTGCGGCGGCGCTTCTCCGACGCCCTCGCCGAGCACCCGCTGGGCCGCGAGATCGTCGCCAACCAGGTCGTCAACGACATGGTCAACCGGGGCGGCACCACCTTCGCCTTCCGCATCGGCGAGGAGCTCGGCGCCGCCCCCGACGACATCGCGCGCGCCTACCTGGTGGTGCGCGAGGTCTTCGGCCTGCGGGAGCTGTGGGACGAGATCGAGCACCTGGAGCACTGGGTCGACGTCGACGTCCAGCTGGCGCTGCTGCTGGAGGCGCGCAAGCTCGCCGAGCGCGGCACCCGCTGGTTGCTGCGCAACCGCAAGTCGCCGTTCGACCTCGGGTCGGAGATCGCGTTCTTCTCCTCGGGCGTGGCCGAGATCGTGCCGCAGCTGCCGGAGCTGCTGCAGGGCCGGGATTTGCGCCTGTTCACCGAGCGGCGCGACCGCTTCACCAAGGCCAACACCCCCCAGGAGCTGGCCGAGCGGGTGGCGAGCATGGTCCCGGCCTACTCGACCTTCGACCTGGTCTCCATCGCCCACCGCACCCAGCGGCCGCTGCCCGAGGTCGCCGAGGTCTACTTCGACCTCGCCGAGAGCCTGCAGATCGGGTCGCTGCGCGAGCGCATCATCGCGCTGCCGCGCAACGACCGGTGGGCGACCATGGCGCGGGCGGGCCTGCGCGACGACCTCTACGCCGCCCACGCCGGGCTGACCCGCGCGGTGCTGCAGAGCGGCGGGCCGGGGGAGTCGCCCGACCAGCTGCGCGAGAGCTGGATCGAGCGCAACCGCGTCGCCGTGGACCGCGCCGAGCAGACCCTGCGCGAGATCCGCGAGACCGACCAGTACGACCTCGCCACCCTCTCAGTCGCGCTGCGCTCGGTGCGCTCGCTGCTGGTGTCCGCCGAGGAGTGATCGGCCGCGGCCCGGGCCGGTGGGGGTTCCGGCCCGGGCCGGGCGGTGCCGCGTCGGCGCCTGCGGGCGCACCGTGGCAGGCAGCGGGACTGCGACGCCCTAGACTTGGGCGTGTGGCAGACCTAGACCCCGCAGACAAAATCAAGGAACTCACCTCCACGCTGGCGAATGTGGAGGCCGTCCTCGACCTCGACGCCAAGGGGCGCGAGATCGACGAGCTGCGCGAGCAGTCTGCCGACCCGGAGCTGTGGAACGATCCCGACCGCGCCCAGCAGGTCACCCGCAGGCTGGCCAACCTGGAGTCCACGGTCAGCAAGGTCGGCACGATCCGGCGCCGGCTGGACGACCTGAGCGTGCTCTACGAGCTCGCCTCCTCCGAGGACGACCCCGACACCCGCACCGAGGCCGACAACGAGCTGGAGTCGCTGCGCTCGGACATCGGCGAGCTGGAGGTCCGCACCCTGCTCAGCGGCCCCTACGACGAGCGTGAGGCGCTGGTGAGCATCAACTCCCAGGCCGGGGGCATCGACGCAGCCGACTGGGCGCAGATGCTGCAGCGCATGTACCTGCGATGGGCGGAGCGGCACGGCTATCCCACGGAGATCTACGAGACCTCCTACGCCGAGGAAGCCGGCATCAAGTCCACGACCTTCGCGGTCAAGGCGCCGTTCGCCTACGGCACGCTGCGCGGCGAGCACGGCACCCACCGGCTGGTGCGCATCTCGCCGTTCGACAACCAGAACCGGCGCCAGACCTCCTTCGCGGGCGTGGACGTGGTGCCCGTGGTCCAGCAGAGCGACCACATCGAGATCGACGAGAACGAGCTGCGCATCGACGTCTACCGCTCCAGCGGTCCGGGCGGGCAGAGCGTCAACACCACCGACTCCGCGGTGCGCATCACCCATCTGCCCACGGGCGTCGTCGTGACCTGCCAGAACGAGAAGAGCCAGATCCAGAACCGGGCGACCGCGATGGGTATGCTGCAGGCCAAGCTGCTGGAGCTCAAGCGCCGCGAGGAGAAGGCCGAGATCGACGAGCTGCGCGGCGAGAACGTCAGCAGCTGGGGTACGCAGATGCGCAACTACGTGCTGCACCCCTACCAGAGTGTGAAGGACGTGCGCACGGGAGTGGAGAGCGGCAACACCGGCGGTGTGCTCGACGGCGAGATCGACACCTTCGTCGACGCCGAGATCCGCTGGCTGCGCAGCCAGGAGAGCGGCGAGGGCTGACCGCCGGCGGCGGTGCCCGCACCGCGGGCGCCGCCGCGCGGGCGTGTCCGCGACGCCCGGTATATGCGAACGTTACCGCGGCTTGACACTACCGATATGCTCTGTTCTGCTGTTCTGTGAACAGCCGGGGCCGATCAGCCGTGTATGGTCGAGGCCGCCCGAGCATCCGCCCGCCTCTTCAGAGCCTTCGCGGGGGTTGCGGGCCGATTTGGACATTCCGGGTTGCGATCACCTCTACACTGACGATTGGCCCTGTGGCCGGTACTGCCTCCTGCGGAACCAGTCATCCGCTGAGGTGCCCCTACCCTTGAGAACCTTGTGATGCTGCCGTGATCCATTTTGAGAACGTCACCAAGGCCTATACGACCCAGAAGCACCCCGCGTTGGAGAGCGTGTCCATCGACGTCGACAAGGGGGAGTTCGTCTTCCTCGTCGGCCCCTCCGGCTCGGGGAAGTCGACCTTCCTCAGGCTCGTCCTGAAGGAGGAGAAGCCCAACAAGGGCCGGGTGCACGTTGCCGGCAAGGACCTGGCGCGGCTGTCCAACTGGAAGGTTCCGCACCTGCGGCGCCGGATCGGATGCGTGTTCCAGGACTTCCGGCTGCTGCCGAACAAGAACGTCTTCGAGAACGTGGCCTTCGCCCTCGAGGTGATCGGCAAGCCGCGGAGGTTCATCCGCAAGGTCGTGCCCGAGGTCGTCGAACTCGTCGGCCTCGAAGGCAAGGCCGACCGCATGCCCGACGAGCTGTCGGGTGGCGAGCAGCAGCGGGTCGCCATCGCGCGGGCGTTCGTCAACCGCCCGCAGATCCTGCTTGCTGACGAGCCCACGGGGAACATCGACCCCGCTACGTCGATCGGCATCATGAAGGTGCTCGACCGAATCAACCGGACCGGGACGACCGTTGTCATGGCGACCCACGACGCGGCCATCGTCGACTCGATGCGCAAGCGCGTCATCGAGCTCGAGGACGGCGTGGTCGTGCGCGACCAGACCCGCGGCGTCTACGGGCAGGCGTACTGACGCACGGGCCTGCCAGCGCTCCCGCGTTGGTCAGTGCAGCGCGGCGAAGCCCACGAGGATGGACCCTTAACTCTCATGCGTGCACAATTCGTACTTTCCGAGATCTGGATCGGTCTGCGTCGCAACCTGACAATGACCGTGGCGGTCATCACCACGGTGGCCATCTCCCTCGCCCTGTTCGGCGGCGGTCTGCTGATCAACCAGCAGGTATCGCAGATGCGCCAGTACTGGGACGAGCGCGTGACCCTGACCATCTACATGTGCACGGAGATCTCCAACTCCACCACGTGTGAGGAGAACGGGCCCGCCACCGACGAGCAGCGCCAGAGCATCCAGAGTGACCTGGAGTCGATGAGCCAGGTCAAGAGTGTCGAGTACGTCTCAGCCGAGCAGGCATACAAGGACTTCCAGGAGCGCTTCGCCAACAACCAGGCCATGGTGGACGCCGTCCGCAAGGGCGACATCCCCGACAACTTCCGGGTCCAGCTGGTCGACCCGACCAAGTACCAGGCCGTGGCCGACGAGATGGAGGGCCGCGCGGGCATCGACTCCATCTACGACGACCAGGCGGTGCTGGAGCAGTTCTTCGGCCTGCTCGACGGCCTCACCGGTGCCGCACTGACCGTCGCCTTCGTCCAGTTGGCCGCCGCGGCACTGCTGATCGGCAACACCGTTCGCCTGGCCGCCTACAACAGGCGCAAGGAGACCGGCATCATGCGGCTCGTCGGCGCGTCGAACTTCTACATCCAACTCCCGTTCCTGCTGGAAGGCGCCATCGCCGGCCTGATCGGCGGCGTCATCGCCTCCGGCTTCATCGTGGCCGCGCGCTATCTGCTGCTGACGCGGATCCAGGAGTGGTTCCAGTTCGACGTCACACTGTCGACCGGTTCGCTGCTGTCGGTGATCGGCGTGACACTGATCCTGGGCATCCTGCTCTGTACGGTGGCCTCGTTCCTGACACTGCGGCGCTACCTGCGGGTCTAGCCTCGCAGGCGGGGGACCGCGACAGCGCGGTCGAGGAAGGGGATACCTGTGTCACGCGAAAAGGGGCGCAAGCTCATCGCGCAGAACCGCCGTGCCCGGCACGACTACCACATCGACGACACCTACGAGGCGGGCATCGTGCTCACCGGGACCGAGGTGAAGTCGCTGCGCGCCGGGCGCGCGTCCCTGATCGACGGGTTCGCCCAGGTCAAGGAGGGCGAGGTGTGGTTGGAGAACGTCCACATCCCCGAGTACGCCCAGGGCACGTGGACCAACCACGCCGCCCGCAGACCCCGCAAGCTGCTGTTGCACCGCGAGGAGATCGCCCGCCTGATCGGCAAGACCCAGGAGGCCGGGCGCACCCTGGTCCCGCTGTCGCTGTACTTCAGCGAGGGCCACGCCAAGGTCGAGATCGCGCTGGCTCGCGGTAAGCGTCACTACGACAAGCGCCGCGACATCGCCGAACGCGAGGCGAAGCGCGACATGGAGCGCGCGCTGCGGCGTCGGCGCTGAAGCGCTGTGAAAGGATCGCAAGGGTGTCCCCCCGTCACCTTCGCCGTCTGCTAGCGGCAGGAACCGGACTCGCGGTCGCCGCGGTGGTCTCGGGCTGCACCACTCAGCCCTCACCCGAGGTCGCGGTGCGCAACTTCCTGCTGGAGTGGCAGGCCGGCGATTACTCCAACGCCGCCGCCTACACCCAGGGCGACGCCGAGAAGGTCGCCGAGGCGTTGGAGGACACCCACCGCCAGCTCGACCTCGCCGGGCTGCGCTTCTCCCTCGGGCACATCACCCAGGACGGCGACACCGCCGAGGCGGAGTTCCAGGCCCAGGCCGACCTGGGCATCGGCGACCCGGTGTGGAAGTACACCGGATCGCTGTCCCTGCAGGACGGCCCCGAGGGCTGGCTGATCTCGTGGTCGCCCTCGGTCATCCACCCCGACCTCGGCCGCAACGAGCGCATGGCCGTCAGCTACGACGTCCCCGACCGCGGGCAGATCGCCGACCGCGACGGCGATCCGCTGGTAGGCACGACCTCGGTCGCCGCGTTCGGCGTCGTGCCCTCCGACATGGAGGACGCGGAGCGCGGCGTCGCCGAGCTCGCCGACCTGCTGGGCGAGGACGAGGACCCGCTGCTGGACCGCGTCCGCTCCGCGCCGCCCGAGGAGTTCCAGCCGCTGGTGCTGATGCGCGCCGGCGAGGTGACGGACAAGATCCGCCGGCAGGCCACGTCGATCCCCGGCGTGCGAACCGAGCGCCTTGAGATGCAGCTCAAACCGAAGGCCGCGGCCCCCGTCATCGGCGAGGTCGCGGGCACCGCCGAGCACAACGTCTCCTCGCGCGTGGCGGGCACCTACCAGGCCGGCGACACCGTGGGCCTCACCGGCCTGCAGAACGTCTTCCAGCAGCGCCTGGCGGGTACGGCCACCACCAAGGTCGTCACCGTCGACGAGAAGGGCGACCAGTCCGGCGTGCTGCACTCGTGGCCCGGCCTGCAGAGCGGTTCGCTGGAGACCAGCCTGGACCTCGACGTGCAGCAGGCCGGCAAGGCGGCCCTGGAGACCCTGCCCGAGCGGGGCTACATGGTCGCGCTGGACGCCCGCACCGGCGAGGTGCTCGCTTCGGTGGGCAACGGCGGAGCCGACGACGACGGCGCGTTCACCGCGGAGTACCGGCCCGGCGAGGCGTTCAGCATCGTCTCCTACACGGCCGCCCTGCGCAGCGGCGCCTACTCCCCGGGCGACACCCTGCCCTGCGACAACAGCACCGAGGTGGGCGGGCGTACTTTCACCACGCCGAACAACACCGGCCTGTCGGGCGTGCCCGACCTCACCACGAACTTCAGCTACTCCTGCACGACCGCCTTCGCCCAGATGGGCCGGAATGTCGGCGCCGGCGAGATCGCGTCGGCCGCCCGCGACTTCGGGATCGGCGGCGACTGGCGGTTGTCCGTGCCCACCTACAACGGGAGCTTCGAGCGGCCCAACTCGACCGGCGAGGCCGCGGCGGCCATGGCCGGCACCGACCAGGTGCGGGTGAGCCCGCTGACCATGGCCCTCGCGGCGGGAGCGGTCAGCGACGGTGCGTGGCATGCGCCGCGGCTGGTCTCCGGCGACGAGGCCGCGGACGTGCCGGAGGGGGCGACCCGCAGGCTCGACCCGGGTGTCGTCGAGCCGCTCCGGGAGATGATGCGCTCGGCCGTCGAGCTGAGCGCGGTCGACGCCGACGTCGGCACCGTCCCGGTGCACGGCCAGGTGGCCAACACGAGCCAGAAGGTGCGCGGCGACACCATGGCGGTGCAGTGGTTCGTCGGCTACCAGGGCGACCTGGCCTTCGCGGTGGCGGCCGAGGTGCACCCCTCCATCCAGCTCTGGGAGCAGTATGCGGCGCTGGCCGCCGGGTCGTTCCTGCAGCAGCTGCCTTACGGCTACGTCGAGAAGATGGCCGAGCAGGACCCCCAGACCACCGACGCCGGGAGCGGTCAGCAGTCCGGCCAGGCCGACGCCGGAGCCTCGCCCTCCGCGACGCCGCCCGGGGCGGGCGGCGAGTCCGCCGAGTAGAGCGGGTAACCGCGTGCCGGAGCACCCCGCCGCGGCCGCCGCCCGGCGTGCGCGGCCGGGCGTGTCCTCGGCGCGGTGGGCGGAATCGCGGCGGACTGCGCGGTGTTGTCCGAAGCGCGAAAAAAATCCGGTGAGCAGGCAACCCCAGCAGGGACGATGCGCGTCTTCACGGGTGACTGGGGACCGCAAAGGGGGTTGCGGCCCAGTCGGAGCAGGACCTCGTCTCGGGGGAGGCCCTGCCGAAAGGAAAAGGCCGGCCCGACCCTGCCGGCCGCCCTCGCGGGCAGCGTTGATGGTTCCCGTCCGCGCCCGCGAGGGATTCTTTTCTGCCCGGCCCCTTATGCGCGGCCGCCGAGCGCCCGCCGGTCCCGCTCGCTCCGCGGCGACGGGGTGGGTGCCGGTCGCGGCGCGCGCGGGCCCTCGGTCGGCCCGCCGCCGCCTTGCGGACACGGTGCGTCACGCGCGGGCGCTCCGGAGGTGAAAGATCGCGAATCGGCTGCGATACCGGGAATCAGCTTGGACCCCGGTGCGTTCTACCGGTAGCGTTGGATCAGCGGGGACACCTCGGTGGTCCCGCATGCGGGCTGCGGCCCGTTGATAACTACACAGGGGGTGATCGGTTTCGACTTTGATCGCCGTGTCAGGGGAAGCGAGCCGAGGGTTGCGACGTAACCTCGTAAATCCTGCCTCGCGCTAAATACAAGTGCCAATTCTAAGCGCACTGAGTTCGCTCTCGCTGCATAAGCGATAGCGACTCTGTCGGCCTGGACCCGTCCTCGGTCCAGTGTCCGGCATCGTTTTGAGGACTTACCGCTCGGATCAGGCCACGGGGCCCGAGCGGGACATTCACGTGGCTGGGCTCGTCAGCGACTCGTTCGCGGGAGCGCTGGAGCCGAGTAGAACGCCAACGCGAACTGCGCTCGGAGAAGCCCTGGCTCGTCATCGAAGGACGCGGGTTCGATTCCCGCCACCTCCACTCGACTCTGGGACGGCTCTGCTCGCGCGTGGTCGCGCGTGCCGGGTCGTCTCGTTGTTTTTCTGGGGGCGATGCCCGGATCCCCGTTGGGGGGCTTCGCCCCGGGGGTTCGGGTGGCGTCCCGCCACCTCCACTCGGCTCTGATACGACTCTGCCCGGGGGCCTTCGGCCTCCTCGCGGGGTCGTCTCCTCCTGTTTCGCTGCGCGGCCGCGTCGACGGGGCCGTCGACGATCCGGCGAGGGCCGAGCCGCTCATGCCGTGGTAGCGCTACGGCTGCGTTCCACCGGCCCGACGTCACGTCGACACGGCCGACCACGGCGGAGTCGAGCGGGTCACCGGGAACGCTGTCGTGGCCGGCGGCGGTCGGCGGTATGAGGTGGACCGCAGTACGAGATGGACCGCATCGTCTTCGCCACCGGGTTCGAGGCGGGCCACTCCGACGCGCTCACCGGGCGGCTGCCCGTGTACGGCGGGCCAGACGTCGGCTCGCTCGCGTTCCAGCGGCGGCTGCGCGAACGGCGGGCGGGCGCCGGGCGTCGAGGACGTCCTCGGCGACGCGGGCCGCGGCGTCGGCGCCCCGCCTCTCGCTCACTCGGGCGTGGCGCCGACGAGCCAGGCCACCTTCCCGGCGGTCAGGTCGATGCTGTCGCTGTTGCCGAGATAGACCCCGAACGACGCGATGAAGGCGTGGTCGTGGGCGCGCGCCTCGCAGAAGACGTCCTCGACGGCGGCCTCGGACTCGGGGTTGCTCACCCGGAGATAGGGCGACCCGTCGTCGATGACCCGCGCCCACACGCCGTAGCGCGTCACGGCCGTGGCCAGCCGGGAGAGCTCCGCTCGACCCGCCGAGTTCCGCGGCGGTGCGGGAGCGGGCCGGGAGTTGCTGCTGGAAGGCTGATCGACCACGGCGGCCTCCTTGGCTCGTGAGCTCGCGCGGGGCGCGCTATCACCGCCATTGTGGTCCGGTGAACAGAGGAAACTGTGTAGCGGGCCGACGACACGCCGTGTTCGCCGCTCCGGCGGCCCGCCGTGCCCCCGCCGCGGACCGAACGCCCGGCCGCCGCCGGCGCCTCGGCCGTCACCGCTCGGCACCGTGCCCGGCCGGGACCTCCGCGGGCGAGGCGTCGGCCCGGCGGGGTAGGGCCTGGGGCGCGATCTTGCCGCTGCTCAGCGGGACGGGGGTCTCGCCGCCGACCCGCTCCTGTTCGCGCCGCGGCGGATGCGGCTCCTTCCCGGTGCGCGCCGCGGCGCGGCGCAGGGACTCGGAGAGCCTGCCGGCGAGGTGCCGCGCTCGCCGGGTGCCCGCGCGGGCGCACCGCCGGGCCAGCCCGCCCGCAGGACGGCCGATCCGCCATCCCGCCGGTGTCCAGTACAGGTCGATCCCCAGCTCCGTGTACTCGTCGCCCTCGCCGACGCCGATGCGCAGCGCGCCCCGCCCGGAGGGCACCGGCAGCGTGGCGCTGAGGACCGCTGTCGGCAGCGAGCCGTGCCCGGCCGGCAGCGGCTGCGCCGTGACCCGCGCCGGTGCGCTGATGGGCTCCCGGCCCTCGCGGGCGAGGGTGAGTGTGAGCTCCCCGGGCACCGCGGCCTGCACCGCCAGCGGGACGTCCAGGCGCAGCCCCGCCGCGGTGCGGGCGACGCGCGCCGGCCGGCCCGTGCGCAGAGCGCGCCGCAGCGGGCGACGGGTGCCCGTCGTGGACAGGGTGAGCAGTCCGTGGGCGTTCCAGTAGGGGTTGGCGAAGCGCGCGCGGTCCCGGGGGCCGACGAACGCGGGCGTGCGGGTGCGCTCGGCTCCGGGCGCGCGGTCCGGGCCGAGCGCGTAGCCGCTGCCGACGCCGCCGAGGACCACGCGGGTGTCGAACCTCCAGGTACCGGCCAGGGGGCGTCCGTGGTCGGCGGTCTCGGCGTCGACGCGCATCGAGCCGGACAGCCGCAGCCGGAAGCGGCCGGGGGTCTCGGCGGGTTCCTCGCGCACCTCGTAGTCCAGCGGCAGCCGGATTACGGCCGGGTCCTCGGGCCGTGAGGCGTAGGCGCGCCAGGCCGCGGCGGGCGGCCCCTCGCCGATCTCGGCCGCCCGCTTGATCTCGGGGATCGCCGCGAGCTCGGCGGGCAGGTCCCAGTAGACCGAGCCGCCATCGCGCACGAACTCCAGCGGAGCGCCCGTCGACACCCGCTCCAGAGCCGTCTCGACGTCCACGGCGAGTTCGGAGCCGTGCCAGCGGAAGCCGGTGATGCGGGTGCGGTGCGCCACGTCCTCCTCGAACTCGGCGACCCGGCGCAGCTCCTCGGGGCCGCCGGCGGTCAGCGCGGCCAGGCGCAGTCGGGCGAACTCGTTCAACCGGGCCGCCGCCGACGCGTTCACGCGCCGCCGGACGAGGTCGCCCGCGAGCCGGTGCATCAGGGCGGTGCGGTCCTCGTCCTGGCGCAGGAAGGAGCGGCCCTGGAACAGGCCCAGCAGCTTGGAGCGCAGCCAGTGCGCGATGAGGCGGTCGCGGAACGGGCCGGGTTCGACCTGCTCGTCGATGATGTCGAAGATCCGCTCGATGCTGCCCAGGAACTCCCCGGGGTCCTTGCGGGAGTAGGAGATGTTGTTGGACTTGCCGTCGCGGACCCAGAAGTAGCAGGTGTGGTCGTGCAGGACCGATACCCGCTCGGTGGCCAGGTAGGCGCGCAGCATGAACATGTGGTCCTCCAGGCGCACCCTGCCTTCGGGGAAGGCGAGCCCGTTGTCGAGGAGGAACTCGCGCCGGAACAGCTTGTGCACGGTCAGGGTGCTCAGGAGCTGCGCCCGGGTGCGCAGCGAGCCGCCCGACATGGGCCGCTGGAAGATCTCCCGCGGCGCGGTGCGGCCCACGCCCGCCATGCGGCCGACGACGATGTCGGCGCGGTCCCGCTCGGCTCTGCGGTACAGGCGTTCGAGCGCCTCGGGGCCGAGCCGGTCGTCGTCGTCCATGAACAGCACGTAGCGGCCCCGGGCTTCGCGGACGCCGATGTTGCGCGGGCGTCCCGGCCAGCCGGAGTTGTCGATGCGCACCACCTTGACGTGGGAGTCGTCGGCGGTCTCGGCGTCCAGCAGCTCAGCCGTGCCGTCGGTCGAGCCGTCGTCGACGTAGAGCACCTCGAAGCGGTCGCGGTGCAGGGACTGCCGGCGCAGCGACTCCAGCCCGCGCATCAGCCCCTGCGCGCCGTTGTGCGTCGGTACGACCACCGATACGGCGATGTCCATCGTTCTCCCCCCGGGCGAGTTGCGGCCTCGGTCCACCGGCTACCCGGCTGCTGGCCGCGCGCCACATGCGTATCGAAGCCGGTCTGCTCCCGCAGGCAGACACTCCGAATCGGCCGCGACCTGGTGGCCGGGTTCGCCGGCGGGCCGGGCGAGGGCCCGAGGGGAGAGGGGAAGGGCGCCCGCCTCAGGGGCGGCGGACCCAGGAGCCGTGGTGCATGACCCCGGCCACGGACAGGTCGTCGTCCAGGAGCAGCAGGTCGGCCGTGCCGCCCGCCGCCAGCGACCCGACGCCGGGCAGGTTCAGCGCCCGCGCCGGAACCGCCGAGGCCGCGTGCGCGGCCGCCTCCAGCGGCACGCCCATGGTGTGCACGGCGCGCCGGACGGCGTCGGGCAGCACGATCGTGCTGCTGGCGATCTGGCCGGTCTCGGCGATGCGGGCCCGGCCGTCCTCGACACGCACCCGCAGCTTGCCGAGGGTGTACTCGCCGTCGCCCAGCCCCGTCGCCGACATCGCGTCGGTGATCAGCGCCACCCGGTCGCTGCCGGCGCTGCCGAACACCAGCCGCGCCGCGCCGGGGTGCACGTGCACGCCGTCGTTGATCAGCTCGACGGTGACGCGCTCGTCGTTCAGCGCCGCGGCGATCGGGCCGGGTTCGCGGTGGTGCAGCGGGCGCATCTGGTTGTAGATGTGCGTGGCCACGGTCGCGCCCGCGTCGAACGCGGCGCGCGCCTGGTCGTAGGTGGCCTCGGTGTGGCCCACCGCGGCGACGACGCCCTCGGAGACGGCCGCGCGGATCAGCTCCAGCGCGCCCGGAAGCTCGGGGGCCACGGTGATCATCCGCACATGCCCGCGCCCGGCCTTCAGCATCGCGGCGAACTCGGCGAGGTCGGGCTCGCGCAGCAGGGCGGGGTCGTGTGCGCCGCACTTGCTCGCCGCGATGTAGGGGCCCTCCAGGTAGACGCCGGCGAGGCCGCCGCCGTCAGCGACCTCGGCCAGCGCCGCGATCTGGTCCAGGGTGTCGGTCGGGGCGGCGGTCACCAGGCCGCCGACGAGCGTCGTGACGCCCCGGGAGCGGTTGAACTCCACCACGCGCATCGCCCCCTCGGGGTCGGCGTCGGTGAAGGCGGCGCCCGCTCCGCCGTGGATGTGGATGTCCACGGCGCCGGGCAGCACCCACCGCCCGCCCGCGTCGACGGTCTCGGTACCGCCTTCCGGCGCCTCGCCCGTGCCCAGAGCCGTGATGCGCCGGTCCTCCGAGCGCAGCCAGCCCGCTCGGACCCCGTGCGGGGTGAGCAGCCGTGCGTTCGTCAGCGTCGTCCCGGTCGGCCCTCGGCCCATGTCGCGCAACCTCCTGTGCCCGATAACACATCGATCGCCCTGCGCCGACCGGCGGGTACGGCGCGCGCGCCCCGGCCACCCCCGAAGACGGGCGCGCGGGCGTGCGCCGTGCCGATTCCGGCGCGGCGAAGGGCGGGCGGTCGCATCCGCCCACGCATTGACGATAGCCGGGACCCCGATCATTATGGGGAACATGTCCGCCGGTGAGCTGCTCGTCCAGCGCTTGCACGTCGACCTGCGCCAGCAGGCCAGCGCCCTCTGTCGCAGATAGCGCCACCGGGGAGCGACACCTTCCCGCCCGACCCGGCACCCGGGGGCGGGCCCGCCCGCACCTCCGCCCGGGCGCGCTCGGACCGCGGACGACGAGGTCACGGCTCTGATCGCCCGGTGCCCCGCCCTGTAGCACCCGTTCCCGCGGCCCCGCCCCCTCGGCGCGCTCCGGCCGCGGCCCCACTAGAGCACCGGCTCCGCCGCACCTCGGCGCGGCCCGCCCGCCGGTGAACGGCCGGACCAGCCGCACTCACCAGGAGCTACGAACATGACGCGATTCACCGTTCTCGTCGCCGACCCCGAGCCGCGCTCGGCCATCCGGGCGGCCGCATCGCACGCCGCCCACGCGCTGGCCGACGCCGTCGGACCGCTCGCACCGGGCGGCGAAGACCGCACCGACGTCGTCGACCTGGCCGAACTCGGCCCCGCTCTGCTCGCGACCCGGCCCGGCCGCGACATCGTCGAGGCCGCCGAGACCGTACGCCGCAGCGACGTGCTGCTGGTCGCCTCACCGCAGGCGCACGGCAGCTACACCGGTCTGCTCAAGGTGTTCCTGGACCGCCTGCCGGAACTGGGCCTGGGCCACGGTGTGGCCGCGCCGATGGCGGTCGTCGAGGACCTGCGCAACGGGCGCACCATCGAGGACGACCTGCGGGTGCTGCTGGCCGACCTGGGTGCCTGGGTGGTCGAGCCGGGCCTGCTGCTGAGCCGGCGCGAGCTCGCCGAGCCGCAGGGCGTCGCGGGGGCGTGGGCCGAGGTCGCGGCTCCGGCGCTCGCCGACGCGCTGTCGGTGCGGGCCTGAGCCGTCCGCCGGCGCCGCCGGCGGGTCAGCGGCCGGGGGAGGGCTGCCCGGACTGGGGGGCGCCTTCGCGCGCGGCGCGCACGCGGGCGGTGTCGGCCTCGGCGCGGGCGACGTTGCCGCGGATCAGCACCACCACGACCAGGGTCAGCGCGAAGCCCGCGACGCGCAGCGCGAGCTGCAGCGGGTCGTCGGGCAGTTCCTCGGCGAAGACCGCGGTGCCCGCGACCACCATGAACACGTTTCCGGTCACGTTGGCCACCGGCGCGGTGACAGCTGCGCGGGAGCGCTGCATCGAGGTCTGGAACAGCACGATGCCCACGGCCCACCCCACGCCGTAGAGGTAGGGGTAGGGGGAGGCGAGGACGGCCGGCACCGCCGCCGCCAGACCGTTGTCGGCGAGCAGGCCGCCGACCGCCTTGCCCTGCAGTCCGGCGGCGCCCTGCGCCAGTCCGGCGGCCGCCCCCATCGCCGCCGCTGAGACGTAGCGCCCGGCGCGCCCGGCCGCGGCCATCGCCAGGACGCATCCAAGGACCGTCGCCGCGCTGACGCCGAGGAGCAGCGGCAGGTGCGGCACCGTGCCGGTTCGCCCGCCCGACGCCAGGGAGAGGCTGAGCAGCAGCAGGGCGACCGGCATCAGCGCCAGGGCCAGCCGCTCGCCTCGGGTGATCGGCTCGCCCAGGACGAGCGCCATGATCAGCAGCATGGTGGAGATCCCGCCGGCGAAGGCGGGCTGCACCACCGAGACCGGCGCCAGGCCGAGCGAGACGATCAGGCCGACGCTGCCCGCGGCCGCCAGCGCGCAGCCGGCCACCCAACGGGGGTTGCCGAGCAGGACGCGCGCGAGGTGCAGCGGCCGGTGCACGCTGATCCCGGGGGAGCGGTGCAGGGCCCGCTGCTCGACCGTCAGGCCCAGGGAGTAGACCGCGGCGGAGACCAGCGCGGCGATCAGACCTGTCACGGGCGCCGCCTTTCGGACGGTGGCCGCGCCCTGCCCGGGCGGGCCGGGGGCGTGCGCGGCGCGAGGCTGGAGCTGACGGGGCGAGGGAACGCGGTCGGCCTCGGGCGAAGGTACCGGATGTCCACTCCGGCGCGGGCGGGTCCGGCCGGAACGGGTCGCGCGGATTCGGGCGGCCGGGTTGCTCGGCCGGTCGGATGTGCCGCCCGATCCTAGTCGACCGCGGAAATATAACAAGTTCTGTCACAGCGGGGGCTGTGGTGCGGCGGCGGACGGCCGGGCGGACGCCTCCCGGCCGGCGGGCCGGTCTCGCGGTCGCGCGTTCTCCGAGGCGATTGCTGCGGGCGGGCGGGAAGGCCGAGCCGGGGCCGGGGTCGGAGGCGAGCGGCCGCGTCCGCCCTTTTGCGGCTGATACGTGTTCTACTGGGACGGGCGCTTGCGTGCCCGTTGCCGGGGTCCGGCGCGCCGGCGGCTGTCCACAGGGCCGCACTCCGGGGTGCGGACCGGGCGCTCGGTGGAGTTCAATCGTGGGTGCGGCCGCACTGTGCGGCCCGGCCGCAGCCGGCGGCGTCCGGCCGCGGCGCCGTCGCCCGAGAACCGCCGCCGAACAGCCACGGAGGACCGCGCAAGTGCCACCCCCGACCGCGACCGAGCGCCCGAACGGGCCGGTACGGGCGACACCCCCGACACGCGACGCGCGGAGGTGATTCCAGCGTGGCCAGCGAGCACGATCCCCCCGGCCGCGTCCGCACGGCGGTCGACCGCCTCATGCGCCTCCTCGCCCGCGCGGCGCCGCGCCCTCTGCGGGACCGGCTGCGTCGCCGCGCGGCCGGCGACGCCGCCGGCCAGGGCGGCGAGCACGGTGACGGCGCCTCCCGCCATGTCCCCGGCGACGGCCCCGGCGAAGGGGAGGGCGGCGGCGCCCGATCGGACGGCGCCGCCGAGGTTCGCGCCGGCGGGGGCCGGCGCCTGGTGCGGGTGCTGCGCAGGGGCTCCGAGGACCCGCGCCCGCGCCTGCGCCCGACGCCGCTGGGGCTGTTCGGCGTCACCGTCGCCGCCATGTTCGTCACCCTGCTGCTGATCCAGAGCGTCATGGGCGACTTCCGCACCGGCGACGCCGACGGTGCCGACGGGTCCGGCGGCGCCCCGGCGACCGCCGCGCCGCCTCCCTCCGGCACCGCCCGCATCCTCATCGTCGGCGACTCGATCGTCCAGGGCAGCAGCGGCGACCACACCTGGCGGTACCGCCTCTGGCGGCACCTCAGCCACCGGTCGGGCCTCGACGTCGACTTCGTCGGCCCCCACACCTCCCTGCTCGACCTCGCCACAGGCCGTCAGGGCGCGAGCAGCTACGCCGAGCCCGGGTTCGACACCGACCACGCCGGCCGGTGGGGCGCCACAGCGGCCGGGCTCGCCCGCGACGTCGGCGAGCAGGTCGCCGAGCACGACCCCCACTACCTGCTGTTCATGGCCGGCGTCAACGACTTCGTGCACGGCGGCTCGGCCCAGGACGCGCTGTCGGCCGTGCGCGACGCCGTCACCGCCGCCCGGGTCGCCAAGGGCGGTGTCCGGGTGGTGCTGGGCGAGGTCACCCCGGTGTGGGGCAGCGGCTCCGACGAGTCGATGAACAACCGGATCGCCGAGTTCAACGCGGCGCTGCCCGGCCTCGCCCGCGACATCAGCGGCGACCGCTCGCCGGTGGTCGTCGCCCGCACCGCGGCGGACTTCGCGCCCGCACAGGACAC
Organism: Streptomonospora halophila; assembly: GCF_039542725.1. Lineage (NCBI taxonomy): Bacteria > Bacillati > Actinomycetota > Actinomycetes > Streptosporangiales > Nocardiopsidaceae > Streptomonospora > Streptomonospora halophila. Next base: position 1,601 of record NZ_BAABIK010000041.1, on the reverse strand, counting down.
CTGGGACGGCACCCACCCCGACGCGCGCGGCGAGCTGAAGATCGCGGCGGCGTTCGCCGACGCCCTCGCCGACCATCTCGGTCTGGGCCGACCCTACCCGCGCCCCCTGCCCGACGTGCGGACCGGGCCGCGCCGGGCACCCGAGGTCGAGGCCGAGGACACCGACGACAGCGTGCGGCTCGCCTGGGACCCGGTCCCCGGGGCCACCCGCTACCAGGTCCTGCAGCAGCGCCTGCGGCCCGAACGCGACGAACAGGTGGCGCTGCCCGTCGAGGTGTCGGCGTCGGGGGAGGGGCGGCCGTCGGTCGCGGTCGACCGGCTGCTGGCCGGAGCCACCTACGAGTTCGTCGTCCGGCCGTTCAAGGGCGACGACGGCGGTGCCCGCTCCGACCCGGTGCGGGTCCGGCACGCCGACGATCCGCCGCCGGCGCCCGACCGGGTCCGCGTCCGGTCCGACGGCAGCAGGCTCACCTGGGACGGCGTCCCCTCGGCGACCCACTACGAGGTCTGGCGGCGACCGCTGCGGTGCACGCTGCCCGAGCCGCCCTCGGCCTCGCCCCCCGCGGGCTCCCCGGAGAACACCCCCTCGCCGTCCGCCACGGCGCAGGAGCCCGGCGGCGCAGGCGCCACCAGCGGAGACGACTCCCCCGCGTGCGAACCGCGCGACGGCGAAGGGCCGAAGAACGGCGAGGGATGGGCGAGCGCGGCGGTGGTCGACGACGGGACCCGGTGGCAGATCGACGGCGGAGCCGCCGGATGGGAGTTCGCCGTGCGCGCGCACCGCGACTTCGTGCGCGGCGGCTACTCCGGGACCGTGAGCGGAGGTTCGGGGTGAGCGGGCCGCACACCCGCTCCCGCCGGCCGCTGCGCGCGCGGGCGCGACGACGGGCACCGTGGCCGCGCGGCTGAGCGCGGTCCGGCTCGGCCGCCTGCTGCCCTGGGCGGCAGGCGCGGGCGCGGGCGTGCTGGCGCTGGGCCCCGCGCTGGGGCCCGGCTTCGTGCTGAGCTACGACATGGTGGCCGTGCCCGACCCGCCCCTGTCGGCGGTGACTTTGGGCGGCGGTGGCGGGTTCCCGCGCGCGGTGCCCAGCGACGCCGTGTTCGGGGCGCTGGGGCTGCTGCTTCCGGGCGACGCCGTCCAGGCGCTGCTGCTGATGGCCGTGTTCACGGTCGCCGGCGCCGGCGCGGGACGGCTCGTCCCCGCCGGGCGGGCGGGGCCTCGGGGCGAGGCCGCAGCGCGCGCCGCGGCGGCGGTGTTCTACGCGTGGAACCCGTTCGTGGCCGAGCGCCTGCTCCTGGGGCAGTGGGCCATGCTGCTCGGATACGCGGGCCTGCCGTGGGTGGCGGCCGCGGCGGGGCGCCTGGCCGGTGCGGCGCGCCCGCCGGGGGCGCGCGACGTCGCCCGCCTGCTGCCGGCACTGCTGCCGGCGGCGGTCGGCGGGTTCTCCGCCATGGTGCTTTCCGCGCTGGTCGGACTGCCCGCGGCGGTGCTCGGCGGCATGGGCGCGGGCCGGAGGCGGACCGCCGCCCCGCGGCGCGGGGCCCGGCACCGCTTGCGCGCCAAGTCGGAGGCCAAGCGGTCTTAGGAAGACAAAACAGGC
>NZ_BAABIK010000040.1:0-32462 GCF_039542725.1 Streptomonospora halophila | reverse complement strand
GCCTCCCACACCGTCTCCAACAACACCCGCTGCTGCGGATCCATCGCCAACGCCTCACGCGGCGACACCCCGAAGAACCCCGCATCGAACCCCGCCGCATCCCCCAGAAACCCGCCCCGCCGCACATAACTCGTCCCCCCGCGACCCCCCTCCGGGTCAAACAGCGCCTCCACATCCCACCCCCGATCCGCCGGAAACTCCGAGGTCGCATCACCCCCCGCCGCCACCAGATCCCACAACCCCTCCGGCGAACCCACCCCACCCGGCAACCGGCACCCCACCCCCACAACCGCCACCGGCTCACGCGCGGCGGCCTCGGCTTCGTGCAGTCTGCGCCGGGTCTCGCGCAGGTCGGCGGTCACGCGCTTGAGGTAGTCGAAGAGCTTCTGCTGTGTGTGCGTACTCTCGGTCATGTCTGCCCCGGGTCTCGTGTCGGCCTGCGGGTGGGAAGCGGTATCGCCGAGCGGGGAGGCCGGGGGCCGGCGGTCACCGGTCCCCGAGTTCCTCGTCGATCAGCGCGAAGACCTCATCGGGTGTGGCGCCGTCCAGGGAGGCGGCCTCCTCCTGCGGGGCGCGGCCGCCCTTGGCCGCGCGCGCCAGGGCGCGCAGGCGTTCGGCGAGGGCCGACGCGCGCACCTCGGCCGGGTCCAGGGTCGCCAGCAGCCGCTCCAGTTCGGCCACCTGCGCCGCGCCGGGGGCGGAGGTGTCCCCCGGCGCGTCTCCGGCGCCGAGCGCGCCGCGCAGGTGGGCGGCCACCGCCGACACGGTCGGGTGCTCGAAGGCGAGCGCGGCCGGCAGCCGCAGGCCGGTGGCGGCGCTCAGCCGGTTGCGCAGGTCCACCGCCATCACCGAGTCCAGGCCGAGGTCGGTGAAGGGCCGGGCGCCGTCGACGGCCTCCGGCGAGTCGTGGCCGAGGGTCGCCGCGACGTGCTCGCGCACCAGCGCGCGCGCCATGCGGTCGCGTTCGGGCGGGGGCGCCTGGGTGAGGCTCCGCCGCAGCTCTGCCGCGGGGTCGGCGTCGTGGGCGGCGGGCGCGGACGCGCCGCGGTGCGCCTCGGGCAGGTCGTCGAGCAGGGTGCTGGGGCGCGCCGCGGTGAAGGCGAGCGTGAAGCGCCGCCAGTCGATGTCGGCGACGGCGAAGGCGGGGTCCGCGTCGCCGGTGAAGGCGGCCTCCAGCGCCGCGGTGGCGGTCGCCGCGGACATGCCGGGCATGCCGTGCCGCGCCAGCATGTCGGCGACATCGGCGCGCCGGGCCATCCCCTCGCCGCTCCAGTGGCCCCAGGCAAGGGAGGTGGCCGGGAGTCCCGCGGCGCGGCGGTGGCGCGCGAGCGCGTCGAGGTAGGCGTTGGCGGGCGCGTAGTTGCCCTGGCCCCCGACGCCGAGCAGGCCCGCCACCGAGGAGTAGAGCAGGAACGCCGAGAGCCCGGTGCCGGCGGTCAGCTCGTGCAGGTGCCGGGCCGCGCCCGCCTTGACCGCCATGGCGGCCTCCATGCGCGCGGAGTCGAGGTCGGCGATGGGGGCGTCGTCGAGCGCGGCCGCGGCGTGCACGACGGCGGTGAGGGGATGTTCGGCGGGCACGTCCGCGAGCAGGCGCTCCACGGCGGCGCGGTCGGCGACGTCGCAGGCCGCCAGGGTGACCCGGGTGCCGGAGGCGCGCAGCTCCGCGGCGAGCGCGTCGGCGCCCGGAGCCCGGGGCCCGCGCCGCCCGGCCAGCAGCAGGTGGAGGCGGTCGCCTCCGCGGCCGGCCAGGTAGCGGGCGGTGTGCGCGCCGAGGGCGCCGGTTCCGCCGGTGATCAGCACGGTGCCGGCGGGCCGCCACGGCCGGGCGGCGGCGCGGGCGGGCTCCGGAGCGGGGGCGCGGACCAGGCGGCGGGCGCGGAGGCCGAAGGGCCGCACGGCGAGCTGGTCCTCGCCGCCGGAGGCGCAGAGTGCGGTGTGCAGCAGGGCGGCGGTGCGCCGGTCGGGGCTGTCGGGCAGGTCGACCAGGCCGCCCCAGCGCTCGGGGTGCTCCTGGGCCGCGACCCGCCCGAGCCCCCACACCGGGGCCTGTTCGGGGCTGCGCAGCGGGTCGTTCTCCCCGGTCGAGACCGCGCCGCCGGTGGCGCACCACAGCGGGGCATCGACTCCGGCGTCCGGCATCGCCCGCAGGAGGTCGGCGACGAGCGCGGGGCCCGCGGCGGTCGCGGCCGCCGGGTCGGCGGGCCCGTCCAGGGTGAGCAGGCACAGCACGCCGTCGACGGGTTCGGCGGCGCCGCGGGGGGTGCGCAGCAGGGCGCCCAGGCGGGAGCGGTCGGCGGAGCGGTCGACCTCGACCGGCTCGGCGCGCAGGCCGCGTTCCCGCAACGCGTCGTACCAGGCCCGCGCCGCGCCACCGGAGCCGGTGCCGGGCTCCAGCAGCACCAGCCACCGGCCGGCGGGCGGGGCGGCCGCCTCGGGTACGGCCACCCACCGGTCGGAGTAGCACAGCGCTTCGAGGGCGGTGCGCTCGTCGCGGCGCCGGCGCCAGCCCTCCAGCGCGGGCAGCAGCGCGCGCACGGGCCCGGGGTCGGTGCCCAGGGCGGCGGCGAGGGACTCGGCGTCGCCGCCGGCGACCGCCGACCAGAACGGCCGGTCGGCGTGCCCGGCGCGGGACGCGCTGTCCGCGGCGGCGGCGCGCTCGGCGGGCGGCGGCTGGGGCGCCAGCCAGTGGCGACGGCGCTGGAAGGCGTAGGTGGGCAGGTCGACGACGCTGCCCTCGACGCCAGCGTAGACGGCGGACCAGTCGACGGACGCGCCGTGGGCGTAGGCCTCGGCCAGCGCCGCGGCGAAGCGCGGCCACCCGCCCTCGTCGCGGCGCAGGGAGCCGAGGGCGGCGGCGGGCGTCGCCTCCGGCATCACCCCGGCCGCGCGCTCGGCGGCGTCCTCGGCGGTCTGCTCGACCGCCATGGTCAGCACCGGGTGCGGGCTCATCTCCACGAACAGGCCGTGGTCGCTCTCGGCGAGGGCGCGTACGGCGGCGGAGAACTCGACGGGGCGGCGGATGTTGGCGTACCAGTACTCGGCGCCGAGGTCACCCTCGGCGACGGGGCGCCCGGTCACGGTGGAGGGGAAGGCCACGCGCGGCCGCCGGGAGGCGAGGTCGGCGAGGTCGGCCAGGACGGCGGGGCGCAGCGGCTCCATGGCCGCCGAGTGCGAGGCGTAGTCCACGTCGACCATCCGCGCCCGCACACCGGTGTCGGCGGCGCGCTCGACCGTGCGCCGCACGGCCTCCCGTTCGCCGCTGACCACCGTGGAGGCGGGACCGTTGACCGCGGCGACGCCGATTTGGTCGGGCCGGCCGGCGATGAGCTCGCGCACGCGGTCGGCGGGCAGCGCGATCTGGGCCATCGCGCCGTCGCCGTCCAGGGCGCGCACGGCCCGGCTGCGCGCCGCGGCGACGCGGGCGCCGTCCTCCAGCGAGAGCGCGCCGCAGACGCAGGCGGCCGCGATCTCGCCCTGCGAGTGGCCCACCACGGCGTCGGGCCGCACCCCGCAGGCCGACCACAGCTCGGCCAGGGCCACCATCACCGCCCACAGCACAGGCTGGAGCACATCCACCCGCTCCAGCCCCGGTGCACCGGGTTCGCCGCGCAGCACCGCACCCAGCGACCAGTCGACGTGCGGGCCCAGCGCCGCCTCGCACTCGGCGATCCGCCCCGCGAAGACCTCGGAGGCCTCCAGCAGCCCGGCCGCCATCCCCGGCCACTGCCCGCCCTGCCCGGGAAACACGAACACCGTTCTGCCCGGCGGGCCGCCGCGCCCGCGGACCGTGCCGGGCGGGGCCTCGCCGCGCGCCAGCGCCGCCAGCCCGGCGAGGTGGTCGTCGCGGTCGGCGCCGAGGACCGCGGCGCGGTGCTCCAGGTGCGTGCGGGTGGTGGCCAGGGAGTAGGCGACGTCGGCCGCGTCGGCTTCGGGGTGCTCCGCGAGACGGGTGTACAGCCGCTCGGCCTGGGCGCGCAGCGCCTGCGGAGTGTGGCCGGACACCGGCCAGGGCGTGTCCCGGCTCCCGGCGCCGGCGGCGCCGGTTGCGGACACGGACGCTTCGCGGGTTCCGGTCGCGCGAGCGGTGGTCGCGCGGCGGCCGAACGCGTGCGGGAGCGGGACGTCCTCAGGCGGTTCCTCGACGAGGACGTGGGCGTTGGTGCCGCTTATCCCGAACGACGACACCCCGCCGATCCGCCGGCCCTCCACGCCCTCCCACACCCGCGGCCCGCCCGAGACCGCACCCAGACCCAGCTCCACCCAGTCGACCAGCTCCGACACGCCCCCGGACACCCCCGCCAGCGGCGGAACCACACCCCGCCCGAGCACACCCAGCAGCGACACCAACCCCGCCACACCCGCGGCCGCCTGCACATGGGCGATGTTGGCCTTGACCGACCCCACCACCACACCGCCGCAGCGGCCGTAGACCGCACCCAGCGCCCCCAGCTCGATCGGATCGCCCAGCACCGTGCCCGTACCGTGCCCCTCCACCACACCCACGTGCGAGGCCTCCACACCCGCATCCGCCAGCGCCGCGCGCATCACCGCCTCCTGCGCAACGCCGTTGGGCGCCGACAACCCGTTGCTCGCCCCGTCCGAGTTCACCGCCGAACCCCGCACCACCCCCCACACACGCCGACCACCCGCCACCGCATCCGACAACCGCTCCAACACCACAACACCCGCACCCTCACCGAACCCCGTGCCGTCGGCCTTGGCGCCGAACGACCGGCACCGCCCGTCCCGCGACAACCCGCCCTGCCGGGAGTACTCGACGAAGACGCTCGGCGAGGAGGCCACGGAGACGCCGCCGGCCAGGGCGAGGTCGCACTCGCCCCGGCGCAGCGCCTGCACCGCCTGGTGCAGCGCCACCAGCGACGACGAGCACGCCGTGTCCACCGTGACCGCCGGCCCGCGCAGACCCAGCGTGTAGGCCACACGGCCGGAGACCACACTGGGCATGGAGCCGGTCAGGGCGTAGCCGGCCGTCTCCTCGGCCGCCTGGTACATCCGCGGTCCGTACTCCTGGGCGATGGCGCCCATGAAGGTGCCGGTCGCGCTGTCCCGCAGCACCGTCGGATCGATACCCGCCCGCTCCAGCGCCTCCCACACCGTCTCCAACAACACCCGCTGCTGCGGATCCATCGCCAACGCCTCACGCGGCGACACCCCGAAGAACCCCGCATCAAACCCCGCCGCATCCCCCAGAAACCCGCCCCGCCGCACATAACACGTCCCCCCGCGACCCCCCTCCGGGTCATACAGCGCCTCCACATCCCACCCCCGGTCCTCAGGAAAATCGCACGTCGCATCACCCCCCGACGCCACCAGATCCCACAACCCCTCCGGCGAACCCACCCCGCCCGGCAACCGGCACCCCACCCCCACAACCGCCACCGGCTCACGGGCCGCTGCACTCAGCCGGCGGTTGTGCCGCTTGAGGCGGTCGTTCTCCTTGAGGGCCGCGCGCAGGGCGGTGGCGACGCGGTCGCCTTCCGGCGCCTGCCGGTTCGGGCCGGTGCTGTGCTGGGTCACGGCGACCTCCGGGGCAGCGGTGGCTTCACGGGCTCAACGGGATTCGGGCCGCTCGTCGGTCAGCGCCAGATCGACCAGGTCGTCGAGGGCCATGGTGTCGATGGCGGTACCGCCGTGCGGCTGCGCGCCGCCGTCCGGCGCATCCGCACCGGTCGGCGGCGCGGCACCGCCCTCGGGCGCGAGCCGGTCGGCCAGCACCGCCGCCAGCGCGTCGGGGGTGGGGTGGTCGAACAGGATCGTGGCGGGCAGCCGCAGCCCGGTGGCGGTGTTGAGGCGGTTGCGCAGTTCCACGGCCGTCAGGGAGTCGATGCCCGCGTCGGTAAGCTGGCGGCCCGGCCGCAGCGCGCTGGGCGAGGCGATCCCGAGCACGGCCGCGGCGTGCTCGCGGACGAGGTCCAGCAGAGCGGTGTGCCGGTCCTGCGGGTCGGCCGGCGGCGCACCCCGCCCCCGGGGTGTGGAGCGCTGCGGTCCGGCGGCGCGGGCGGCCTGCGGCAGCTCCGCGGCGGGGCGGCCGCCCCGGGGGCGCAGCCGTGCGGGGAGGAGGTGGGGGCGGTCGAGGGCGAGGGAGGTGTCGAACAGGGCGAGGCTCTGCCGGGTGCCCATCGGCTCCAGGCCGCGCCGGCGCATGCGGGCGAGCGCGGTTTCGGCCATGTGCCCGGTCATGCCGCTGCGCTGCGCCCACAGTCCCCACGACAGCGAGGTGGCGGGCAGGCCGCGGGCGCTGCGGTGGTGGGCCAGGCCGTCCAGGAAGGCGTTGGCGGCGGCGTAGTTGGCCTGGCCGGCGCCGCCGAGCACGCCCACCGCCGAGGAGAACAGCACGAACGCCGCCAGGTCGCTGTCGGCGGTCAGCTCGTGCAGATGCCAGGCGCCGTCGACCTTGGCCGCCAGCACCCGGTCGAGCCGGTCCGGGGTCAGGCCGGTCAGGGCGGCGTCCTCCAGCACGCCCGCCGCGTGCACGACGGCGGTCAGCGGGCGGTCCGGCGGGACCGACGCGAGCAGGCGGGCCACCGCGGCGCGGTCGGCGGCGTCGCAGGCGCGCACCTCGACCTCGGCGCCGAGTGCGGTCAGCTCGGCCATCGACTCGGCCGTGCCGGGCGCCATGGGCCCGCTGCGCCCGCTCAGCAGTAGCCGTCGCACGCCGTGCTCGGCGACCAGGTGCCGGGCGACGGCCGCGCCCAGGGTTCCGGTGCCGCCGGTGATCAGCACGGTGCCGTCCGGGTCGAGCGGGCGCCGCGGAACGAGGACGGTCTTGCCGACGGTGGCGCCCTGCCGGAGGTCGCGCAGCGCCGCCGGCGCGTCGTGCAGGGGGCGGCGCCGCAGGGGAGGCGGTGCGCCCAGGTCGCCCGTCTCCAGCAGGGCCAGGATCTCGGCGAGCATCCGCCCGATGCGTTCCGGCGGCACGTCGGGCAGGTTGAACGGGAGGTAGGAGACGCCGGGGTGGTCGGCGGCCACTTGCCGGGGGTCGCGGAGGTCGGTCTTGCCCATCTCCAGGAAGCGGCCGCCCGGGCCGAGCAGGTTCAGCGAGGCGTCGACGTACTCGCCGGCCAGCGCGTTGAGCACGACGTCGACCTTTCCGCCGCTTGCGCCGAAGGCGCCGGCGACCTCGGCGGCGAACCCGGTGCTGCGCGAGGACGCGAGTCGGGAGTCGCCGATCCCCATGGCGCGCAGCAGCGGCCACTTGCCGGGCGAGGCCGTGGCGAAGACCTCCGCCCCCAGGTGGCGGGCGAGTGCGACGGCGGCCGTGCCGACCCCGCCGGCGGCGGCGTGCACCAGCACCGACTCGCCGGGGCGCACGCGGGCGAGGTCGACGAGGCCGTAGTAGGCGCTCAGATGGGCCACGGGCACGGCGGCGGCGCGCTCGAACGTCCAGCCGCGGGGGATCCGGGCGATGCACCGGTGGTCGGCGACGGCGGCCGGTCCGAACGCGGCGCCGAACAGGCCCGCCACCCGGTCGCCCACCGCGACGCCGCTGACCCCCGGGCCGACCTCGGTGACCACGCCGGCGCCCTCGATGCCCATGCCGTGCTCGCCGTCGAGCAGCCCCAGCGCCACGACCACGTCGCGGAAGTTCACTCCGGCGGCGCGCACCGCGATGCGCACCCGCCCGGCCTCCAGCGGCTCCGACGCCCACGGCGCGGGGCGCGGCGCGGCGTTGTCGAGCGACCCGGGCTCGGCGACGTCGATGTGCCAGGCCGCGCCCGTGCCCGCGGGTGCGGGGGTGAGCGGCGGCGGGGCCTGCACGACGCGCGCCGCGTGGATGCGCCCGCCGCGCAGGGCGGCCTGCGCTTCGCCGGAGGCCGCGACGCGGCGCAGCAGGGGTTCGGCCGGAGCGGCGCCGTCGTCGTCGACGAGAACGAACCTGCCGGGATGCTCGGCCTGGGCGGAGCGCAGCAGCCCCCACGCGGTGGTCTGCGCGAGCCCGTCGAGCCGGTCCCGCGCCGTCACGGCGACGGCGTCGCGGGTCACCACAACCAGCCGGCTCGCGGCGAACCGCTCGTCCTCGGCCCACCACCGGGCGGTCTCCAGGACGCGGCGGGCGACGTCGCGCGCCCCCGGCGGCGGGTGGTGTGCCTCCGGCTCCGGGCACCGAAGGGCGACCACGTCCGGGACGGGGCCCGCGGTACCGGTGTCGCGGCGCAGGGCCTCGACGCCGGGGTAGTGCAGGTCCGCGGCGGAGCCGGGCTCCCCGCCCTGGTCGGACCGGTCGCCGCCGACGCCGATGAACGCCCATCGCCCGCGCTCGGGGTCCGGGGGGTCGGTCAGTTCCGGCCAGTCGAGGGTGTGCAGGTCGGAGCTGGTGGAGGCGGGCCCGTCGGGGAGGGGCCGCAGCTCCAGGCGCTCAACGGAGGCGACCGGCGCGCCCGTCGGGTCGTCGAGGTCGAGCGACACTCCGCCCGCGCCGGCGGGGCTCAGCCGCACCCGCAGGTCGGCGGCGCCCGCGGCGTGCAGGCGCAGGCCGCTGAAGGTGTGCGGCAGGCGCGGAGCGCCCGCGCCCGCCTCGGCGGTGAGCCAGGCGTGCACGGCGGCGTCCAGCAGCGCCGGGTGCAGTGCGAAGGAGCCGGCGGCGGCCCGCAGCGGTTCCGGCAGCGACACCTCGGCGAAGACGTCGAGGCCCCGCCGCCACAGCGCGCTGAGGCCGCGGAAGGCGGGACCGTAGGCGTAGCCGCCTTCGGCCAGGCGGGTGTAGGCGCCGGAGGCGTCGATCGGCGAGGCGCCGGGCGGCGGCCAGGCGGCGTCCGCCCCCGCCCCGTCCGGGCTGTCCGGGCCGCGCGGGTCCGGGGCGGTGTCGGCGGCGCCGAGGGTGCCGCTCGCGTGCCGCTGCCAGGGCTGCCCGCCGCCGGACAGGCGGGAGTGCACGGTGCAGGCGCGCCGGCCCTCCTCGTCGGGAGCCGCGAGCGCGACCTGGAGGTCGACCGCGTCGCCGCCGTCGACGTCCGGCAGCACGAGCGGCTCGGTCAGAACCAGCTCCTCGATCCGGCCGCATCCGGCTCGGCCGCCCGCGGCGAGCACGAGTTCGGCCAGAGCCGCCCCGGCGAGCAGGGTGCGCCCGCCGACGGCGTGGTCGGCCAGCCACGGCAGGTCCCGCACGGAGATGCGGCCGGTGCACACCACCTGTCCGTCGGCGAGGTCCACCGCCGCGCCCAGCAGCGGGTGGCCGGCCTCGGCCTGGCCCAGCCGGGCGGGTCCGGCGCCGGTGCGCGGTGCCGCCAGCCAGTACCGGCGCCGCTGGAAGGGGTAGGTCGGCAGGGCCGTCGGCCGGGCGCGGTCCCGCGGCAGCAGCGCGGTCCAGTCGACCGGAGCGCCGCGCACGTAGGCCTCGGCGAGCGACGTCAGCAGCCGCTCGGCGCCCCCGTCGTCGCGGCGCAGCGTGCCCAGCGCGGCGCCGTCGGCGCGCGCCTGGGCCAGCGTGTCCTCGATCGCGGCGGTGAGCACGGGGTGCGGCCCGCTCTCGATGAACAGCCCGTGGCCGCAGGCGGCGAGGGAGCCGACGGCGGGGCCGAACCGGACCGGTTCGCGCAGGTTGCCGTACCAGTAGGCGGCGTCGAGCCGGGCGCCGTCGAGCTCGGCTCCGGTCACCGTGGAGAAGAAGGGGACCTCGCCGGTCCGGGGCGCGATCCCGCCGAGCTCCGCGGTGATGCGGGCGCGCGCGGCCTCGACGTGCGGGGTGTGCGATGCGTAGTCCACGTCGATCGTGCGCGCGCGCACGCCCTCGGCGTCGGCTGCGCGGACGATCTCGGCCACGGCGTCGGCGTCGCCGGCGACCACCGTCGCGGCGGGGCCGTTGACCGCGGCGACGTGGGCCCGGCCCTCGCGCACCGCCGCGCGCCGCCGGGCGCGCTCGGCGGACTCGCCCAGCGAGGCCATCGCGCCGCCCCCGACCAGCTCGGCCACGGTTCGGCTGCGCAGGGCGACCACGGCGGCCGCGTCCTCCACGCTGAGCGCGCCGGCGACGCAGGCGGCGGCGGCCTCGCCCTGGGAGTGGCCCACCACCGCGGCCGGTACCACGCCCACCGAGCGCCAGACCTCCGCCAGCGACACCATGACCGCCCACAGCACCGGCTGCACGACGTCGACCCGCCCCAGGCCCGGCGCGCCTTCGACGCCGCGCAGCACGTCGGCGGGCGACCAGTCGACATGCGCCGCCAGCGCCCGCTCGCACTCGGCGAAGCGGTCGCGGAAGACGGGCGAGGACTCCAGCAGGTCGGCGCCCATGCCCGGCCATTGCGAGCCCTGGCCGCCGAAGACCAGCACCGGTCCGCCGGGCAGGTCCGCGGCGCCCTGCACCAGGTGCGCGCCGGGAGCCTGCGCCCGTCCGCGGGCGACCGCGGCGAGCCCGCCGAGGAACCCCTCGCGTCCGCGCGCGAGCACGACCGAGCGGTGCTCGAAGTGGGTGCGCTCGGCCGCCAGGGAGTAGGCGGCGTCGAGGGTGCTCTTCGCGGGGTCCGCCCACAGCGCCGAGCGCAGCCGGGCGGCCTGGTCCCGCACGCCCTCGGCCACCGCGCCGGAGACGACCCAGGGCACGAGGTCCGTCCGCAGCGGCGGCCGCAGCGGGGCGGCGGAACCGCTCGGACGGCCGCGTCCGCGCCCGGCGGGCGGCCGCCGCGTCCGGGGGGCCGCGGAGGGCGGGACGAAGCCCAGGCGCGCGGCCGGCACCCGCGCCCGCGCGGCGGGCGCGGAGTCCGCGTACGGTTCGGCGGGATCCGCGCCGCCGGCGGACGCCGCGTGCGCTTCGGCCGCGGCGCTTGCCGCCGCGCGTCCGGCAGGCGTCTGCGCCGGAGGGCGTGTCGCGGCCGGCGGTTCGGCGAGTCCGCCGACGATGCGTCCCCGCGGAGCGCCGGCGGGCTCACCGGAGGGCGCGGAAAAGTCGTAGGCGTGATCGTGCGGCGGTTCCTCGACGAGGACGTGGGCGTTGGTGCCGCTGATCCCGAACGACGACACCCCGCCGATCCGCCGGCCCTCCACGCCCTCCCACACCCGCGGCCCGCCCGAGACCGCACCCAGACCCAGCTCCACCCAGTCGACCAGCTCCGACACGCCCCCGGACACCCCCGCCAGCGGCGGAACCACACCCCGCCCGAGCACACCCAGCAGCGACACCAACCCCGCCACACCCGCGGCCGCCTGCACATGGGCGATGTTGGCCTTGACCGACCCCACCACCACACCGCCGCAGCGGCCATAGACCGCACCCAGCGCCCCCAGCTCGATCGGATCCCCCAGCACCGTCCCCGTACCGTGCCCCTCCACCACACCCACCCGCTCGGCGCGAACGTCCCCGTCCGCCAGCGCCGCACGCATCACCGCCTCCTGCGCCGCACCGTTGGGCGCCGACAACCCGTTGCTCGCCCCGTCCGAGTTCACCGCCGAACCCCGCACCACCCCCCACACACGACGACCACCCGCCACCGCATCCGACAACCGCTCCAACACCACAACACCCGCACCCTCGCCCCATGCAGTGCCGTCGGCCGCGGCCGCGTAGGGCTTGCAACGGCCGTCGCGGGAGAGCCCCTGCTGCGCGCTGAACTCGGCGAACATCCCGGGTGTCGCCATCACCGCGACGCCGCCGGCCAGCGCGAGGTCGCACTCGCCCCGGCGCAGCGCCTGCACCGCCTGGTGCAGCGCCACCAGCGACGACGAGCACGCCGTGTCCACGGTCACGGTCGGGCCGGCGAAGCCGAAGACGTAGGAGACGCGGCCCGAGACCACCGCCGCCGCCTGGCCCGTCAGCAGGTGTCCCCCGGTGCCCTCCGCGGGCTCGTGCAGCCGCGGGCCGTAGTCCTGAGCGGTGGCGCCCACGAACACGCCGACCTGGCTGCCGCGCAGGTCACCCGGGCGCAGGCCGGCGCGCTCCAGGGCCTCCCACACCGTCTCCAACAACACCCGCTGCTGCGGATCCATCGCCAACGCCTCACGCGGCGACACCCCGAAGAACCCCGCATCAAACCCCGCCGCATCCCCCAGAAACCCGCCCCGCCGCACATAACTCGTCCCCCCGCGACCCCCCTCCGGGTCAAACAGCGCCTCCACATCCCACCCCCGATCCGCCGGAAACTCCGAGGTCGCATCACCCCCCGCCGCCACCAGATCCCACAACCCCTCCGGCGAACCCACCCCACCCGGCAACCGGCACCCCACCCCCACAACCGCCACCGGAGCGCCGGCACCGGGTTCCGGACGCGGTCGGGCGCCGGCGGCCGGCGCCGGTTCGGGCTCCGCGGTGCCGCCGCCCTGTTCGGCGTGCAGCCGATCCGCCAGCAGGTCGGGGGTGGGGGCGTCGAAGAGCAAGGTGGCGGGGAGCGCGAGCCCGGTGGCGGCGCCGATCCGGTCGCGCAGCTCGACCGACAGGATCGAGTCGAGGCCTAGGTCGCCGAAGGCGGTGCCGGCGTCGACGGTCTCGGGCGAGGCGTGCCCGAGCACCGCGGCCGTGTGCGTCAGCACGAGGTCGCGCAACCGGCGCAGCTCGGCGGCGCCCTTGCGCGGTCCGCGCCGCTCCGCTGCCGGGTCGCGCCCACCGGGGCGCCCGGCCCCGTCGGCCGCCTCGACTCCGGGTGCGGCCGCCCCGGCCGTCCGCTCGGCGCCCGCCCCCTCGCGGCCGCCGGCCGGGCCCGCGGGGCCGGGGCCGAAGGGGCGGCGCTGGAAGGCGTAGGTGGGCAGGTCCACCGGCCGGGTGCCCGGCCCGAAGACCGCGTCCCAGTCGAGGTGCACTCCGTTGACGTGCAGGGCCGCCGCGTACTCGGCCGCCGCGCGCTCCTCGTCGCCGCGGCGCGGGCCGGCGATGCAGGACGCCGGGGCCGTGCCGCCGCCGCGCGCCTCGGCGGCCTCGCGCGCCAGCGTCGTCAGCATCCCGCCCGGCCCCAGCTCGCAGTAGACGCCCGTCCCGCGCTCGTGCAGCACGGCCAGGCAGTCGGCGAAGCGGACCGGCTGCCGCGCCTGGCGCACCCAGTACTCCGCGTCGGCCAGATCATCGGGACCGGCCACGTCCCCGGTCACGCCGGAGACCAGGGCGGGCCCCTCCCCCGGGCGCACCCGCAGGCCGCGCGCCGCCTCCCGCAGCGCCGGCAGCGCCGGATCGACCTGCGGCGCGTGGAACGCGTGGCTGACCTGCAGCCGCCGTGTGCTGCGGCCGCGCTCGCCCAGAAGTTCGGCGATCCGCGAGACGGCGGCCCGCTCACCCGAGATCACCGCCGACTCCGCGCCGTTGTCCGCCGCGACCGCCACCGCGCCCTCGGCGCCCTGCTCGGCGATCAGCTCGGCGGCTTCGGCGGCACCGGCGCGGACGGCGAACATCGCCCCGCCCTCGGGCAGCGCGTCCAGCCCCCGCGCGCGTGCGGCCACCAGCGCGCATGCGTCGGCCAGGGGGAGCATGCCGCTGACGTGGGCCGCGGCCAGCTCGCCGATCGAGTGCCCGGCGACCAGCGCCGGCCGCACGCCCCACGACTCCAGCAGCCGGTACAGCGCGACGCCCACGGCGAACAGCGCGGGCTGGGTCCAGCCGGTGCGGTCCAGCAGCGCGGCGCGCTCGGTTCCCTGCTCGGCCCACATGACGCCGCACAGCGGGCCGGGCAGCAGCGGGTCCAACTCCGCGCACACCTCGTCCAGGGCCGCCGCGAACACCGGCGCCCGCGCGTACAGCCGGCCCCCCATGCCCGGGTACTGGGTGCCCTGGCCCGGGAACAGCACCGCCGTCGCGCCGGCGCGCGGGTGGCCGCGCAGCACTCCGGTGCCGCCCGTGCCCGCCCGGAGGGCGTCCAGCCCGGCGAGCAGCTCCGCGCGGTCGGCGGCGACCACCGCCGCGCGCCGGCCCAGCGCCGTGCGGGTGGTCGCCAGCGACGCGCCGAGGTCGCGCAGCGGCGGCGGATCGGCCACCAGGTGCTCGCGCAGCCGGCCGGCCTGGGCGCGCAGCGCAGCCGCGCCGGCGCCCGAGAGCACGAACGGCAGGTGCGCCGCGTCTGCGCTCCCGGCGGCGTCCGGCAGCCCGCACCGCCCACGCCGCGGACCGGCCCCCCGCTCTTCGCCCGGCGGTACCGCGGGCGCCTCGGCGACGAGCACGTGGCAGTCGGTTCCGCCCATGCCGAAGGACGACACCCCCGCCACGCGCCGCGGGCCGTCCCCGGGCCAACGTGTGGTCTCGCGCTGTACGCGCAGGCCCAGCCGGGCCAGCGGTATCCGGGGGTGCGCGCTCTCGAAGCCGAGGCTGGGCACCAGCTCGCCGGCGGCCACCCCCAGTACGGCCTTGATCAGCCCGGCGACACCCGCGGCCGCGCCGAGGTGGCCGATGTTGGTCTTGGCCGAGCCGACCGGGAGCGGCTCGGAGGAGGGGCGCCGCGCACCCAGTGCCTCGCCCAGGGCGGCGGCCTCGACGGGGTCGCCGGCGGGGGTACCGGTGCCGTGCAGCTCCACGTACCCGACCTCGGCGGGGTCGATCCCGGCGTCGCGGCAGGCCAGGCGGATCACGTCGGCCTGCCCGCGGGCGGCCGGCACGGTCAGGCCCGCGCCGTCGCCGTCGTTGCCGACCGCCGCGCCCAGCAGCACCGCGTGCACGCGGTCGCCGTCGGCCAGCGCGTCGGCCAGCCGCTTGAGCAGGACGATCCCGCCGCCCTCGCCGCACACGTAGCCGTCGGCGCGGGCGTCGAACGTGCGGCAGCGGCCGCTCCGCGAGAGCGCACCGAAGGCCTGCTCGCCGGCGGCGCCCTCGGCGGAGAGGTTCAGGTGCACTCCCCCGGCCGCGGCGATGTCGGACTCGCGGCGCCGCAGGCTCTCCACAGCCAGCTGCACGCCCACGAGCGAGGACGACTGGCCGGTGTCGACCGCCAGGCTGGGACCGCGCAGGCCCAGCGTGTAGGAGACCCGGTTGGCGATGACGGCGCGGCTGGCGGCGGTGAGCGTGTGGTGGGTGGCCGGGGTGCCGACGGCGCGGGCGCGGGCGGCGTGGTCGTCGCCCATGGCGCCGACGAACACGCCGGTGCGGGTGCCGCGCAGCCGCTCGGCGGAAAGGCGGGCGTCCTCGGCGGCCTCCCACACCAGCTCCAGGGCGATCCGCTGGCGCGGGTCCATGGCGGCGGCCTCGCGCGGGGAGACGCCGAACGGCTCGGGGTCGAAGGCGTCGGCGTCGACGAACCCGCCGGGCAGCACGTCGCCGTCGAGGCGGGGCGCCGCGGCCGCACGGTCGGGCGGGGGCGCGGTGACGGCGCTGCGGCCCTCACGGAGCAGGCGCCGGTAAGCACCGGGACTGTCGGCTCCGGGGAAGCGGCAGGCCATCCCGATCACGGCGATGCGGCGGTGCGCTTCCTCGTCCGGCCGACGGCCGGCCGAGCTGTCCCGCTGTGTCACGTCGGCTCACCCCTGCTCGATCGCCGGTTTAAGGTTCCGGGCCGCTGCGTGACTCGGCGGGCGGCCGGTACGCAGCGCCCCGATGGGAGTCCGGCACCGCCGGGACACGGAAGGAACGGCGGTGCGCCGGGAATTTCGATGATCGGCTACCAGGAAACGATCATCGGTTTCCCGGAACGGGCGGCGGCTCCGCCGGCGGCCGGTCGATCATCGCCGGTACCGCGGTTCATCGCCCCCGTGTTCGGAAGAACACCGCGAATACCGCCTGGAACAGGCGGAATTTCCCCGGATCGGGATGCGCGAGCGGGGCGGCGATCGTCGGCGAATGGCGCGTCCTGTGCCATGTCGGACCCCGGAGTTCGGCGAGGAGGAACATCAATCTGCGAATCGCCCATTGGAGACATGCGACCCAGAAAGCATCAGACTCCACTTGAACGACAACACAGAGAGATCGTAACGCCAACCCATAAGCAGGGCAATAGGCCTCTTGTTTTCGGACATCTGGGGCGATTGAGCAGGCAGTTGTCCGTGAAATCAATGGTGGGGAAAGCCGCCACTGTGACGCATGAAAAAGCCCGGTCCGGGAGCCTCTGCGCTGAAGCTCCCGAACCGGGTGCCGAACGGGCGGGTTCCGGCCTCCGGCTACGCGGCGCCGTTCCTGGCCGCTACATCGCGCAGGTAGGCGCGGGCCGACTCCGGGGCGTAGAGCCACTCGTCGAAGTCGGGCGGGTAGTCCCAGCCCTGGATCCACCGGTCGCCGACCTCGGGATAGGTCATCGCGGCACCGAGAAGCTCCTGGAAGTGCGGTGGCAACTCCTGCTCCCAGAGTGTGGAGTTGAGCTCGGCGAAGCGCTGCACGGGCAGCCCGTACTGCCAGAACCGCTCGAACGCGCCGGAGAGGAACTCCTCGTCGAACGGGCGGTCGCCGTGCTCGACGATGCTCTGGAGGTAGCTGCGCGCACACCGGGTCGAGTGGTTCCACCCCTGGCCCACGAACGGGTCCATGGTGATCACCACGTCGGCGATGCCCAGCACCAGCCCGCCCGAGGGAAGCACGCCCACCGGGTTGCGCACCTGCGGCGTGAAGTACTCCACCAGCGTGCTGGTGCCGTCGACAAGCGACGCGTCGCGGACCCGCTCGTAGTAGTCGGGGGCGTACTTGCGCAGCAGGTCCTGCATCCGCCGCCACTGCTCCTCGGGACGCGGCCGGTCGGGCCAGGCGTCCATCGGTCCGCCGCGCTTGTCGCCGAGGAACAGCGAGTGGCAGGGGCCGTCGGTGGTCAGGAACGGCACGAAGATCATGTTCCCGGCGTCGGCGGTGGACGCGGCCCAGCCGATGTTCTCCCGCTCGCCGGGGTCGGGCAGCACGTCGTAGATGTTGGCCTGGGCCACCGCCCGCGGGCGCGCGCCGCTGAACCGGCTGGTGTCCTGGTCGAACAGCGCGCCCAGCTCGCCGTGGCCCACCGCGACCACGATCAGGTCGAACATCCGCGAGAAGTAGTCGAGGTCGGTGAGCGTGACGCCGTGGATCACGACCTTGCCGCCGGAGTCCTCGAAGTACTCCAGCCAGTCGGCCATCTTGATCCGCCGGTCGATGGACACGGTGTAGCGGTCGCCCGTGCCCGTCCTGCCCTTGAGCGTCACCGCTTCCGCGCCCGGCGGATAGAGGTGGATCTTGAAGTCCTCGATCCGGGGCGCCTGGCCGCTCCAGAAGTCCAGGTTCAGCTCGCGTTCGTAGTCCAGGGCGGTCGGGAACGTCATCTGGGTGATCGACGGCCGTCCGGTGCGGATCTCCAGCGAGCTCTGCCCGGTGATCACCGTGACGTCGTAGCCGTGGTTGAGCAGCCCGTGGGCCAGGTGGAGGCCCGAGTGCCCGGCGCCGACGATGAGGATCTTGCGCATCAGAGTTGTCCTTCTCGGGGAGTCTGCGATGTGCGCCGGCCGGCGAGCGGCGGCGCAGCGGTCACCCCACCGGCGCGGCGGCGGCGTTGGTCGAGAGCGCGTACCGGAGCAGCGACTTGAGCACGGTGCCGCCCGAGGAGCGGTCGCGGGCGTCGAAGTCCAGAATCGGCACGTCGGCGCCGATCTCCAGCGCCTCGCGGATCTGCTCGACCGAGTACTCCAACTGGCCGTCGAACCTGTTCAGCGCCACGATGTAGGGGATGCGCCGGTTGGTCTCGAAGTAGTCGACGGCCTCGAAGCTGTCGGCCAGCCGGCGGCAGTCGACGACCACCACCGCACCCACGGCGCCGCGCACGAGGTCGTCCCACATGAACCAGAAACGGGTCTGGCCGGGCGTGCCGAACATGTACAGGATGAGCTGCTGGTCGACGGTGATCCGCCCGAAGTCCATGGCCACGGTGGTGGTGACCTTCTGCGGGGTGGCGGAGGTGTCGTCGTGGCCGACGCTCGCCTCGGTCATCACCGCTTCGGTCGTCACGGCGGGGATCTCGGAGACCGAGCCGACCAGGGTCGTCTTGCCCGCTCCGAAGCCGCCGGCGATGACGATCTTGGTCGACATCTTGTTCGGGATGTCACTGGAAAAGTCGTTCGAGACCACGGAGCGCCCTCTCGAGAACCTGGTTTTCCGACGGGCTTTTGCCCGTGATTGTGGGATGGATGTAGACGAGTCCCAGCTCGGCGAGATCGCTCAGCAGCACCTGGACCACACCCAGCGGGATCGTGAGCTCGGCCGACACCTCGGCGACGGAGCGTGTCTCGCGGCACAGCAGGTAGATCCGCTGCGACTCGGGCATGAGTTTCGCGGGAGCGTCGTTGCTGGGATCGGCGGTGGAGACGAGCGTCTGCACCATGAGGGGGTGGCGTGATCTGGTCCGCCCGCCCGTGAACGTGTAGGGGCGGATTCGCGAGCCCCTTCGCTTGCGGTAGCTCATGACTGTGGCAACCTCTTCATTCGCTCCCGGCCTGCCCGGCCGCCGACTAGTTTCCGATCACTTCGCGCAGCTCGGACCTCAGCTGCGGCGTCAGCGCGTGGCCGACGTTCTCCACCAGCCGGGTCATCTGGTAGGCGACGATCTTCATGTCGGCGGTCGGCGCTGTGAGGACCGCGAGGCAGGAGCCGTCGCTGATCGACATGACGAACAGGTGGCCGCGCTGCATGCGCACGATCAACTGCTCGCACTCGCCCTTGGCGAACAGCTTCGCGCCGCCCACGGCGAGGCTGTGCATGCCGCTGGCGATGGCGGCGAGCTGCTCGGCGTGCTCTTCGGGGAAGTCCTCGGAGCAGGTCAGGACGAGGCCGTCGGAGGAGACGACCACGGCGTGGTCGACGCCGGGGACGTCGGAGACGAAGTTGGAGATCAGCCAGGCGAAGTTCTCTGCGGTCACGCTCATCGGGTTGCTCATTGCTCTATCAGCCTTTTCGCTAGGCGTGCGGGGGTCGCGGGGGTCGGCGCCGGCGCGGTTCGCGGGGGGAGGGCCGTACCGCGGCGGGTCACGGTGCGTCCCCCTCCGCGCGGCGGCCCTCGCGGGTGGCGGCGCGCTCGCCCTCCATGAACCCGCCCAGTTCGTCGCGGATCCGCTCGGCCCGGCCGCCGGAGGGTTCGGGGCCGGACGCCGGATCGGGACCGGGGTCCGCGGCGGGTTCGGGTGCGGAGGCCTCGGCCTGCATCATGCGCAGCGGCGACTGGTGCGCCGTGCGCCGGGGCAGCCCCGCGGCGGTGACCGCGGACGTGGAACCGCTCTGCTGCCGGGAGGCGCTCTGCCCGCCGCCGACGGCTCCGGCGGCCGCTTCGGGCGCGGGCGGCATGCGGTGGAAGCCGGCGGACGGCTGCGGCGAGGCGGCCGCCATCGCGGGCGCGGCGGCCTGGGCCGGGACGCCGGGAACCGGGGTGGGCCCGGACGTGCTCAACTGCTCGGCGGGCACGACCGTGTAGGCGCTGACACCGCGGAAGGCCCGCGCCTCCAGCTGCACCCGCAGGCCGTGGCGGTGGGCGATGCGGCTGGCCACGTAGAGCCCCATGTGCCGCATCACGCGCTTGTCCAGCACCGGGGTGCCCGCCAGCCGGGTGTTGATGTCGGCCAGCTGGTCCTGGGGGACGCCGATCCCCTCGTCCTCGACGATCACCAGCAGGCCGCCGTCGGGCATCATCTGGCCGCTGATCACGACCTGGGCGTGGTCGGGAGAGTGGTTGGTGGCGTTGTCGAGCAGCTCGGCCAGGAGGTGGCTGAGGTCGTCGGCGGCTTCGCCGGCGACGAACCGGTCGGGCAGGCGGCCGATCTGCACGCGGCTGTAGTTCTTGATCTCCGAGGTGGCGGCGCGGGCCACGTCGAGCAGCGCCACCGGCTCCATGCCGGCGTCGTCGCTCTCCTGGTCGGCGAGGACCAGCAGGTTCTCGCCGTTGCGCCGCATCCGGGTGGCCAGGTTGTCGATCTCGAACAGCTTGGCCAGCAGGTCGGGGTCCTCGGTGGAGTCCTCCAGGCTGCCCACGATGTCCAGCAGCGACTCCACCATGGTCAGGTCGCGCATCGCCAGGCCGGCGAGCGCCTCGGTGAGCAGGTTCGGGTCCGGCACGGGCTCGGCCGGCTCGGGGGGCACCCACTCCGTCTTGCGGTGCCCGTGGACGGGCGCGCCGGGGGCGAAGCCGTTGGTGCTCTGCCCGCTCCACCGCACGTTCTCGCGGGCGGGGGCGGGCTGCGCCCGGTGGGTGCCGGCACCGGCGCCGGGATACCACTGTCCGGCTCCGGGGGGCGGCTGCGGCAGGGCGTAGGGGGCGGGCGCCGACGCCGGGGGCTCGGACTGCGCCGGCGGCACCGCTCTGCGGCTCAGCCCGAGGCGGCGCAGCAGCCGCCGGAACCGCCCTTCGGGGGAGGATCGGTTGTCGTCTGCGGTCATGGCCGACCGACGGTCGTCGCGGCCTGGGGGTGAGGGCGGCTGGGCCACAACACGCCTCCTCGATTCAGTGGGGGGTACCAGATATGCCGGCCCCGGAACAGCGGTGGAAATGCAGCGGAGACCGTTGCCGGCGGCGGGGCGCACCAGCGCCCCGGCCGCTCTCCACCGCGCCTTTCGGAGCGCTCCTGCCTGGGAATTCGCTTCGGCGGCCGCACCGGCGGCGGGGCAGCCGCTGCGGCACCGGACCCCCGAACAGGAAATCCCTCGGGTCGGACGGAATAGTCGCACGAAACAGGACTTGCACGGGTTTCATTTCGGTCCGCCGATCAATGGCCGACCGAATCAACGGTGAGCCTAGCAAAGGGGGTCGGCGGCAACAGGGAATCCCGGAAAACGCCGCGAAAATGCTTGCGGCGTGCATTCCGCGTCGAATGAGCGTCGGCACGCGTGATGACCGCTTCGTGTCAGCTCCGCCGGAATAGGCGCAATACGCCGAAGAAGAGGTTCGCCGCCGTCGGTGGCGCTTAGTCCCACTGGGGACCTTCGGCCGCGACGGACCGGGCGCGCCGCGGTCGCCCGCGCCGGGAGCCCGGGCGGGGCGGGTCGCGGCGCCGGGGACCGGGAAACGGGACCGGTGGACCGCGGCCCGCACCGCGGCCGCCGCCGGCGCCGGCCGCGGCGGCGGCCGCGGTGCGGGTCCGGGCCGCGCTCAGGGGCGGTAGGCCGCCGTGGAACCGCGGACGGTGAGCTCCGGCGCGAACCGCAGCCGCGCGTGGCTGTGGTCGGACTCGTGCAGCTCCGACAGCAGCAGCTGCATGGCCGCCCGGCCGAGTTCGTACTTGGGCTGGGCGACGGTGGTCAGCCCCGGGTGCACCAGGGCCGCGAGGTTCACGTCGTCGTAGCCCACCACCGACAGGTCGGCCGGTGCGCCGAGGCCGCGCTCACCCAGCCCCTTGAGCACCCCCACGGCCAGCTGGTCGTTGGTGCAGAACACCGCCTGCGGCCGGCGCTTGGGGCCGCCCGCCAGCACCTCCTCGACCGCCTTCTCCCCCGATTCGGCGTTGAGCTGGGCGGTGTGGATGACCCGCACGACCTCGTCGGGATCGGCACCGGACTCGGCCACCGAGGCCCGCAGCCCTTCCAGCCGGGTGCGGCACTGCTCCAGATGGCCCGGCCCGCTGAGGTAGGTGATCCGCTCGTGGCCGAGGTTGATCAGGTGCCGCCCGGCCGCCATGCCGCCGGCGTGGTTGTCCACCGAGACGCTGCAGGCGATGTCGTCGGAGACGTCGCCGCGGTCCAGCAGCACGCCGGGCACCCCCTGCTTGCGCAGCCACAGCAGGTCCGCGGTGTCGCCGTCGACGGGCATGATGACCGCGCCGGCGGCGCGCTGCTCGGCCAGCAGCCGGATGGAGCGCTGCTGGCGCGCGGCCTGCTCGGCGGAGTTGAGCAGCACCACGGCCAGCCCCTCCTCGCCGGCGGTGTCCTCGACGCCGCGCGCCACCTCGGCGAAGAAGGGGTTGGTGACGTCGAGGACGAGCAGGCCGACCGAGTCGCTGCGCCCGGACCGCAGACTGCGGCCCGAGGAGTTGCGCACGTAGTCGAGCTCCCGCACCGCGCGCTCGACGCGGCGCCGGGTGGACTCGGCGACGCGCTCGGGCCGGTTCAGGACGTTGGACACGGTGCCGGGAGAAACTCCGGCGCGCGCTGCCACGTCGTTGATGCCGACGGGTCGTCTGATGCCTTCGGTCGAGGACAACGCTGCTTCTCCGCGGTGCTCGGGCGGTTCGTAGGCCGCTTATGCTCACAGGTTTATTAAAACGTGTCAATACCCGGTCCCACCCTACTCTCCCGCACGCGCCGGGATCGGGGAACGACCACATCCGGCACGTCACGCCAGAAACGCGTGACAACCGGGAAATTTGCCGACAACCCCCTTGACACCGCTCCTGTGACCCACCTAACGTCCAGCGTCATTGAAACGTTTTTCAGCGCGCGCCGCCCCCCGCGGCGCTCGATTGCCGAAGGAGGACGCCGTGGACCGTCACCCACCACCGGCTCCTCCGCTCCTGTCACTGGTGGGCGTGTCCAAGTCCTTCGGGACCGTGCACGCCCTCCAGGACGTCTCCCTTGAGCTGCGTGCGGGCGAGATCCACGCGCTCTGCGGTGAGAACGGGGCGGGAAAGTCGACTCTGGTGAAGACGATCGCCGGGGTGCACCGTCCGGACACCGGGCACGTCGAGGTCCTGGGCGAGCCGACCGCGCTCAACGCCCCCGCCGACGCCCAGCGCGCCGGGGTCGCGGTCATCTACCAGGAACCGACCCTGTTCCCCGACCTCTCGGTCGCGGAGAACATCTTCATGGGCCGCCAGCCGCTGGCACGCGGGCGCCGCATCGACCGCCGCGCCATGCGCGAGGCCGCCGACGCGCTGTTCGCGCGCCTGGGCGTGCGGCTCGACCCCGACCGGCCCGCCCGCGGCCTGTCCATCGCCGATCAGCAGCTCGTCGAGATCGCCAAGGCGATGTCCTTCGACGCCCGCGTGCTGGTGATGGACGAACCGACCGCGGCGCTGTCGGGCGTCGAGGTCGACCGGCTGTTCGCGGTCGCGCGCTCGCTGCGCGACAACGGCGCGGCGGTGCTGTTCATCTCGCACCGCTTCAACGAGGTCTTCGAGCTGTGCGACCGCGTGACCGTGATGCGCGACGGCCGCTACATCTCGACCGAACCCGTCGCCGAGCTGACCGTCGACGACCTCGTGCACAGCATGGTGGGACGCGAGGTCGCCACGCTGTTTCCCAAGCAGGACGTCGCCGCCGGCGACACCGTCCTGGAGGTCGAGGGCCTGGGCCGGACCGGCGTCTTCGCCGACGTGGGGTTCTCCGTGCGCGCCGGCGAGATCGTGGCGCTGGCCGGGCTCGTGGGCGCCGGGCGCAGCGAGGTGGTGCGCGCCGTCTTCGGCGTCGACCGCTACGAGACGGGCACCGTGCGCGTGTCCGGCCGGCGCCTGCCGCCCGGCCGCCCCTCCGCTGCCATGGTGGCCGGTGTCGCCCTGGTGCCGGAGGACCGCCGCCAGCAGGGCCTGGTGATGGAGATGTCCATCGAGCGCAACGCCACCCTGACCCGGCGCTGGGCGCTGAGCCGGCTGGGCGTGCTGCGCCGCCGCGACGAGGAGCGCGCGGCGGCCGAGTGGGCCGAACGGCTCCAGCTCAAGGCCGGCCGGCTCTCCGACGCGGTCACCACGCTCTCCGGCGGCAACCAGCAGAAGGTGGTGCTGGCCAAGTGGCTGGCCACCGAGCCGCGGCTGCTCATCGTCGACGAGCCCACCCGCGGCATCGACGTCGGGACCAAGGCGGAGGTGCACCGGCTGCTGTCCGAGCTGGCCGGCCGGGGCATCGCCGTGCTGATGGTCTCCAGCGAGCTGCCGGAGGTGCTCGGGATGGCCGACCGCGTGCTGGTCATGCACGAAGGCCGCATCGCCGCCGAGATCCCGCGCGAGCAGGCGACCGAGGAGTCGGTGATGTACGCGGCCACGGGCCAGAAGGGCAGGGCGGCGTGAGCGGACCCGACGAGACCGGCGCCCCCGCCGCGGGCGGCGCCGCGCAGACGAGCCCGCCGCCCGCGGCGCCGGGGCCCGCGCAGGAGACCCGGGAGGAGCACGGCGGCGGCGTCCGCACGGGCCGGCGTATCCGCCAGGCGCGCGAGCTGGGCATCCTGCTCGCGCTGGTGCTGCTCGTGGCCGTGACCGCCCTGGTCAACCCGGGCTTCCTGTCCGGGCAGAGCGTGCGCGACCTGCTGCTGGGCGCCACCCTGCTGACCATCCTGGCCGTGGGCCAGTCGATGGTGCTCATCACCCGCAGCGTCGATCTGTCCGTGGGCTCGGTGATGGGCCTGTCGGCGTTCGCGGTGGGCATGATGTTCGTGTCCTTCCCCGGTCTGCCCACTCCGGTGGTGATGGCCGCCGGGGTGCTGGTGGGCACGGTCTGCGGCGTGGTCAACGGCGTGCTGGTGGCCGCCGCGCGGGTGCCTGCCCTGGTGGTCACCCTGGGCACGCTGTACATGTTCCGCGGCATCGACTTCTGGTGGGCCTCGGGCCGGCAGATCAACGCCGCCGACATGCCCGACGGCTTCCTGGGCCTGTCCCGCGTGACGCTGCTGGGGATGCCGCTGCCGGCGGTGGTCGCCCTCGCGGTGGTGCTGGCGGCCGGCTGGTACCTGCGCAACTACCGCAGCGGGCGCGAACTCTACGCCGTGGGCTCCGAGCCGGCGGCGGCGCGCCTGGTCGGCATCCCGGTGGACCGGCGGGTGTTCATGCCGTTCGTGGCCAACGGGTCGCTGGCGGGCCTGGCCGGCGTCCTCTACGCCTCGCGGTTCGGCACGCTCGACGCGACGGTGGGCACCGGCCTGGAGCTGGAGGTGGTGGCGGCCGCCGTGGTCGGCGGCGTGGCGATCTTCGGCGGGAGCGGCACCGTCTACGGAGCCGCCCTGGGCGCGCTGCTGCTGTCGACCATCGACGCTGCGCTGCCGATGCTGCAGGTCGGCTCGTTCTGGCAGCAGGCGGTGGTCGGCCTGCTGATCCTCGTCTCGATCGGACTGGACCGGCTGCTGGCGCTGCGCGCCGCGCGCCGGCTCCGAGGAGGTGGTACCCGTGGGGCCTGAGGTGGACACCCCGGGCACGAGCGCACCGCCTTCGGCGGCGCGGTCGGCGCCCGAGCCGCAGCGGGGGCCGGCGCCCTCGGTGCTGCGGTCGCTGCTGCGTACCCGCGAGGCGTCGGTCCTCGGCGCCCTGGCGGTCTCGGTACTGGCCGCCTCGTTCATGGTCGAGGGCTTCGCCACCGGGCGCAACGCCGGCTTCCTGGTCCTGGACGTCGCCGCGATCGCGCTGATCGCGCTGCCGATGACCCTGGTGGTCATCACCGGCGAGATCGACCTGAGCGTGGCGAGCACGCTCGGGCTGACCAGTGCGGTCATGGGCCAGCTGTGGGTCCTGGGCCTGCCGCTGGAGACGATCGTGCCGCTGTGCGTGCTGTTCGGGGCGCTCCTCGGCGCCCTGAACGGGGTGCTGGTGACGGTGGCCGGGCTGCCGTCGCTGGCGGTGACCATCGGGACGATGGCGATGTACCGCGGCCTGGCGTACGCGGTGCTGGGCGACCGGGCGGTGGCCGACTTCCCGTTCACCTGGACGGGCGGGGCGACCTCGCGGCTGCCGGGCACCGACATCCCCTGGATCGCGGTGCTGATCCTGGTGCTGGCCGCGCTCTTCGGCCTGCTGCTGCACGCCACTCCGATCGGCCGCTCGCTGTACGCGATCGGCAACAACGACGAGGCGACCCGGTTCTCCGGGATCTCGGTGCGCTGGACCAAGCTGTGGCTGTTCGTCGCCTCCGGCACCGTCGCGGCCGGCGCCGGCGTCTTCTGGACACTGCAGTACGGCAGCGCCCGCGCCGACAACGCCTACGGCCTGGAGCTTTCGGTCGTGGCGGCGGTGCTGCTGGGCGGCGTGTCGATCTTCGGCGGCCGGGGCGCGCTGCCCGGCGTGCTCGCCGGCGTACTGCTGCTGGGCACCATCCGCAACGCCCTGATGCTGGCCGACGTGTCCTCCGACGTGCTCGACATCGTCACCGGCCTGCTGCTGGTGGTCTCGGTGGTGCTGCCCACCACCCTGGCCCGCGTGCGCGAGCGCCGGCCCCGGCCGGCTCCGCCCTCCTAGGGCCGACTCCCGACCGGCCCTGCCCGTTTCTCCCCCGCGCAGAAGGAAAGTGAAGAACCGACCATGAGAAAACGCATCCGCTACGGCGTCACGGCCGCCGCCTTGGCCGGCGTCATGCTGGCAGCCTCCGCCTGCGGCGGCACCACCCGCGGCGACGGCGACGGCTCGGGCTCCGGCTCGGGCGGCTCCGAGGCCGAGGCCGACCCGAACGCCGAGATCCCCGAGGGCCTGAAGATCAGCTTCCTGCCCAAACAGCTCAACAACCCCTACTTCACCGTGGCCGACTCCGGCGGCAAGGAGGCGGTCGAGGAGCTGGGCGGGGAGTTCAAGGAGGTCGGTCCCTCCGAGGCCAACGCCTCCTCCCAGGTCAGCTACATCAACACGCTCAGCCAGCAGGGCAGCGACGTGATCGTGACCGCCGCCAACGACCCCAACGCGGTCTGCGGCGCGCTCAACCAGGCCCGCCAGGCCGGAAGCGTGGTGGTGACCTTCGACTCCGACGCCTCACCCGAGTGCCGCGACCTGTTCATCAGCCAGGCGTCGGCCGAGGGCATCGCCACCATCCAAGTGGAGATGATCGCCGAGCAGATCGGCGGCGAGGGCGAGATCGCCTTCCTCTCGGCCACGCCCAACGCCACCAACCAGAACGCGTGGCTGAAGCTGATGGAGGAGGAGCTGAAGAAGGACGAGTACTCCGGCATCGAGGTCGTCGACACCGTCTACGGCAACGACGACGACCAGAAGTCCTTCAACGAGATGCAGGGCCTTCTGCAGACCCACCCGGACCTGGCGGGCGTCATCTCCCCCACCACGGTGGGCCTGGCCGCGGCCGCGCGGTACCTGGGCTCCTCCGACTACAAGGGCGAGGTGGCCCTGACCGGCCTGGGCACGCCCAACCAGATGCGGGAGTACGTCAAGGACGGCACCGTCGAGGAGTTCGCCCTGTGGAAGCCGAGCGACCTGGGCTACCTGGCGGCCTACGCCGGCGCCTCGCAGTCGGCCGGACGCATCACCGGTGAGAAGGGCCAGACGTTCAAGGCCGGGCGGCTGGGCGAGTACGAGATCGGCGCCGACGGCGAGATCGTGCTCGGCCCGCCCACGGTGTTCAACAAGGACAACATCGACGACTTCGACTTCTGATCCGGCCCGCGGCCGGGCCGGGGGCGGGGGCAGGGCGCCCCTCCCCGGCCCGGCCGGGCCCCGACCCGGGGAGGACGGCGATGCAGCGGGTCTGCTTCCTGCTCAAGGTCAAACCCGACCGCCTGGAGGAGTACCGGCGGCGCCACGCCGAGGTGTGGCCCGAGATGCGGGCCGCGCTCAGCGAGGCCGGCTGGCACAACTACTCGATCTTCTGCCGCGAGGACGGCCTGCTGGTGGGCTACCTGGAGACCGAGGACTTCGCGGCCGCCCAGGAGGCCATGGCCGCCACCGCGGTCAACGCCCGCTGGCAGGCGGAGATGGCCCCGTTCTTCGAGGGCCTCGACGGCCGCCCGGACGAGGGGATGGTGCCCCTGACGGAGGTGTTCCACCTGGACTGAGCGCGACCGAGCCGCCCCGCCGCCCTCCGCCTCCCGTCGGGCCACGGGACGATCCTGGGAACCGCCGGCATTTCGGGACCGCGGAACGACCACCCCGCTTTGAATCGTTACAACCCCAAGGAGTCCTCCGAAAATGACCGACCTCAGCGCCGTCAAGGCCGCGCTGCGCGGGCAGTCCATCGAGCTGCCCTCGTGGGCGTTCGCCAACAGCGGCACCCGTTTCAAGGTGTTCGGCCAGCCCGGGGTGCCGCGCACGCCCCAGGAGAAGATCGCCGACGCGGCGCAGGTGCATCGCTACACCGGCATTGCCCCCAGCGTCGCCCTGCACATCCCCTGGGACACCGTCGACGACTACGCCGAGCTGGCCGCCTACGCCCGCGAGCAGGGCGTGCGCGTCGGCACCGTCAACGCCAACGTCTTCCAGGACGACGACTTCAAGCTGGGCAGCGTCACCAACCCCGACCCCGGCGTCCGCGCCAAGGCGCTGGACCACCTGTTCGCCTGCATCGGCGTCATGGACGCCACCGGATCGGCCGACCTCAAGCTCTGGTTCGCCGACGGCACCAACTACCCCGGCCAGGACGACGTCCGCGCCCGGCAGGACCGGTTGGCCGAGGCCTTGGAGGCGGTGCGCGACCGGCTCGGGCCCGACCAGCGGATGCTGCTGGAGTACAAGCTCTTCGAGCCCGCGTTCTACACCACCGACGTCCCCGACTGGGGCACCGCCTACGCCCACTGCCTCAAGCTGGGCGACCAGGCCCAGGTGGTCGTGGACACCGGACACCACGCGCCGGGCACCAACATCGAGTTCATCGTCGCCTTCCTGCTGCGCGAGCACAAGCTCGGCGGCTTCGACTTCAACTCCCGCTTCTACGCCGACGACGACCTGATGGTGGGCGCGGCCGACCCCTTCCAAGTCGGAGGCCAAGCGGTCTTAGGAAGACAAAACAGGCAGTCAACTCCTTGGCTCACAGAACGACATGGCTACGATCCGACGTGCCACAACATCGAGGCCAAGATCCCCGCCCAGATCCGCTCGGTGCTCAACGTCCAGGAGGCCACGGCCAAGGCGCTGCTGGTCGACGCCGGCGCGCTCGACGCCGCCCAGCGGTCCGGCGACGTGCTCGGCGCCAACGCGGTGCTGATGGACGCCTACAACACCGACGTGCGCCCGCTGCTGGCCGAGCTGCGCGAGGAGGACGGGCGCGACCCCGACCCCATGGCCGCGTTCGCCCGGTCGGGCTACCTGGAGGCCATCGCCGCCGAGCGCGTCGGCGGCAGGCAGGCCGGATGGGGGGTGTGAGCATGGCGAACGCAGTGAGCAGCCCCCGCACCGCGTCCCTCCGCCTGCGGCTGGCCGCGGCCGGGCTGGCCGCGCTGACCCCCGTGCCGGTCCTCACGGCCGCGGCGGCGCCCACGGCCGCCGACACCGGCGCGGGCGGCGCGCCGGCCGCCGTGGGCGCCGAGCTGGTGCGCGACAGCGTGCTCGACCAGCAGGGGCTCTACTTCGTCTCCTACGACGGAATCGTCAACAACAACTCCTTCCAGCAGGAGGGCATCCTCACCCACGGCGGCTACCAGTACGCCGCCTGGTACACCGCCGACCGCACCGCCGTGATCGCCCGCCGACCGGCGGGCACGCCGGCCGCCTGGCAGAAGGTCCGGCTGCCGCACAGGCTGAGCACGGACGACTCCCACAACGTCATCGCCCTGGGCGTCTCGGCCGACGACGGCCGCCTGCACGTCGCGATGGACACGCACAACTCGACCGTGTACTACCTGCGCTCGCAGG
Source organism: Streptomonospora halophila (assembly GCF_039542725.1). Taxonomy (NCBI): domain Bacteria; kingdom Bacillati; phylum Actinomycetota; class Actinomycetes; order Streptosporangiales; family Nocardiopsidaceae; genus Streptomonospora; species Streptomonospora halophila. Next base: position 3,200 of record NZ_BAABIK010000040.1, on the reverse strand, counting down.
CGGGACTGGCCGACGGGCGCGGGCCCTGGAAGGCCGACTCCTTCGGCGCGATCCAGCGCAGCTTCGAAGGGCTCGACCCCGGCGGCATCACCTACCCCCGCTTCGTGCCCGCCCCCGGCGGCGGCCTGCAGCTCACCTACCGCACCGGCGGTTCCGGCGACGGCGTCCTGCACCTGGCCGAGTACACCGGGCGGGACTGGCACGACCTGGGCGCCTGGTCCTCGGCCGAAGGCGAGTACAGCGCCAACGGCAGCACCAGCGACAGCCGCAACATGTACCTGCACGGGATCGGCTACGACGCCGACGGGCGGCTGCACGCCTCCTTCACCTGGCGCGAGACCGCCGCCGGCGGCGACATCCTGTGCGACCCGGGAGGCCTGGCCAACCATGACACCGGCTACGTCTACAGCGACGACCGCGGCCGAACCTGGCGCACCGACGGCGGACGCCACGCCGCCGAGACCGGAACCGACGACCGGGTCTCGGTCGACACCCCCGGGCACGTAGTCGACCCGCTGGACGTCGACCACGCCCTGATGAACCAGGAGTCGGCGGCCGTGGACTCCGACGGCGACCCGCACATCATGGTCAGCTACGTGCCCGTACGCTTCACCCGGTGCGTCACCGACTTCGTCGGCCAGCGCGAGCGGTGGGCCCGCCCCTTCCACATCTTCCGCGACGGCTCCGGCGCGTGGCACAAGACCGAACTGCCCGAGCGGGTGGCGGCCTTCGGGCGCTCCCGCCTGGTGATGGGGCCCGACGACGACGCCTACGCCGTGCTGCCCGGCGGGAGGATCCTGGCGGCCACCGCCGCCTCGGACTGGAGCGACTGGCGCACCGTCTACGACGGTTCGGGCATCGACGCCTTCGGCGAGGTCCTCGTCGACGACTCGCGCCTGGACGAGGGCCGGCTGTCGGTCTTCTACCAGGAGCCGAGCACCGGGACGGCCCCCTCTCCCGTCCACGTCGCCGACTTCGCGGTCGACTGAACCGCACACAGCACACACAGCCGACAGCAGGGGATGAGATGACCGAGCAGACGGCCCACCCGGAGGTCGAAGCGCTGCTGGAGCGCTCGCACCGGCTGGGCGCCGATCCGCGCAACACCAACTACGCCGGCGGCAACGCCTCGGCCAAGGGGACCGCCACCGACCCGGTCACCGGCACCGGCACCGAGCTGATGTGGGTGAAGGGCTCCGGCGGCGACCTGGGCACGCTCACCGAGGCGGGGCTGGCCGTGCTGCGGCTGGACCGGCTGCGCGCCCTGACCGGGGTCTACCCGGGGGTCGAGCGCGAGGACGAGATGGTCGCCGCGTTCGACTACTGCGCCCACGGCAAGGGCGGCGCCGCGCCCTCCATCGACACCGCGATGCACGGACTGGTCGACGCCGCCCACGTCGACCACCTGCACCCCGACTCCGGGATCGCGCTGGCCTGCGCCGCCGACGGCGAGAAGCTCACCGCCGCGTGCTTCGGCGACCGGGTCGCGTGGGTGCCCTGGCGCCGCCCCGGATTCCAGCTCGGGCTGGACATCGCGGCGATCAAGCGCGACAACCCGCAGGCCGTCGGCGTGGTCCTGGGCGGCCACGGCATCACCGCCTGGGGCGAGACCGCGCGGGAGTGCGAGGCCAACTCGCTGGATATCATCCGCACCGCCGAGCGCTTCATCGCCGAACGGGGCGCCGAGAAGGCCCACCCCTTCGGTCCGGTGGTCGCCGGCCGCGAACCGCTGCCCGAAGCCGAGCGGCGCGAGCGCGCCGCCGCGCTGCTGCCGGCGGTGCGCGGGCTGGCCTCGACCGACCGGCCGCAGGTGGGCCACTACACCGACTCCGATGCGGTGCTGGACTTCGTCTCCCGCGCCGAGCTGGAGCGGCTGGCGGCGCTGGGCACCTCGTGCCCGGACCACTTCCTGCGCACGAAGGTGCGCCCACTGGTGCTCGACGTCGCCCCCGACGAGCCGATCGAGGACGCGCTGGCGCGGCTGCGCGAGCTGCACGCCGCCTACCGGGAGGACTACCGGGCCTACTACGAGCGCCACGCCGGGCCGGACTCGCCGGCGATGCGCGGCGCCGACCCGGCGATCGTGCTGGTGCCGGGCGTGGGCATGTTCTCCTTCGGCGCCGACAAGCAGACCGCGCGCGTGGCCGGCGAGTTCTACGTCAACGCGATCAACGTGATGCGCGGCGCCGAGACCCTCTCCTCCTACGCCCCCATCCCCGAGTCGGAGAAGTTCCGCATCGAGTACTGGGAGCTGGAGGAGGCCAAGCTGCGCCGCAAGCCGGCGCCCAAGCCGCTGGCGACCCGGGTCGCACTGGTGACCGGCGGCGGGTCGGGCATCGGCCAGGCGACGGCCCGCCGCCTGGCGGCCGAGGGCGCCTGCGTGGTGGTCGCCGACCGCGACGCCGACGCGGCGGCCGCGGCGGCCGAGGAGCTCGGCGGCGCCGACACCGCGGTCCCGGTGGCGGTGGACGTCACCGAGCCCGAGCAGATCGCCGCGGCGCTGCGGGACAGCGTGCTCGCGTTCGGCGGGGTGGACCTCGTGGTCAACAACGCCGGACTGTCGATCTCCAAGCCGCTGCTGGAGACGACCGAGGCCGACTGGGACCTCCAGCACCGGGTGATGGCGCGCGGCTCGTTCCTGGTGGCCCGCGAGGCCGCCCGGGTGCTGACCCGGCAGGGCATGGGCGGCGACATCGTCTACATCTGCAGCAAGAACGGAGTGTTCGCCGGTCCCAACAACATCGCCTACGGCGCGGCCAAGGCCGACCAGGCTCATCAGGTGCGGCTGCTGGCCGCCGAGCTGGGCGGCGAGGGCATCCGGGTCAACGGCGTCAACCCCGACGGCGTCGTGCGCGGCTCGGGCATCTTCGCCGGGGGCTGGGGCGCCCAGCGCGCGGCGGTCTACGGCGTGCCCGAGGAGGAGCTGGGCGCCTTCTACGCCCAGCGCACACTGCTCAAGCGGGAGGTGCTGCCCGAGCATGTGGCCAACGCGGTCTATGCGCTGACCTGCGGGGAGCTGAGCCACACGACCGGCCTGCACGTCCCGGTGGACGCCGGGGTCGCCGCGGCGTTCCTGCGCTGAGCGGGCGGGGGCGGTGGCGGGGCGGGAGCGGGGCCGCGGACGGCGGGTGGCACGGCCGCTCCGCCGCCGGAGCTCCGCCGCCCTGCCGCTCCGGCCCCCGCCGCACCGCGCACGCGCG
>NZ_BAABIK010000039.1:0-34040 GCF_039542725.1 Streptomonospora halophila | reverse complement strand
GAGCGCGGGAGCCGGTGCGTCGGGCCGCGCCGACGCCTCCGCGCGCGGATCGGGGGCGCGGTCGGCGCGCGGAGGACCGGCTACAGGCCCAGCTCGGCCAGCCCGGGAAGCCGCTCGGCCGCCGCGGCGCGGGCCTCCTCCGGGCCCCGGGCGGCGCGGGCCGCCTCGGCGGCGGCGCGGCACTGGGCGAGTTCGGCGCGGGCGAGGGCGGCCCGCACCAGCGGCAGGGCCGACGCGCCCATGGACAGGCTGGTGGCACCGAGCCCGGCCAGTACGCAGGCGAGCAGCGGGTCCGCCGCCGCCTCGCCGCACACGCCGCAGCTTCGGCCCGCGTCGGCGGCGGAGGCCGCCGACGCCGCCACCAGGTCCAGCACCGCGGGCTGCCAGGGGTCCTGGAAGCGCCCCAGCCCCGCGGTCTCGCGGTCGGCCGCGCACGTGTACTGCGTCAGGTCGTTGGTGCCGATGCTGAAGAAGTCCGCGTGGCGGGCGATGTGGCGGGCGCGCAGCGCCGCGGCGGGCACCTCGATCATCACACCGGCGTGCTGGATGCCGGCCTTGGCCGCTGCCGCCGCGAACCACTCGGCGTCGGCCGTGTCGGTCACCATGGGCGCCATGACCTGCAGATGGGCGCCGGTGTCGCGTTCGGCTTCGGCCAGGGCCGCCAGCTGCGCGTCCAGGGTTCGGGGCAGCCTGCGCATCATCCGCAGCCCGCGCTCCCCCAGCGCCGGGTTGGGCTCCGCCTCGCCCGCCGGGAGGAACTCCAGCGGCTTGTCGGCGCCGGCGTCCAGTGTGCGCACCACGACCCGCCCTCCGGGAAACGCCTCCAGCACCGCCCGGTAGGCCGCGACCTGCTCCTCGTGGCCGGGGGCGTCGGCGCGGTCGAGGAACAGGAACTCGGTGCGGTACAGCCCCACGCCCTCGGCGCCGTTCTCCAGCGCGGCGGGCAGGTCCTTGGGTCCGCCGATGTTGGCGAGCAGCGGCACCTCGTGCCCGTCGGCGGTGCGGCCGGGCCCGGTGCTGCGGGCCGCCGCGGCGGCGCGGGCCGCGGAGGCGGCGGTGGCGGCCTCGACGGCCGCGGGGTCGGGGTCGAGGACCACGTCGCCGGTGGCGCCGTCGACCAGCACCATCGTCTCCTCGGCGACCTCCTCCGCGCCGGGGCAGGCGACCACGGCGGGCAGGCCCAGCGAGCGGGCGAGGATGGCGGTGTGGCTCGTCGGCCCTCCCTCGCGGGTCACGAACGCGACGACGCGCTCGGGGTCGAGCGCGGCGGTGTCGGCGGGCGCGAGGTCCTCGGCGACCAGCACGAAGGGGACGTCGGATTCGGGGATGCCGGGCACCGGCGCGCCCATCAGCCGCGCCACGATCCGGTCCCGGACGTCGTCCAGGTCGGCGACGCGGGCGGCGAGGTACTCCCCCGCCCCGGCGAGCATCTGCCGGTAGACCGCCATCGCCTCGGAGACGGCGCGCGCCGCCGAGGCGCCCTCCTCCACGCGCTTGCGCACGTCGTCGGCGAGGGCGGGGTCGCGCGCCATGAGCGCCTGGGCGTTGAGCACCTCGGCGGCGTCGCCGCCGGCGGCCTGGCCGCGATCGGTCAGGTCGCGGGCGGTCTCCTCCATCGCGCCGACGGCGCGTTCGGCCTCGGCGGCGGCGTCGCCGCCGTGTCCGGCGTCGGGCTCCGGCGCGGGGATGTCGCGGACCAGCCGCTTGGCGGGTCCGTGGCCCGCACCGGGACTGACCCCGGCGCCTTTGAGCGTCTGCGGCATGCTCTCCCCCACCTAACCGGCGTCGGCGATCTCGGCGAGCCGGTCGAGCAGCGCCTCGGCGTCCTCGCCCTCGGCGGTGATGACGATCTCGTCGCCCTTGCGGACGTCCAGGCCCATCACGGCCAGGATGCTCTTGGCCGAGACCGGGGCGCCGTCGCCCTTGGCGACGGTCACCTCGGAGCCGCCCTTGGTGGCGGCCTCGACGAACAGGGCGGCGGGGCGGGCGTGCAGGCCGACCTCGGACTGGACTGTGATTCGGCGTTGCGCCACGGGACGCACCTTTCTTCGGGGTTGCTACTGCTCGTCTTGCGGTCGCTGCCCGGGCCGCTCCGGGCGGGCGATCCGGGGCCAGTCGACCTCGGTGAGGCGGTCGACCACCAGATCGGCTTTGTCCAGCACCGCGGGATCGTGGGTGGTGGTGATGCCGACGACCCGCATGCCGGCGCGCCGCCCGGCCTCGATCCCGGCGGGGGTGTCCTCGAACACCACGATGCGCGCGGGGTCCTCGCCCAGCAGGCGGGCGCCGCTGAGATAGCCCTCGGGGTCGGGCTTGCCCTCGGTGACGTCGGTGGCGGTGACCAGGCCGCGGAACATCGGCAGCACGCCCAGGCGGTCCAGGGCGGTGCGCGCCCACCCGCGGCCGGCGGAGGTCACCAGGCCGAAGGGGACGCCGTCGGCGTGCAGGCGGTGCAGAAACCGCACCGACTCGGGCAGCTCCTGCGAATCGGGGAGGTCGGGCGCGGCCTGGATCATCTGCAGCTCGGCGAGCAGCACGTCCCAGGTGACGCCGGGGAACAGGTGGGGGTCCTCGTTGAGCACGTCGGCACCGCGGCGTCCCATGAAGCGGTGCAGGGTGCTCTCGTCGTGGGGGACGTTGTGCATGTCCAGCAGCCGCGACCACACCTGCATGGAGCGGGGCTCGCTGTTGATCAGCGTTCCGTCGAGGTCGAAGAGGGCGGCGCGGGGCGCGGTGTCGTCGATCGGCGTCATGACCACGTGAACAACGCGCTGCCGGCGGCCACTTCCCCTTCGGCGGTGGCGCCCACGGCGGCGGCGTCGGCGTCCAGCGCGACGACCGGCACGACGGCGGACAGGCCCTGGGCCTCGATCCCGGCGGGGTCCCACCGGATGACGGGGGTGCCGGCCTCGACGTGCGCGCCCTCGTCGACGAGCTTGTCGAACCCGGCGCCGTCGAGCTTGACGGTGTCGATGCCCAGGTGCACGAGCACGCCGCGCCCTGCGTCGGCGACCACCATGAACGCGTGCGGGTGGAGCTTGGCGACGCGGCCGCTGACGGGGGCGACGGCCTCCTGCGGGTGCGGCGCGGGCCGCACGGCCGCGCCGGGGCCGACCATGCCCTGGGCGAAGACCGGGTCGGGGACCTCCGACATGGCGACGGCGGTCCCGGGAACCGGGGAGAGCACTTGGAGCACGCAGCACCTCCTGCGGACGGGGCGCGGCCGCCGGCGGCGGACCGCGCCCGGTGAGTGATGTCTGCCGGACCGACCGGGGTCAGTCGAGCAGGTCGTTGATGTCGTCGGTGAGCGCGTCGGCCTCGGGCCCCACCACGACCTGCACGACGTTGCCGGAGATCAGCACGCCGTGGGCGCCGGCGGCCTTGAGCGCCGGCTCGTCGACCTTGGCCGGGTCGCCGACCTCGGTGCGCAGCCGGGTGATGCAGGCCTCGATGTCCTCGATGTTGCCGGCGCCGCCGAGCCCGGCGACGATCGCCGCTGCCTTGTCGGCCATGTGTTCCTCCAGTTCGGTCGTGCGTGGTCCGGTGCCCGGCCGGTCGGCGCGGAGTCCGCGACCGGGGGTGCCGTGGCGCCGGGGACGATTCGAGCTTAAGCGGCGCCGCGGGCGCCGCCCACCCGGCGCCCTGGCCGCGCCGGCTAGGAGGTCTGGGTGACCTTGCCCAGGCCTCGCGGGGAGTCGGGGTCGTATCCCAGCCGCCGGGCCAGCCGCTCGGTGATCAGCTGGGCCGGGACGATGAGCGAGATGGGGGCAAGCCACTCGGGCAGCTCGGGAGCCGGCACGCACAGGTCGCAGGCACCGGCGAGCGCGGAGCCGCCGCCGATGCCGTAGGCGGGCGCGCCCGCCGCGGTGACGCGCTCGGCCAGCGCCACGGTGCCCTCCAGGGTGGGGCCGGAGTTGGCGGCGGTCAGCAGTGCGGGGGTGGAGCGGTCGACCACGGCGATGGGCCCGTGCAGCAGGTCGGCGTAGGACAGGCCCATCGCGTGCAGGTAGCAGGCCTCCTTGAGCTTGAGTGCGGCCTCCAGCGCGGTCGAGAAGGCCATGCCCCGCCCGGAGACGACGGCGCCCTGCACGCCCACGAGGCGCTCGGCGATGGCGTCGGTGTCGTCGGTCGGGCGCGCGAGCACCCGGTCGACGGCCTCGGGGACGGCCTGCAGCTCGGCGGGGTCCAGGTCGGCGCCCAGGCCGAGGGCGAGCACGGCCAGGGCCGCCAGCTGGGTGGTGTAGGTCTTGGTTGCCGGGACCGCGAGTTCGCTGCCGGCGCGGGTGACCATGGCGACGTCGGCGGCGCGGGTCAGTGGGGAGCCCTCGCCGTTGGTGATGCCGACCGTGCGGGCGCCGCAGTCGGCAGCCCAGGCCATGGTGTCGACGATCTCCTCGGTGCGGCCCGACTGGGAGATGGCGACGGCGAGCACCCCGGACAGGTCGACCTTGGCGCCGTAGGTGGTGGCGATGGAGGGCGAGGCCAGGGTGGCCAGGCGGCCGGCGTGGGCCTGGAGCAGGTAGCTGCCGTAGACGGCGGCGTTGTCGGAGGAGCCGCGGGCGATGAACAGGACCTGACGGGTCTCCCGGCCCAGAGCCGCGATCTCCGGCGTGAGCGGCAGCAGCGTGTCCAGGGTCGCCCGCAGGGCTTGGGGCTGCTCGGCGATCTCCGAGCGCATGACGCTCGCGGTGGTAGTCATCAGATGTCTTCCCTCGGATCCGTCTCGGTGCCGACGCGCCGCTGTGGCCAGCGGATACGGCAGCTCGCCGGATGTCGCCGACGGTGCCGCGGTCCATATATTGACACGCGTGGAGGAGCTGTGGTCTAGTCCGGCCTATACCAGTCATACCAGAATCTCACACGACCGAACAGGCGACCTCCATGGCGATCGACCCCACGAGTCCCGTCCCCAAGTATTCACAGCTGAGGGACCTGCTACTGGACTGGATCGTGGAGACCGGCCTGTCGGTGGACGACCCGATCCCCTCGGAGCGCGAACTCGGCCAGCGCTACGGGCTGTCCCGGATGACGGTCCGCCAGACGATCGACCTGATGGTCTCGGAGGGCAAGCTCTACCGGGTTCCGGGCAAGGGCACATTCCTGGCCCGCCCCAAGATCGAGATGTCCCTGGCGCTGGCGTCGTTCACCGAGGACATGCGCGCCCGCGGCTACCGCCCCGGCGCCCAGGACCTGGTCCGCCGGGTCCTGCCCGCCAGCGGGAGCACCGCGCGGGCCATGGGCCTCGCGCCCGAGACACCGGTCCACCACATCGAGCGCCTGCGCACCGCCGACGGCGAGCCCATGGCGGTGGAGCGCTCCAACATCCCCGTCGACCTGGCACCCGGCCTGGACCGGCACTCGCTGGCCGGCCGCTCGCTCTACGCGGTGCTGGAGCAGGAGTACGGGATCATCCTCGACTCCGGTGAGCAGACGATCGAGGCCGGCGTCTGCGACCCCGCCGACGCCAAGCTGCTCGGCCTTCCCCAGAACAGCCCCGTGCTGTCCATGCGGCGCCGCAGCTTCGCCAACGGCCGCTGCGTGGAGATGGCCACCTCGCGGTACCGCGCCGACCGCTACACGCTGCACTCGCGCCTCGACCCCCGACGTCCGGGCGGCTCCTGACCACCGCCCGGCCCCACCGCGCACGCATCCGCGCGTACGCACCATCCGACCCGTTCCAACTGGGAGGAACCGTGAGTTCCACTTCGGCAGCCACCGGCGGCCCACCGGCCGCAGGCTCGTCCTCGAAAGTACTGGGAGTGCTGCAGCGCATCGGCCGCAGCCTGATGATGCCCATCGCCGTCCTGCCGGCGGCGGCGATCCTACTGCGCCTGGGCCAAGGCGACATGCTCGGCAGCAACGGCGCCGAACCCGGCGGCCTCGCCGACGCCGCCGGCATGGCCTGGATGGAGCCCGTGGCCGGCGTCATCGGCACCGCCGGCGACGCGCTGTTCCAGGCTCTGCCGCTGCTGTTCGCCGTGGGTGTGGCCATCGGCTTCGCCAAGCGCGCCGACGGCTCCACGGCGCTGGCGGCGGTCGTCGGCTACGCCGTGTTCGACCGCGTCACGAAGTACATGTTCTTCAACTTCGACCCCAGCGGCGAACTGCGCGGCACCGTGACGACCTACGACGACGCGGGCACCGAGATCGTCAACTGGGGCGTGAAGAACCCCACCGACGTGCTCGGCGGCATCGTCATCGGCCTGCTCGCCGCCCTGCTGTGGCAGCGCTACTACCGCATCAAGCTGCCTACCTGGCTGGGCTTCTTCGGCGGCCGCCGCTTCGTGCCGATCATCACCGCCGTGGCCTCGCTGCTGCTGGCCGTGGTGTTCGGCTTCGTCTGGCCCACCGTCGGCGGCTGGATCAACGGCCTCGGCGAGTGGATCGTGGGCTCGGGCGCTGTGGGCGCCGGCGTCTACGGCGTCGTCAACCGGCTGCTGCTGCCCTTCGGCCTGCACCACATCGTCAACTCGGTGGTGTGGTTCGTGTTCGGCAGCTACACCGACCCCCAGACCGGCGACGTCTTCCACGGCGAGATCAACCGCTACCTCGCCGGCGACCCCACCGCGGGCGGCTTCCTCTCCGGCTTCTTCCCCGTCCTGATGTTCGGGCTGCCCGCCGCCGCCTTCGCGATGTGGCGCGCCGCCCACCCCAGCCAGCGCGCCGCCGTCGGCGGCATCATGATCTCGGCGGCGCTGACCGCCTTCGTCACGGGCATCACCGAGCCGATCGAGTTCGCGTTCATCTTCATCGCGCCGGTGCTCTTCGTGGTGCACGTCGTGCTCACCGGCATATCGATGGCGATCCTCAACGCCCTGGACGCCCATCTGGGCTTCGGGTTCTCGGCCGGCCTCATCGACATGGTGCTCAACGCCTTCAAGTCGAACACGACGGGGCTGGTGTGGATCCTGCTCATGGGCGTGGTCTACGCCGGGCTGTACTACGTGATCTTCTACTTCCTGATCACGCGCCTGAACCTGCCCACCCCGGGCCGCGAGCCCGCGGAGGAGCAGGCGTCGGTGGCCGCGAACCCCGACGCCTCGGCCGATGCGGATGCTGCGCGCGGCTCGGGTACGTCGAGCGGCTCGGGCGGTGCCGGCGGCGGCAAGGGCGCCGACTGACGCCCCGCGGCGCACCGCCGCGGTCGCCGGCCGGCCGGACGCCCGCACGCGGGTGAGCCGGGGCGGATCCCGCGAGAAGCCTCCGGGATCCGCCGCCGGACGGCGGAGGCCGCGGCACACGGCACAAGCGAGACGGCGACGGCCGCGGCCGGAGTACTCCCACTCCGCCGCGGCCGTCGCCGTCTCGTGCCGGGACCGCGCCCCGCGCCCTCGCTAGGAGGCGCGGTTGCGCGGGTCCCCGTGGCACTTCTTGAACTTCTTGCCCGACCCGCAGGGGCACGGTGCGTTGCGCGAAGCGCCGGCGTAGGCGTCCTCGACGGTCTCGGTGCGGGTGTCGACGCCGCCGTCCTCGGAGGGCGCGGAGTACTGGAGGCGGCTCGGGCGGCTCTGGCCGAAGCCCGGCACCACGAGCTCCTCGCCGCCGTCGTCGACGGCGTCCTTGTCGGCCGCGGCCTCGCGGTCGGCGGCGGCCTCGGCCTCGACGACGTCAGCGGGCTCCAGACCGGCCGACTCGGCGCCGGCCTCGTCCTCGGACTCCTCGCCGGTATTCACCGCGCCCGCGGCGCCCTCGGCCGGGGTGGGGGTGACGACCGCCCCGCCGGTGCCCGCGGCGGCGACCGCGGCGCTGGCCGGGGTGACCGACGCGCTGGTCTTGCCGCGGACCTGCACCTCGACGTTGAAGAGGTAGCCGACGGACTCCTCCTTGATGGCCTCGAGCATCTCCTGGAACATGTCGAAACCTTCCCGCTGGTACTCGATCAGCGGGTTGCGCTGGGCCATGGCCCGCAGGCCGATGCCCTGCTGGAGGTAGTCCATCTCGTAGAGGTGCTCGCGCCACTTGCGGCCCATGACCTCCAGGATCACGCGCCGCTCCAGCTCGCGCATGGCCTCGGAGCCCAGCTCCTCCTCGCGCCGCGCGTAGGCCTCGTGGGCGTCCTCCAGCACGCGGGCGGAGATGATGTCGGGCGTCAGCGTGGTGAGCTCGCCGCCGTTGTCCTCGATCAGGTCGTCGACGCTGAAGCTGATCGGGTAGATCTGCTTGAACGCCTTCCACAGCCGGTCGAGGTCCCAGTCGCCGGCGTCGCCCTCGGCGGTGGCGGCGCGGACGTAGCCGTCGAGCACGTCGTCGAGCATGCCCGCCGCCTGGTCCTGCAGGTCGGCGCCTTCGAGGACCTTGTGGCGCTCGGCGTAGATGACCTTGCGCTGGCGGTTGAGGACCTCGTCGTACTTCAGGACGTTCTTGCGGATCTCGAAGTTCTGCGCCTCGACCTGGGCCTGCGCCGACTGGATCGCCTTGGTGACGACCTTGGACTCGATGGGCTGGTCGTCGGGGATGTTCAGCCGGTCGTAGATGAGCTCGACCCGCGCGCTGTTGAACAGCCGCATGAGGTCGTCCTCGAGCGAGAGGTAGAAGCGCGAGAGGCCGGGGTCGCCCTGGCGGCCGGAGCGGCCGCGCAGCTGGTTGTCGATGCGCCGGGACTCGTGGCGCTCGGTGCCCAGAACATAGAGCCCGCCGGCCTCGACGACCTGCTCGTGCTCGCTCTCGACCTCCTTCTTCGCCTTCTCCAGCGCCTCGGGCCAGGCCTCCTCGTACTCCTCCGGGGTCTCCAGCGGGCTCAGGCCGCGCCGCTGCAGCTCCTCGTCGGCCATGAACTCGGGGTTGCCGCCGAGCATGATGTCGGTACCGCGGCCGGCCATGTTGGTAGCGACGGTGACCCCGCTGAGCTTGCCGGCCCGGGCGACGATCGAGGCCTCACGGGCGTGGTTCTTGGCGTTGAGGACCTCGTGGTCGATGCCGCGCCGCTTGAGCATCTTCGACAGCAGCTCGGACTTCTCGACGCTGGTGGTGCCGACCAGGACCGGCTGGCCCTTCTCGTTGCACTCGGCGATGTCGTCGACGACGGCCTCGAACTTGGCGTCCTCGCCCTTGTAGATCACGTCGCGCTCGTCGGCGCGGATCATCGGCTTGTTCGTGGGGATGGGCACCACGCCGATGCCGTAGGTCTGGTTGAACTCCGCGGCCTCGGTGACGGCCGTACCGGTCATGCCGGACAGCTTGTCGTAGAGGCGGAAGTAGTTCTGCAGGGTGATCTTGGCCTGGGTCTGGTTCTCGTCCTTGATCTGGACGCGTTCCTTGGCCTCGATAGCCTGGTGCATGCCCTCGTTGTAGCGGCGCCCGCGCAGGACGCGGCCGGTGAACTCGTCGACGATGAGCACCTCGCCGTCCTTGACGATGTACTCCTTGTCGCGCCGGTACAGCTCCTTGGCCTTGATGGCGTTGTTCAGGAAGCTGATGAGGGGCGTGTTCACCGACTCGTAGAGGTTGTCGATGCCCAGGTAGTCCTCGACCTTGGCCACACCGCTCTCGGTGATGCCGACCGTGCGGTTCTTCTCCTCGACCTCGTAGTCGGTCTCGCGGCGCAGGCGGGGAGCGATCTTCGCGAACTCGGCGTACCACTTCGAGTTCTGCTCGGCGGGGCCGCTGATGATCAGCGGGGTGCGGGCCTCGTCGATGAGGATGGAGTCGACCTCGTCGACGATCGCGAACGGGTGGCCGCGCTGGACCGTCTCCTCCAGCGAGATGGCCATGTTGTCGCGCAGGTAGTCGAAGCCGAACTCGTTGTTGGTGCCGTAGGTGATGTCGGCGGCGTAGGCGGCCTGGCGGTCGGTGCGCGCCATCTCGGGCGCCAGCACGCCGACCTTGAGGCCGAGGAACTGGTAGATGCGGCCCATGTTCTCGGCGTCGCGCTTGGCCAGGTAGTCGTTGGGGGTCACCACATGCACGCCGTCGCCGGACAGCGCGTTGAGGTAGACGGCGAGGGCCGAGGTCAGCGTCTTGCCCTCACCGGTCTTCATCTCGGCGATGTTGCCGAGGTGCAGTGCCGCGCCGCCCATGAGCTGGACGTCGAAGGGGCGCTGGCCGAGCGTGCGCGTGGCCGCCTCGCGCACAGCGGCGAACGCCTCGGGCAGCAGATCGTCGAGCGACTCGCCGCCGTTGTGGCGCTCGCGCAACTCGTCGGTGAGTTCGCGCAGCTCGGTGTCGCTGAGATCGACGAAGTCGTCCTCGATCGAGTTGATCTGGTCCTTCAGCTTGTTGAGCCTGCGCAGAATCTTGCCCTCGCCTGCGCGGAGGACCTTGTCGAGTATGGCTGGCACTTCTTATGCGCTCCTCGCAGATCTGGGCCCGCGTCTGGAGGCGGGACGGATCCTTGACCCCCAGCTTTCCATCTTAGGCGACGGTTCCGCCCCGCCGTGCACTCACGGATGGTCACAGCACCGTCACGGACGCGTCGCCCCCGGTAGGCGGCCGTTTGGGGCCCGCGGATCCGGTTATCCCGCCCATGAAGGGATCGTGCACACCGAACTGGTACCGGGGGGTGCCGTGATGACGGACGGCGAGGGCTCCGAGGCCCCGGCCGAGACCACCGGCGGCCGGCGCGAGGGGCGCGCGAAGCGCGGACGTACGCCCCACCGCTATGTCCGCGGCTACCAGGGTGCGGGCGGCGACTTCGCCCCCACCAACACCCACCGGGGCCGGACGGCCTCGTGGGTCGCCGTGGGGGTGTTCCTCGCCGGTTTCCTGACCGGCGGGATCGGTATCGCGCTTGGCGTGAACTGGTGGCTGATCGGCGCCGGACTGGTGCTGATGGCCGTCGGCGGGGTGCTCTTCCTGGTGACCGACATCTTCACCGACGTGGTGCTGGACGAGCCGCACTACGAGTCGGAGGAGCCGCACAATACCCCGCTGCACCGCATCAAGGCCGAGGACCGGCAGCGCGCGGAGGGCGAGGAGGGCCACCGCGCCGCGGCCGACGACCGGCCGGCCCCCGGCGAGTAGGCCGGCCCGCTGCGGCCGGCGGCAGCGGGGGCCTCCGGTGCGCACCGCCGCGGCAAAGGGGTGCCGCGGCGGTCGCGCGCGGCGGCCCCGCGGAGAGGACACCGGGGCCGCCGTCAGCCGGTCCGGGCCCGGCGGGTCAGTCCACCAGGCGCAGCACGCCGTAGTTGAAGCCCTTGCGGCGGTACACCACGCTGGGGGCGTCGCGCTCCTCGTCGTGGAACAGGTAGAAGTCGTGGCCCACCAGTTCCATCTCCATGAGGGCCTGGTCGATGGTCATCGGTTTGGCTGAATGGAACTTCTCGCGGACGATCACCGGGCCGTCCCCCTTGGTGTCGAGCTCGACGAAGGCCTCGGCGAATTGTTCGTCGACCGCGCTGCCGTCGAACTCGTCGGGCTGCGGGGCGGGGGCGGGCACCGTCGGGGACTTCGCCGCCTCGCCCGGCCCGCGCGCCGGGGCGGCCGCGTCGTTGCCGAGATCGGCGGTCGCGGCGGCGACGGAGACGGGAGCGCGGTTGCCCTTGTGCACCTTGTTGCGGTCGGCGAGCTTGCGGAGCCGCGACTCGATGCGGCCGATCGCAAGGTCGAGGGCGTTGTAGCGGTCGTCGGCGGACGCCTCACTGCGGATGACCGGGCCGGTGGAGCGGATGGTCAGCTCGACCCGCTCGCGCATGTCGGCGAGCTTCGGGTTCCGCTCCTTGGACACCTCCACATCGACGCTCATGCCCTTCTTCTCCCACTTGGAGAGCTTGGTCAGCTTGTTCTCGACGTGCTGCCGGAACTTGTCGCTGACACCGGTGCGCCGACCTTTGACGATGATGTCCACAAGACCCCCTTCAACGCGTGGCCACCGATCACCGGTGGCCCGGCTTCGATCTGCCGCTCCGCGCGGGGCGCGGAGCTCGCTCCGCTGCCTCCTCTCCGCCACCGGGGGCGCCGCTTCGGCGCCGGGCGGTGACTCGGCTGGTCATTGAGTTTGGCTTTGCGTATACCCACGAGATCACGCCTCATATCCAGTGCGCGTAAAGGAATCCGCACTGGTCAGGCGAGGCTTTCGGACACGGGGCGCAGATCGCCGCACAACGGCGCGCACGCCGGGGGCGTGTTCGGGGCGGTGCGGGGCGCGGCGGGTGGGCCGGCGCGGTCCGCGGGCCGGCCGCGGAGGGGCCCTCGCCCGCTCCGCGCGCCGCCCGCGGATGCCACCCGTCCGGCCGACCTGGTCTTCGTCCCCACATCCGCCTGCTGAGGGTTCCGCCGCGCTTGAGCGCGACTACCGCCCTTCTCCCGCGACCGAGGGACATCGGGTCCCTCCGCGAGGCAGGACTTACCTCTAAGCCGCACCGTGATCGGTCGACGAAAAGTCGCCTTACGTGGGCCGTTTCGCCTGCGGCTGGCATCGGCTTGCCGAACGGGCGCCCCTGCGAGGGGGCGCCGTACCCGGCGCAACCACGGACCCGGACGGGTGCCATGCTCTGCACGCTAACCCGAGTTCTGCCAGATGTCAGGTGGCGAACTCCGCCGGTCCACCTCGCGGCGGAGGCCGGACCCGGGCGAAACGCCGTCCGGGGCGCCGGATCGGGACGACGGCACAGTGTCGGCGCGGTCGCGGAACACGGCCCAGCGGGGCGGTCGGCGCAGGTGGCGGGGGATCGCCCGACGCGGTCGCCGCAGGCGAAGGGGCGGTCGCGGCCGGAGGCCCCGGAGAGGGGTCGCGGCAGTCGGGGAATCGGACCGGGGAAGCCGGCCGCGGGCGGAGGCCGCCCGCGCTCGGCGAGGACGGCGCCGCCGACGACCACCGCGCCCGCGCCGCGCAGCGCGCGGGCGGCCTCGGCCAGGGTGGCTCCGGTGGTGAGGACGTCGTCGACGAGCACCACCGGCCGCCCGGCCACCGCGCCCGGGGTGCGCACCGCCAGAGCGCCGGCGAGGTTGGCCCTGCGCCGGTCGCGGTCGAGCCCGACCTGGTCGCTGACGCGGCGGCGGTGCGCCAGTACCGGCTCGGGCGGGAGCCGCACCGCACCGCAGCGGCGCACGGCCGACCGGGCCATCAGCAGCACCGGGTCGTAGCCGCGCGCACGCAGGGCCGCCGGCCGGGCCGGCACGGGCACCAGCAGCGCGCCGGGATGCCGGGCCGCCGCGGCGCAGACGGCCCCGGACAGGCGCGCACCCAGCGGCGCGGCCAGCCCCCGCGCCCCCTGCTCCTTGAACGCCAGCAGCGCGGTGCGCTCCAGGCCGGTGTAGGCGCCCACCGCCCACACCTGCGGGCAGCCCGCGCGGCGGCGGCAGGGCCGGGGACGTGTTCCGAGCGCGCGGGCGCAGTCGGGGCACAGCCGCCCGCCCGGGCGCGCGCACCCGGCGCAGTGGTCGCCCAGCAGCAGGCCGAGAAGTCCGTCGAAGGCGGCCGCGAGGCCGCCCGGTGCGGCACGCGGCGGCGGGAGCCGCGGCCGCGGCGAAGCCCCCTCGGCGGTGGGCGGGCCGGACCGGGGCGGGCGCCCGCGCGGTGCGGCCGGCCCGCCGGGGCGGAGGGGCGGCGAGGACCCGGTGCTCTCGTGGCTCATGGCTCCAGGTTCGGCCCGGCGCAGCCTGCGCCGCCACACGGATGTGCACCCTGTGGACGGCGCACGCACCGAACCGCCCCGGACGCCCTCCGCGCCCGCTGCGGGCCGCGCGGGCCGGCGGCGGGTCAGCCCGGGTAGACGGGGTTGGTACCGACGCCGACGCGCTTCCAGTTGATGCGGTCGTCGGTCATCCAGACGTTGTCGTCCTCGGTGCCCGACAGCAGCGGCAGCCCCGGCGCGGCGGCGATGCCGCCCATGTCGGTGCCCGGGGGCGCACCCGCGCTGGTGGTCTCGGTGCTGCCGTCCAGCGACACCAGGTAGCTCTGCTCGGCGCCCTGCTCGACGTGGCCGACCACGGCGAGCTGGTCACCGCCCCGCCACGCGACGTCGGTGATCTCCTCCAGCTCGGTGGCCAGCGGGAACTCGCCGCTGAGGGTGACAGCGCCGTCGGAGTGGACGACGCGGCCCACCGAGAGGTGCGACGCGCCCTTGCCGTCGCTGCTGAGGACCGCGGCCCGGGTGCCGTCGCGGGACATCCGCAGCGCGGTGACCCGGCTCTCCGCGAGGTCGGGGGCGTCCACCTCGACGGGGTCGGTCCCACCGCGCAGCATCCACACGCGGGTGCCGACGTCTCCCGCCTCGCCTCCCGAAGGTGAGGCCGTAGGCGAAGGGGTGCCGCGCTCGGTGTCCTCGGTGACCGCCTCGGAGTCCTGCTGCTGCTGGTTGTCGTCGTTCTCGCGGCCGGTGGAGACGTCCTCGGTCACCCACAGGTTGCCGTAGCCGTCCCAGGACAGCGACGTGTAGTCGCCGCCCGAGAGCACGGGGGTGTAGTCGCTGCCCTCGCTGGTGCCGGCGACGAGGACTTCCTTGCCGCCCGCGCGGATGCCCGCCACCTGGTCCTCGTCCAGCGACACCGCGTGCTGCTCCAGGGCGGCCTGGCCGGCGCCCGGCGCCCCCGCGACCCGGCTCTCGGTGAGCTGGGCGTCGCGGCTGTCGCTCTCCAGCGCCCACATCTGGCCGTCGCGCACGAAGTAGGCCCGCAGGCTCCCGGTGACCCCCGCGGGGTTGACCGAGTCCCAGTCGCCCTTGCCGGTGTGCAGGTTCTCGCTCTCGTCGGCCGGGATCTCGATCTCCTGGCCGCCCACCCGCAGCGTCAGCTCCTCCACCTCGGGGAGCTGGCGCAGCGTCCACACCAGCTGCGCCCGCATGCCGAAGCGCTGCGTCGTGCCTCCGGAGGCGTTGTCGACCTCGACCGTCACGGTGCCCGAATCGTAGGCGACGTCGGCCGTCGCGTCCTCGGGGAAGGCCGACTCCACCGCGTCGTCCAGCCAGCTGGTGGGGCCCGACACCAGCATCTTGACCAGCCGGGTGGCCGAGCGGTCGCTGCTGACCGGCAGGAAGACCGCGTCGGGCACGAGGGTGCTGCGGTCGCGGTTGAAGAAGTACAGGTTCAGCGGCCGGTAGACGAGGTCGACGTCGCTGCGGCTGAGCACCAGGTGCTCGGGCGGGTCGGAGATCCGCCACTGGTCGTCGCCGTTGCGGACCAGGTCCAAAGTGACGTCGATGACCTGGCCGGCGTCGGCGGGCGTGTACTGCCCGCCGGCGTCGATGGTGGCGAGCTGGCTGCTGAGCAGCCGAACCTGAGCGCTCTCGCCGTCGTCGGCGACCTCGGCGTCCAGGGCCAGCTTGTCGCTGTCCTCGTAGACCAGGACGCGGCCGCTGGGCAGCCAGTCGGAGCGCGTCTTGGGCGCCAGGTACTCGCGGGCGGCGCTGTGGTTCTCCTCGAAGCTGCCCATGCTCTTGAGGAAGCCGCGCACCAGGCCTTCGGGCTCGACGTCGCGCTGGGGGCCGGGCGGGATCTGGCGCACGTAGCCGCTGCCGCTCAGGGAGCCGGCGGCGCCGCCCTCGCCCTCGACGACCGGGCCGCCGCTGGGCACCGTCGCGCACGCCGACAGGCCCAGGGCCAGCAGGGCGGCGGCGACGCCGGCGCGGCGCGTGCGCCTGAGGGACGCGCTGTGGGCGGTGGTCACGAGACCTCCTCGTGTGCGCCGGCCTCGACGCGTTCGGCGGCGGTGTCAGCGGATCCGGTGCCCGGGGCGCCCTCGCCCATCGACGCCGAGAACCCGCGGACGCGCCCGGTGGCCATCTCCGGCGGCGCCAGCGGTAGCGGGGAACCGCGCAGCTCCTGGCCCTCGCGGCGCGGCAGCGACAGGCGGAACTGCGACCCCTTGCCGGGCATGCCCCAGGCCTGCAGCCAGCCGCCGTGCAGCTGGGCGTCCTCCTTGGCTATGGCCAGGCCCAGGCCGGTGCCCCCGGTGGTGCGCGCCCGCGCCGGGTCGGCCCGCCAGAACCGGTCGAAGCACAGGTGCTCCTCGCCCTCCTTGAGGCCCACTCCGAAGTCGCGCACGCCCACGGCGACGGCGTCGCGGTCGCCGGCCGCGGTGACGATGACGTCCTTGCCCTCGCTGTGCTCGATGGCGTTGACGATGAGGTTGCGCAGGATGCGGTTGATGCGGCGCGCGTCGAACTCGGCGGTGCAGGGCTCGGCCGGCAGCCGCATGACGACCTTGATGCCGGACTTCTCGGCGATCTGCTCGGCATCGCCGACGGCCTTCATCACGGCGTCGCGCACGTCCACCCGCTCCATCGACAGCGTGGCGGCGCCCGCGTCGTGCCTGCTGATCTCCAGCAGGTCGGCCAGCAGCTCCTCGAACCGCTCCAGCTGGCTCTGCAGCAGCTCGACCGAGCGGCCCATGTGGGGCTCCAGCTCGTCGCGGTCCTCGTACAGCAGGTCGCCGGCCATGCGGATGGTGGTGAGCGGGGTGCGCAGCTCGTGGGAGACGTCGGAGGCGAACTGGCGCTGCACCTGCGAAAGCTCCTCCAGCTCGCGGATCTTCTCCTGGAGGTTGCCGGCCATGTCGTTGAAGGACAGCGCGAGGCGGGCGAGGTCGTCCTCGCCGCGGACCCTCATGCGCTCCGAGAGGTCGCCGGCCGCCAGCCGCTCGGCCGAGCCGGCGGCGGCCCGGACGGGGTTCACGACCTGGCGCGTGACGATGTAGGCGATCACCGCCAGCAGCAGGATCAGCACGGTGCCGACGAAGAAGACCGTGTTCTGCACCAGGTCGAGCATCTGCTGCTCGTGGTCCAGCGGGAACAGGTAGTACAGCTCGTAGGTGTTGGACAGCCGCGCGCCCACGACCAGGCCGGGGGCCCGGTAGTCGTCGTCGACGATCTGGGTGTAGGTGACGTACTGCTCGCCCAGCTCCGAGCTCGGGCTGACCTCTTCGCGCAGCCGCTGGGGGACGCTGGACTCCTCGACCGTGGCGTAGCCCCGCAGACCGCCCACCGTGGGCAGGATGACCACCTCGTAGAGGCCGGTCGTGCCGCTGTGGTTGCTCAGCTCGGTCGTGATCTCCTTGGCGCGGCCGTCCTGGTCGGTGCTCTGGTCGCCTTCCTGCATGATGCTGACGGCCGTGTCCAGCCCGGTCTTGTGGTCGTTGAGCGCGGCCTCGCGCTTGGCGTCGAGCAGGCCGGTCAGCACCTGCTGGACCAGGAAGAACCCGAGGACCGCGGTGACCAGGGCGGAGATGAGCAGGGTCGTCGTGACCACGCGGAGCTGCAGCGAGCGCCGCCAGCGCGAATGCACGGCGCGGACCAGGGCGCGGGCGCCACGCTGCGCGGTCACGTAGCAGCGCAGCGGAAACGCGGCGATGCGGTGCCAGCGCGACCGCGCGGCGCCCGGACCGCCGTCCGGCTGCGCCGCGTAGGCGTGCTGAGTGCCGTCATCGCCCGTCACCTGTGCCGTCCCGCCGGAATCAGGCGGTGCCCGCCTTGTAGCCGACACCGCGCACGGTGACTACGACCTCGGGGTGCTCCGGGTCCTTCTCGATCTTGGCCCGCAGCCGCTGCACGTGCACGTTGACCAGCCGGGTGTCGGCCGCGTGCCGGTAGCCCCACACCTGCTCCAGCAGGACCTCGCGGGTGAAGACCTGGCGCGGTTTGCGGGCCAGGGCCACCAGGAGGTCGAACTCCAGCGGGGTGAGGCTGATCGGCTCGCCGTCGCGGCGCACGGCGTGGCCGGCGACGTCGATGGTGATGTCGCCGATCTGCAGCACCTCGGGGGCCGGCTCCTCGGTGCGGCGCAGCCGCACGCGCACCCGGGCCACCAGCTCCTTGGGCTTGAACGGCTTGACGATGTAGTCGTCGGCGCCGGACTCCAGGCCCAGCACTATGTCCACGGTGTCGCTCTTGGCTGTGAGCATCACGATCGGCACGCCCGACTCCGCGCGGATCTGCCTGCACACGTCGATTCCGTCGGCGCCGGGCAGCATCAGGTCCAGCAGCACGAGGTCGGGCTTGGTCTCGCGGAAGGCCTCCATCGCCTTGTCGCCGTCGTGCACGAACGACGGCTCGAAGCCTTCGCCTCGGAGGACGATGCCCAACATCTCAGCGAGAGCGAGGTCGTCGTCGACGACCAGTACGCGTCCCTTCATGGGTGTATCCGGCACGAGCTCCTCCTCCCACGTCGGAGGCGCGGCAGCTCGCGCCTTCTCCTTTCTGGACACTCAAGCGGCAGTACTTCGGACACTTTCGCCGGGTCCCTTGTGGGAGCCGTCCTCCCCACTAACCTTGCCATCTTCGGACCGGGCTTCGCCCGGGCTCGCCCGCTGAGGAGCCGGTGCCGGAGGGCGCGCCCCGCGCCCCCGGCGGCCGCCCCGCGCGACGGGTCGCACGCGCCACCCTGCCGCCTGCGCCGCCCCGCGTCCAGATGTGCGGACCCGCGGTGCCTGCGCAGCCTGCGCCGACTTGATCGGCCGATAACAGAAAGCATACAAAACGAATGAACCGGAGCGGAGTTCCCGAAGCTCCGCGGGCGTTCGGAACGCCCGCCGGCGCCCGCGTCCCGGTACCCGTGGCATAACCCCGTGGCATAACGTGGAGACCGCCACCGCCCCGAGCACGACCAGGACCGCTACGGAGGACCGATTCCGATGAGCCACGACGACGGCCGGCACTGGCGGGCGCCGGGGTCGGACCCCGGTTCCGGCCAGCCGAGCGATGCGGCGGGCGCTCCGGGGCCGGGAGGCTGGTGGGCGCCTCCCGGCGAGGACGCACCCGCTCCCGGCGGCGGGTGGTCGGCTCCCGGCGGCTCCGGCGGCGCGGCCCCGGGTTACGGCCAGGGCCAGGCGCCCCCGGGCCCCCATCCCTACGGCGGCGCCCCCGGCGGCCACCCGCCCGCCGCTCCGCCGCCCGGCCACGGCCGGCCCTGGGCGCCGCGTCCCGGCGTGGTCGCGCTGCGGCCGATGACCCTCGGCGACGTGTTCAACGGCGCGTTCGGCTACATCCGGCAGAACCCCAAGGCCACACTGGGCCTCGCGGTCATTGTCACCGCGCTCTTCAGCATCGTCACCTCCATCGGCCTGGGCGGCTACCTCAGCGACTACGGCACGATCGTGCAGGAGACGCTGGAGGACCCCTACGGTCCGACCGCCGACGACCCGATGCCCTTCGAGCTGTGGTCGATCGTGGCGATGTACTCCGGCGCACTGCTGGGCTACGTCGGCCAGATCGTGCTGACCGGACTGCTCGCGGCGGTCGTCGGCCTGGCGGTGCTGGGGCGCAGGCTGTCGATGCGCGAGGCGTTGCAGGTGGCGCGCGGCCGGATGCTCGCGCTCTTCGGCGTCGCCCTGCTGCTCCTGCTGCTGAGCGTGCTGTGGACGGCCCTGGTCGTCGGCCTCGTCTTCGGCGCGGTGCTGCTCGGCATCGCGGTCCACCCCGCCGTGGGCGTGGCCGTGGGAGTCCTGGGCGTGCCCGCCCTCGTCGTGCTGGCCGTGTGGGTCTACGTGCGCACCTCGCTGGCGATGCCGGTGGCGGTGCTCGAGCGCGCCGGCCCCGCGTCCGCCCTGGCACGCTCCTGGCGGCTGACGCGCCGCAGCTGGTGGCGGGTGTTCGGCATCCTGCTGCTGGCGCAGGTCCTCGTCAGCTTCGTGGTGAACCTGCTGTCCACGCCTTTCACGGTGGTGGCGGCGGTGCTGTCCTTCGTGGTCCCCGACGCAGCGTGGGCGCCGGTGGCCACGACCGCGCTCGCCTATCTCGGCACCGTCCTGGCCGGCACCCTGGGAACGCCGTTCGTCATCGGCGTCACCACCCTTCTCTACGTCGACCTGCGCATGCGCCGCGAAGGACTCGACCTGAGGCTGCAGGCCGCCGCGCAGTCGGGCGAGCGGGTCGACGCCGACGTGTACGTCCCCGACGACGCGGCGCCGGGCGCGGCCGCACCCGCGCCCGCGCCCGCTCACCCCGGGCCCAGCGCCTACGGCCCGGGCAGCGGCGGATACCCGCCGCCCGGCGGCCCCTACTACGGCGAGGGCGGCGCACCCTACGGCGGCGCGCAGCCGGGCACGCCCCAGGGCGGCCACCCGGCCCAGGGGCCCGGCGGCCACCCGCAGGAGGGCTACGGCCGGGGCGGCCCGGGCCACGGCGGCCCGGGGACCTCCGCCTGATGGGGGCCCTCCTGCTCGCGGCGGCCGTCGTCGGGCGCGAGGAAGGGCAGCGGCTGGCCCGCGAGGAGCTGTCCAAGCGCATCTACGGCGAGGCGCGGCCGAGCCTGCTGGACATCATCTGGCAGCGCATCAACGAGTGGCTCTCCGGTGTCGAGGTCTACGGCCCGACCGGCTGGTGGACGCTGGGCCCGCTGCTCGTGGTGCTGGTGGGCCTGGTCGTGGCCCTGCTGGTGTACATGCGCCCGGCCCGCCGCGCCCGCCGCAGGAAGCCCATCGACGAGGCCGCGCCGCTGACCGCCGCCGACCACCGCGCCGCCGCCGAGCGCCACGCCGCCCAGGGCGAGTTCGGCGCCGCGGTCCGCGAGCGGCTGCGCGCCGTCACCCGCGAGCTGGAGGACGGCGCCGTGATCACGCCGCGCCCCGGCAGGACCGCCACCGAGCTGGCCGCCGAGACCGGCGCCGTGCTGCCGCGGCTGCGCGAGAGCCTCTACGCCGCCGCCGAGACCTTCAACGACTCCGCCTACGGCCAGCGCACCGCCACCGCCGATGGCTACCGGCTGCTCACCGAGCTCGACGAGCAGGTGCGCCGCGCCCGTCCCGAGGAGGCGGCCGCCGGCCCGGCGCAGACCCCGGGGACGACCTCGTGAGCGCGCCCGCCGCCGCACCCGCCCCGCCGGCGGAGCCCTCGGAGCGCATATCGCCCGGGGCGGGAGAGCTCTGGCGGCGCGTGCGCGGGCCCGCCGCCTTCATCGCCGCCCTCCTCGTGCTGGCCGTGCTGATGTCGCTGGGGGCCCGGGAGCCCCGGGAGGGCCCGTTGGAGCCCGAGGGGCCCAACCCCGAGGGCAGCCGCGCGCTCGTGCAGATCCTGCGGGACCGCGGCAGCGACGTCACCGTCGCCCGCACCACCGAGGACGCGCTGCAGGCGGCCGGACCCGGCACCGTCACCGTGCTGGCCGGCTCGCACCGGCTGCCGCGCGACCAGGTCGGCAGGCTCGCCGACGGGCTCGGCGACCGGATCCTCGTCCGCCCCACCACCCCGGCGCTGGAGGCGCTGGCGCCGGGCGTGCGGACCACCGGGCGCACCGAGGAGCAGACTTTGCGGCCCCGCTGCGGGCTCGCGGCCGCCCGGGCCGCCGGTGCGGCGGACATCGGCGGCGAGGTCTACACGGTCCCCCAGGGCGGCCGGGGCTGCTACCCGGCCGAAGGGGGGCACGCGCTGGTGCGCGTCACCGGCGGGCACACCACCACCGTGCTGGGCAGTCCCGCGCCGCTGACCAACGCCGACCTGGCCGGCGAGGGCAACGCCGCTCTGGCGCTGTCGCTCGTGGGCGAACGCGACGTGGTGTGGCTGCGCCCCGACCCCGTGCCCGAGCAGGGGCAGTCGGGGCTGTGGGACCTGGTGCCGCTCTCGGTCCGGATGAGCCTGGTGCCGCTGTGCGCGGCGCTGGTGCTGCTCGCCTTCTGGCGCGGCAGGCGGCTGGGCCCGCTGGTGACCGAGCGGCTGCCGGTGGTGGTGCGCGCCTCGGAGACCACTGAGGGCCGCGCCGGGCTGTACGCCGCGCGGCGGGCCCGCGACCGCGCCGCCGACGCTCTGCGCTCGGGGACGCTGCGCCGGATCAGGCCCGCGCTGGGCCTGGGCCCCGACACCGCGCCCGGCGCCGTGGTGGAGGCGGCGGCCGCGCGCTCGGGCATGCGGCCGTCCCACATCGGCGCCCTGCTGTACGGCCCGGGCGAACCGGGGACCGCCGACCCCTACACTGCCGACGACCAGGGTCTGGTGCGGCTGACCGACGAGCTGGACGGGCTGGAGGGGCGACTGCGGTGACGCCCGTGCGCACCGGCGCTCCCGGCGGCGCCCGCCAACCGAAACCGCCGCTGCCGACTCCGCTGACCGAGGGAGACCACAAGTGACCGCCTTCCCCGCCGACGGCCCGCCCGAGCCCGGGCAGGCCGAACAGACCAGAGCCGCGCTGACCGCGCTGCGCCACGAGGTCGCCAAGGCCGTCGTGGGCCAGGAAGAGACCGTGACCGGCATGGTCGTGGCGCTGCTGTGCCGCGGCCACGTGCTGATGGAGGGCGTGCCGGGCGTCGCCAAGACGCTGCTGGTGCGCGCGGTCTCGGCTGCACTGTCGCTGGAGCACAAGCGCGTCCAGTTCACCCCCGACCTGATGCCGGGCGACGTCACGGGCTCGCTGGTCTACGACTCGCGCACCTCCAAGTTCGAGTTCCACGAGGGGCCGGTCTTCACCAACCTGTTCCTGGCCGACGAGATCAACCGGACGCCGCCCAAGACGCAGGCGGCGCTGCTGGAGGCCATGGAGGAGCGCCAGGTGACCGTCGCGGGCGAGCCGGCGGCGCTGCCCGACCCCTTCGTCGTGGCCGCCACCCAGAACCCGGTGGAGTACGAGGGCACCTATCCGCTGCCCGAGGCCCAGCTCGACCGGTTCCTGCTCAAGCTGGTGGTCTCGCTTCCCGAGCGCGCCCACGAGGTCGACATGCTGGGCCGCCACGCCGCGGGATTCGACCCCGGCGACCTGGACGCGGCCGGGCTGCGGCCGGTGGCGGGCGCCGAGGACCTGCGCGCCGCCCGGGCGGCCGTGGCCGCGACCGCGGTCGCGCCCGAGGTGCTGGGCTACATCGTCGACATCTGCCGCGCCACCCGCGGCTCACCCTCGCTCCAGCTGGGCGCCTCCCCGCGCGGCGCCACCGCGCTACTGCGCACGAGCCGGGCCTGGGCGTGGCTGTCCGGGCGCGACTACGTCACCCCCGACGACGTCAAGGCGCTCGCCAAGGCGACGCTGCGGCACCGGGTGGCGCTGCGCCCCGAGGCCGAACTGGAGGGTGCCACGAGCGCGGGGGTGCTCGACGGTGTGCTGGCGTCGGTGCCGGTGCCCCGCTGATCCACAGCCCCGCGGCGGGCGGCCCACCGCCTCCGCACAGGTCGAAAGGCACGGAAGGGAGCGAGGATGGCGATCACGGGGCGTGCGGTGCTTGCCGCCTTCGCCGCCGCGCTCGCGGTGCTGGTGGCGGGCGCGGTCGGGGCCTGGATCGCCTGGGCGGTGCCGGGTCTGCTCGCGGCGGCGGTCCTGGCCGACGTTCTCCTGGCACCCAGCCCGCGCGCCCTGCGCTTCGAGCGCTCCGGCGACACCTCCGTCCGGCTGGGTGAGACCGCCGAGGTGGCGCTCGTGGTCGCCAACCCCGCGCGCCGCCGGCTGCGCGGCGTACTCCGCGACGCGTGGGCGCCCAGCGCCGGCGCGCGGCCGCCGCGGCGGCCGGTACGCGTGCCCGGCGGCGGCCGGGTACGGGTGGTGACCGAGCTCACTCCCACCCGCCGCGGCGACCAGGCGGCCGCCGGGGTCACGGTGCGCAGCCTCGGGCCGCTGGGGCTCGCCGCACGCCAGTGCACCCACGCGGTGCCGTGGACGCTGCGGGCGCTGCCGCCCTTCCACAGCCGCCGGCACCTGCCGGGCAAGCTCTCGCGGCTGCGCGAGCTGGACGGCCAGCACACCGCGCTGGTGCGCGGCCAGGGCAGCGAGTTCGACTCCCTGCGCGAGTACGTGCCCGGCGACGACGTGCGCTCGATCGACTGGCGCGCGACCGCCCGCAGGGACGCGGTCGTGGTGCGCACCTGGCGGCCCGAGCGCGACCGCAGAATCCTGCTGGTGCTCGACACCAGCCGCACCTCGGCCGGACGGGTGGGCGACGTGCCGCGCCTGGACCACGCCATGGACGCCGCACTGCTGCTGGCGGCCCTGGCGGGCCGCGCCGGCGACCGGGTGGACCTGCTGGCCTACGACCGCCGGGTGCGCGCCCAGGTGCGCAGCCAGGGCCGCGGCAGCCGCGTCCCCCAGATCGTGCAGGCGATGGCGCCCCTGGAGGCCGAGCTGGTGGAGTCCGACCCCGCCGGCCTGGTCGCCACGATCCTCGGCGGGCACAGCCGGACCCGCCAGCTGGTGGTGCTGCTGACCGACCTGAACGCGGCCGCGCTGGAGGAGGGCCTGCTGCCGCGGCTGCCCGCGCTGACCTCGCGGCACATGCTGATGGTCGCGGCCGTGGGCGATCCCCGGGTGAGCGAGATGGCCGCGGCGCGCGGCACCGCCCGGGCCGCCTACGAGGCCGCGGCGGCCGAGCGCGCGCTGGGCGAGCGCAGCCGCATCACCGCCGAGCTGCGCCGCCACGGCGTGGAGGTCGTCGACGCCGACCCCGAGCACATCGCGCCGGCGCTGGCCGACGCCTACATCGGCCTCAAGGCACAGGGGCGGCTGTAGCCGCCGACGCTCCCGCCCCGGTCGCTCAGCCCGCGACCGGGGCCGCCTGCGGCGCGGCGGCGATGTCGCCGGTCACGCCCCGGTTGTGCGCGGCGCGGCCGACGACGAACACGTAGGCCAAGAACAGCAGCTCGGCGGCCACACCGATGCCGATGCGCAGCCAGGTGGTGTGCACCCAGCCGGTCACCAGGCCCTCGATCAGGCCGGAGACGAACAGCACGAGCACCAGGCCGAGCGCGACCGCGATGGCCGGACGCGCTTCCTCGCCCAGCGCGCGCAGGCGGGGGCGCGGTCCGGGCGCGATGAGGGTCCAGCCGAGCTTGAGGCCCACGCCCGCGGCGACGAACACCGCTGTCAGCTCCAGCAGCCCGTGCGGCAGGATCAGGCCGAGGAAGACGTCGCCCTTGCCGTTGGCGAACATCATCCCCGCGCCCACACCCAGGTTCGCGCCGTTGAGCGCGAGCACGTAGACGGTGGGCAGGCACAGGAACACGCCGAGGATGAGCGCCTGGGCGGCGGCCCAGGCGTTGTTGGTCCACACCTGGGCGGCGAAGGAGGCGCCGGGGTGCTCCACGTAGTAGTTGGCGAAGTCGTTCTCGACGTAGGCGCGGATCTCCTCGGGGGTCCCGACCGCGGCCAGCACTTGCGGGTCGGTGGCGATCCAGGCCGCGATCACGGCGGAGAAGGCGACGGTGCCCAGGCCGGCGGCGATCCACCACCACCGCAGCCGGTACAGCACGGCCGGGAAGGTGTCGGTGAAGAACCGCGCGGCGTCGTGCCAGGAGGACTCGTGGGCGCCTGTGGCGGCCGAGCGCGCCCGCGCCACCAGCCCGGAGAGGTGGCCGACCAGCCCGGGGTCCTGGCCCGCGGAGCGCACCACCGACAGGTGCGTGGAGACGCGCTGGTAGAGGTCGACCAGCTCGTCGACCTCCGTGCCGCTGAGGCGGCGGCGCCGGCGCACGAGGCTGTCGAGGCGTTCCCACTCGGGGCGGTGCGCGGCGGCGAAGACGTCCAGATCCACGCGGGCGACTCTACCGGCAGCCCCTGCGGCCGCGTGTCGGCGGCCGTGCGGGCACGGCCCCGCGGAACGGTCCGGGGCCGGCGGGACCGCGGGAGGCGTGCGTGTCACCGGCGCCGGCCGTCTCCTGACAGACTGGAGGGAGCACGGCAGGCGGGACGAATGGGGCGCGCCCGCAGCGGACCTACGGAGGCGGACAGCGGTGGCATACGCGGGCGGTGGACTCCCCGACGACCAGTCGTCCCTGGTCACCGGCGACGCTGTCGTACTGGACCTGCGCCCGGCCGGCTTCGCCAGCCGCATGACGGCCCTGCTCGTCGACGCCGCCGTCCAGGTCGTGGCCCTGTTCGCCGCCGCAGCGCTGACCGCACTGGTGGCGAGCGGGCTGGACGCCGCGGCCACGGCCGCGGTGAACCTGGGACTGAGCGTGCTGGTGCTGGTGGGCTATCCCACCGCGATGGAGACCCTCACCCGCGGGCGCTCGCTGGGCAAGATGGCGCTGGGGCTGCGGGTCGTGGGCACCGACGGCTCCCCGGAGCGGTTCCGCCAGGCATTGGGCCGGGCGCTGGCCGGTGCGGTGGAGATCTGGATCACCTCCGGCGTCGTCGCCCTGATCACGTCGCTGGTCAACCGCGACGGCCGCCGGGTGGGCGACTTCGTCGCCGGCACCCTGGTGGTGCACGAGCGCGCCGCCCGGCGCCCCGACGACCGCCTGCCGATGCCTCCGCACCTGGCCGACTGGGCGCGCGGCGCCGAGCTGTCGCAGCTGTCGCCGGAGACAGCGGGCATGGCCCGCCAATACCTGCTGCGCTTCGGCGAGCTGGCCGAGGAGTCGCGCTACCGGATGGGCGTGCGCATCGCCGACCTGGTGGCCGCCTCCGTCAGCCCTCCGCCGCCGCCCGGCACCACTCCCCCGGAGTTCCTCGCGGCGGTGCTGGCCGAGCGCCGCCGCCGCGAGGAGGAGCGCCAGGCCCGGCTGCGCGAGCAGCACCCGGAGGCCCGGCAGGGCCCCGGCGGTCCGCCCGGGCCGGCCGCCTACGGCCCGGGCGGACCGCCGGCGCAGGCACCCTACGGCGGGTACCGGCCGCAGGCGCCGGGCGGGGACCACCGCGGCGCACCCGACGGCGGCCGCGGGCCGGGCTAGCCCAATCCGCCGGTCACGGCCGCGGGCAGGCGCCCGCGGCTCACTCCTGCCAGGAGTTGAGGTAGTCCTCCTGCTCGGGGGTCAGCCGGTCGACGCCCACGCCCAGGGCCTCCAGCTCCAGGCGCGCAACCTCGGTGTCGATGCCGCCCGGCACCTCCAGGACGCCGGGCTGCAGGTCGGCGGCGCTGCGGGCCAGCCAGGCCACCGTCAGCGCCTGCACCGAGAAGGACATGTCCATCACCGCGGCGGGGTGGCCCTCGGCGGCACCCAGGTTGACCAGGCGCCCCTCGGCCAGAAGCACGATCCGGCGGCCGTCGGCCAGGACGTACTCGTCGGCCTGCGGGCGCACCTCTCGGCGGATGTCCACGGACATCGCCTCAAGGGCGGGCAGGTCGATCTCGACGTCGAAATGGCCCGAATTGGCCAGCACCGCGCCGTCCTTGAGCGAGGCCAGGTGCTCGGCGCGGACCACATCGCGGTTTCCGGTCACCGTGACCAGGACGTCGCCGATGGGCGCCGCCTCGTCCATGGGCAGCACCGTGTAGCCCTGCATCACCGCGTCCAGCGCCTTGACCGGGTCGACCTCGGTGACGACCACGCGCGCGCCCATGCCGCGGGCGCGCTCGGCCAGGCCGCGCCCGCAGTAGCCGAACCCGGCCACGACGACGGTGCGGCCGGCGATCATCGCGTTGGTGGCGCGCATGATGCCGTCGAGGGTGGACTGGCCGGTGCCGTAGCGGTTGTCGAACATCCGCTTGGTGGCGGTGTCGTTGACCGCGACCATCGGCAGCTTCAGCGCGCCGTCGGCGCGCATCCGCCGCAGCCGGATGACGCCCGTGGTGGTCTGCTCGCAGCCGCCCAGCGCCTCGTCGAGCAGTTCCGGGCGCTCCATGTGGGCGATGTTGACCAGGTCGCACCCGTCGTCCAGCAGCAGGTGCGGGCGGCGTTCCAGGACGGCGGCCAGGTTGCGGTCGTAGGAGGCGGGGTCGATGCCCGCCCGCGCGAAGACCGAGATCCCGTACTCGGCGACCAGGGCCGCCGCGGTGTCGTCCTGGGTGGACAGGGGGTTGGAGGCCGCGAGCGCGATCTCGGCGCCGCCGCCGCTCAGCGCCCGCAGCAGGTTGGCGGTCTCGGCCGTGACGTGCATGCACGCGGCGACGCGCAGGCCCGCCATCGGCCGGTCCGCGGCGAAGCGGTCGTGCACCTTGCGCAGCACCGGCATCGCGCGCTCGGCCCATTCGACGCGGCGGACCCCGGCCTGGGCCAGGCCGAGGTCCGCGACGTCACTGTCTGGGAATGCCATCCGGAGAGTGTCCCAGATCCCGTGTAACCCGTACCGCTACTAGTAGCGGTAGTGGTCGGGCTTATAGGGGCCGGCCACGTCGACGCCGATGTAGGCGGCCTGCTCCTTGGTGAGCTCGGTCAGGCGCACGCCGAGGGCGTCCAGGTGCAGCCGGGCGACCTTCTCGTCCAGCAGCTTGGGCAGCGTGTAGACGTCGAGCGGGTACTCGGCGCTCTTGGTGAACAGCTCGATCTGGGCGATCGTCTGGTTCGTGAAGCTGTTGGACATCACGAAGCTGGGGTGACCGGTCGCGTTGCCCAGGTTGAGCAGGCGGCCCTCCGACAGCACCAGGATGGTGTGGCCGTCGGGGAACGCGTACTCGTGGACCTGCGGCTTGATCTCGGTCTTCTTGATGCCCGGGGTCTTCTCCAGGCCGGCCATGTCGATCTCGTTGTCGAAGTGGCCGACGTTGCCGACGATGGCCTGGTGCTTCATCCGCTTCATGTGGTCGGCGGTGAAGATGTCGAAGTTGCCGGTGGTGGTGATGAAGATGTCGGCGGTCTCGATGTAGTCCTCGACCCGGGCGACCTCGTAGCCGTCCATGGCGGCCTGGAGGGCGTTGATCGGGTCGATCTCGGTGACGACCACGCGGGCGCCCTGGCCGCGCAGCGCGTCGGCGGAGCCCTTGCCGACGTCGCCGTAGCCGGCGACCAGCGCGATCTTGCCGCCGATCAGGACGTCGGTGGCGCGCATGATGCCGTCCGGCAGCGAGTGGCGGATGCCGTACTTGTTGTCGAACTTGCTCTTGGTGACCGAGTCGTTGACGTTGATCGCCGGGAAGAGCAGCTTGCCGTCGCGGTGCATCTCGTAGAGGCGGTGCACACCGGTGGTGGTCTCCTCGGTGACGCCCTTGATGCGCGAGGCGACGCGGGTCCACTTCTGCGGGTCGGCCGCGACGCTCTTCTTGAGGAGGCTCAGGAAGACCTTGAACTCCTCGGCGTCGTCCTCGCTGGGCGACGGCACGGCGCCGGCCTTCTCGAACTCGGCGCCCTTGTGGACGAGCATGGTGGCGTCGCCGCCGTCGTCCAGGATCATGTTGGGGCCTTCGCCACCGGGCCAGGTCAGCGCCTGCTCGGTGCACCACCAGTACTCTTCGAGGGTCTCGCCCTTCCAGGCGTAGACCGGCACGCCCTGGGGGTTGTCCGGGGTGCCGTTGGGGCCGACCACCGCGGCGGCGGCGGCGTGGTCCTGGGTGGAGAAGATGTTGCAGCTGACCCAGCGGACCTCCGCGCCGAGCGCGACGAGGGTCTCGATGAGGACGGCCGTCTGCACGGTCATGTGCAGGGAGCCCATGATCTTCGCGCCCTTGAGCGGCTGAGAGGCGCCGTACTCGGCGCGGGTGGCCATGAGCCCCGGCATCTCGTGCTCGGCGAGCCGGATCTCCTTGCGCCCGAACTCGGCGAGGGACAGGTCAGCGACTTTGTAGTCGAAGGACATGCGTCTTTACTCCTCCTGGGTGGATGCGCACCGAGTCTAGGACGGGGTGCCCGACCGAAGCACGACCACGGGAGCGAATTTGACGCTGCGGTGTCAGATTCCCTGTGCCGGAAGGCTCCGAAGGACTACAGTTGCTACCCATGGCGCACCCAGACAATCGCGCGACAACCTCCTATTCCGCGCACTTCGGACCGACCGTCCCCGCCCGATCCGAGGAGCGGGGTGACCCCCCTCACGTTCGGGGCCCGGCGGAGGGGGGACCGGCCGGCCGGCGCCCTTCGGGCGGCCCCTCCGAGGCCCCTCCGGCGATACCGATCTCGGCCGCCGCGGAACGGCTGGGCACGACCGCCCGGATGCTGCGCTACCGCGAGGCGCTGGGCCTGATCCCCCCGACCAAGGAGCAGCCCACCGGCCGCGGCCACCGCCACCGGCGCTTCAGCGGGAACGACCTCGCCGCGGTGTCGGCCGGCCTGGACCTGGAGCGCTCCTACGGCATCCCCCCGGCCGCGCTCGCCTTCGCCCTGCGCGTCCTCGCCGAGCCCGCGGTCCTCGCCCAGGTCCGCTCGTTCGGCGAGCGCGTCGGCCGCCTGGCGCCGGCGCCGGCCCGCGCCATGGACTTCGAGAAGCAGAAGGCGCTGCGGCTCCTCCAGCGCAGGGAGCAGCCGCCCGGTGGCGGGCGCCCGGCGCAGGGCTGAGCGGCCGCCCGCACGCGGCCCCGGCGCCGGTCACAGCCCTGCTTCCGCCTCGATCCGGTCGCGCAGGACGGGGGCGAGCGTGCGCATGTAGGTGGCGGTGATGTGGGCGCTGTCCCAGTAGACGAGGATGTTGCCGATCACCGCCGGGCACCGGTCGCCCCGGCAGAGCAGGTCGGTGAGGTCGATGTAGGCGACGTTGCCGGGCAGGTCGTCGATCCGCTCCAGCGGGGAGGTGCGCGCCATGGACCGGTGGCGCTGGCCGACGCAGTCCTCGGGGCGGTTCTCGGCCAGGCAGTCGGGGGCGTTGAAGTCCAGCCGCGGGGTGTCGCGCACGGCGATCACCTCGATGCCCATGGCGTCCAGCTCGCGCCAGCGCGACACGTAGCCCTCGACGACCGACTCCCCCACCGGCCCCGACCCGGCGTCGAGGTTGGTGCGCGTCGCCGTGGTGAACACGGCGTCGGGGCGCAGGTCGGCCAGCTCGGCCATGACACCGGAGTTCCACACCGCGCACGACTCGTAGGCCTGCCCGTGGCGGAGCTGGTCGGCGGCCGTGAACAGGCACGAACCCTTGATGATGTTGACGACGCGCCAGTGCTCGCCGCGGGCGATCTCGCGCAGCGCCGGGAACCAGTGCGCGGCGTGGGAGGCTCCGACGAGCGCGATCGTGCGGACGGGGTCCTCGGGCCCGTAGGAGCAGGTGAGCACCTCGGACTCCGGGATCCCCTGGTTGCAGCCGTCGGTGTAGGTGACCGGCACGTCCTCGGAGGCGTTGGCGGGATCGGGGTAGACGGGCACGTCCTGGGCCTGGGCCGGTGCGGTGGCGGCCGCGCCCAGCGCCGCCGCGCCCGGGTAGTCGGCGGCCTGGGCCTGCGTCGCGGCCAGCTCCTGCTGGCGCTGCTGGTGGGTCAGGTACCCCGACCACACGCCCGAGGCGGCCAGGACCGGGACGATGCACGCCGCGCCCACCGACACCGACCAGAGCCGGCCCGGGCGGGCGCGGGTGAACGCGTCGACCCCGTCCTCGCCGACCCACCGCGTCGCGACCGCCAGCGCCATCGACACCGCCAGCACCAGGCAGCCGCCGGTGAGGCTGGGCTGGGTGCGGTCCGTGACCTCCAGGTAGCAGACCAGCACCGGCCAGTGCCAGAGGTAGAGCGCGTAGGCGTGGTCGCCGACGTAGTGCAGCGGACGCAGGTTGAGCAGCCGGTCGGCGGCCAGGGGCGAGCCGGTGCTGCCCGCGACGATCACGGCCGCGGCGGCGAGGGTGGGCCAGAGCGCGATGAAGCCGGGGAACAGCGTGGAGACGTTCACCAGCAGGCCGCAGGAGACCAGGGCCGCGAGTCCGACCCAGCCCAGCAGGATGCGCGGCAGGCGGCGCAGGCGCAGGTGCGGCAGGGCAAGGGCGAGCAGTCCGCCGAGCGCGAGCTCCCACAGGCGGGCGCCGGTGTCGAAGTAGGCCCAGGGCTGGTCGGCGGCCGTGACGGCCACGGAGTAGGCCAGCGAGGCGGCGAAGACGAGGGCGAGGGCCGCGGTCACCACGCGCCGCAGCGGCCATCCGGCCGCGCGCGCCAGGGCGGCGGCCGCGGTGATGAGCACGGGCCACACCAGGTAGAACTGCCCCTGCACCGACAGCGACCAGAAGTGCTGGGCCGGGCCCGCCCCGCTGTTCTGCGCCAGGTAGTCCACCGAGCTCAGCGCCAGGTGCCAGTTCTGGAAGTACAGCGCCGATGCGATCGTCCCCGAGATCGCGTCGCGCCAAGCCGTGGCGGGCAGGAACAGGTAGCTCGCCGCGAGGATGCCGGCCAGCGCCGCCGCCGCGCCGGGGAAGAGCCGCTTGACCAGCCGGGACCAGAACGCGGCATAGTCGACGCGGCCGCCCCGCTCCACCGCGCGCAGCAGCGAGCCCGTGATCAGGAAGCCGGTGAGCAGCAGGAACACGTCCACACCGCCGGACACCCGGCCCAGCCAAATGTGGTAGACGGCCACGAGCAGCACCGCGACGGCACGCAGCCCCTGGAGCTCGGGGCGGAACCCGGAACCGGAGCTCCGGCCGGTGCCCGCACCGCGCTCGGCGGTGCCCGAAGGCTCCTGTGGCTGCGCAGCGGAGCCTGATGACATCTGCACGGGAGCGGCCACTCCATTCACTGTCCGTGCCGGGCAGGCGAACGCGCGGCGGGATCGGCGGCCCAGCACCGCCGACGCGCGAAGGTGACGAAGTCGGGGACGCGGGGCGCGCGCCTCCGGTTGCCCGGCAAACGCCGCCGGTTGACCCGCGCGGCCGAACTCCGGGGGCGAGCGGCCGCTCGGGGACGGCGCGCCGCGGTGGAAGGTTACCGGGCCGCAGGGCCCGGGATCGGCGTGTTCGCTCTGTGTTGGCCGATTCGAGGCCGGATCCTTAGCTTGCGGCGGCCCCGGACCGTTCCCCGCGATCCCTGGAAGGATCATCACAAGCCGGGTTTTATCGGCCGTGCCGCTGGCTACGGTGACAGCGTGGACACCCGACGACGCGGCCGCGCCCTTGCTCCGGAGAGCTTCCCCGACGCCGTGCGCAGGCGACTCGGCAACCTCGACCGGCTGCGCGAGGTGTGGGCGGACAACCGGCGCTACGGCGACCGGACCGACGACCCGGCGGTCAACCGGCGCAGCGCGCGCCGGCGCATCGAGGAGCTGCGGCGGCTGGCCGACCAGGACACCGCCGCCTCCGATGCGATCGCCGCCGAGGAGGACGCGTTCCTGGCCGTGGCCCAGGACTGCCGTTCCGGTGTCCGCCTGACCCCGGGCTACTTCGAGGCGCTGGCGCGCGGGGCACCCGACTTCGGCCCGCCGCTGCCCGCCCCGGAGGGCGTGGGCGAGCTGCTGGCCGAGGCCGCGGCCGTCGAGACCCATCCGGTCATCCGCGCGGCACACCTCTTCGCGACCTGCACCGACGCGATGATGACCGGTTCGGCGCGTCCCGCCGCGACCGGGGAGTCGGGCGCGGCCGCCCCGGACCGGCCGGGCCCGCCCGCGCACCTGCGCCCCC
This sequence comes from Streptomonospora halophila, assembly GCF_039542725.1. Classification (NCBI taxonomy): domain Bacteria; kingdom Bacillati; phylum Actinomycetota; class Actinomycetes; order Streptosporangiales; family Nocardiopsidaceae; genus Streptomonospora; species Streptomonospora halophila. Next base: position 1,097 of record NZ_BAABIK010000039.1, on the reverse strand, counting down.
TGCCGTGGTGGCTGGCCTCGCTCTCGCTGATCCGCTCCGACCTGCCGCCGCCGGCGATCGACAGCCGCTGTCCGCTCGACCTTCCGTCGCGCTCCGCCGCCGGCGGGGGTGCCATGCCCTGGCCTGTCGCGGCCGGCGGCACGCCCGCGGTCCCGGCCCCGACACCCGACGGCGCACCCGCCTCTGCGCTGCGCGCTTCGGCCGGGACCGAGGACGACCGGCTGACCCCCCTGGTGCTGCTGCTGGCCGACCTGGAGACCGCCGCTCTGCGCTCCGAGCTGAGCCGGCCCTCGCGCGTGCCGACCGCCCGCCGCGGCGAGAGCGGCCGCCTGGCCGCCGCGGTCCACCGCCGCATCGTCGACCACCTGCGTCTGCGCTGTGCACCGCTGCACCTGGTCCTGCGCGAGCTCGACCCCGCGTGCCGGTCCGTGGTCAGCAGCTCGACGGGCGGCCCGGCCTTCGCCACGCCGAGCGACCCCGCCGGGGGCGGCCCCTCCGGATCAGGGGCCGCGCCCTCTCCCGCAGGGCCGGCCGACGACTCCGCCACCGCCACCCGCACCCGGACCGCGGCCGTACCCGCCACCGCCGAGCGCAGCCGCGACTCCGCCAGGCGTGCGCTGTTCAGCCCCGGCGCCAACGAGTGGCACGCCTCGCTCGACGTCGACCTGGCCGACGGCGTCCTGCGGCTGACCGTGTTCGTCCAGGAGGTGGGGTCCTCGGCCACCGGGGTGCTCGCCGTGACGGCCGACGGCCGGCTGAACGCCGAGGACGGCGCGATGGACGTCCTGGAACCCGGGTGCGCCGACTGCGTGACCCTGGTGCCCACCGACGCCGCCGACGACCGCTGGCCCGAGGTCGAGGCGTTCGTCGACGACGTGCTCTCGCGCTCCATCGGACAGCTGGCCCGCTCCGCCCGCTACTGACCGCGCCGCCTCGCGCACCGCGGCCGCACCGCCCCTGGACTCGGGGCGCTCCGGGTGGCCGGGCCCTGCGGCGCCTGCGTTCGCGGGCTAGATCGTTGATGGGAGTTGTTGTGTGTCCCGGTCAGTGGTCGTAGGCGATCAGTGACCGCTTGACCGGGGCGCCGATCAGCCAGT